>JAUVZA010000072.1 GCA_030602805.1 Dehalococcoidia bacterium | reverse complement strand
CCCATCTAGGGTTTGCCCGCCAACTGTTAGTTGTTGGAACATGGGATAGCCCATCACCACTCGGGTAGCATCCCAATCTCTCACTTTATTTATCTCGGTGGTTTTAATCCATAAGCACTCCAGTAGTTCCACCACTTCTTCTGGGGTAATCCTCCCCTCATCAATGTCCTTCTTGTAAAACGGATACATAAACTGGTCAAACCTGCCATAGCCCATAGAATGTCCGTTAGATTCAATTTGAATAAGCAAGTGGGCAAACCATAGAGATTGCATTGCTTCCCAGAAGGTTCGTGCTGGATTACCTGGCACCCATTCACAGTGCTCGGCAATCTTAATTAGCTCAGTTTTCCGCTTTGAATCTGTCTCTTTCTCAGCTATTTCCCGGGCCAATACCGCATACCGTTTAGCAAAGCTGATGGCTGCCTTCAGGGCGATGCTCACCGCTTTTAGGAAGTCTCGTTGCTCAATAGCCCCTCGTTCCCACAGCTTCAAATCCTTAATCCTATCTTCTGCCTCCTTGATTACCCCGTTCATGCCTTTGTTGAGAACCTTGGGGAACTCGGGAATAAAGTGTCCCGAGCCTCCCCCTCCCCCAAATGAGTAAAGCTCAAGTGCCTGAACTTCATAGTACGCCTTACGTGCCTCCTCAGGGAAGAGGCTAAGCTTATAATCGACCATCGTTTTCCCCCTCCACCACTCTCCTGCTTCCCTCAGAACCTTCTCATCCTCTTCGCTTACCTGGAACGGGTCTCCCGGTCTTTCCTCAAACCTATAGGGCTTCCCATCAAGCTCGTTTAGAATAAACTGCATATAGAACTCTGGGAACACGGGAGCCGCCCTGACATCACTAGCTTGGTTACCCACAATAAGCTCACCAGGACGGATGAATATACTCATCCCCCCCAGTATCTTTTCCAGGGCCTTTGCCCGCCGTATCACTGTCGGCTGCCCTTCGGTTTCTTTCCACGATTCTGTGTACAGCCTAGCCCTCTCGGAGCAGAGCTTGGGAGTGACCGCCAGCATGGTATCCCTTAACCGTCCGGTTCTCTCGGTAATCGGTTGTTTAAGTTTGGGGTCAGTAACAAGCTCCGTTTTTATTCTTTCTAAATACGACTTAGCCATCTTTCTAACCTCCTTATCTAAAAGTACTATTCAATTATCTGCCTGTGGCAAAAATAAAAGGGTAACCTGCCAGCAATTAGTGCTGGCTTCTATCGTTTACGTATGTAGTCAATGGCCACAGCAATATATATTATTGCCCCCTTTATCATAGCTTGAAAAGCTGGGTCTACTGCTATTACGGCCATTCCGTTGTTAACAACGCCGATTATCAGAACCCCAATTATTACCCCAATAATGCTTCCTCTGCCGCCAGCTAGACTGACGCCGCCAATAACAACTGAAGCTATGGAATCTAGCTCAAGCCAATACACAGACTGCATCGAAGCAACCAAGGTACGCGACATTATTATCAAACCGGCGAGTGCTCCGGATAATCCAGAAATAACATAGACCGAAAACAGTATATTTTTTACATTTATGCCGGAGAGCCAGGCGGCTACTGGATTGCCGCCAACAGCATAGACGGAACGACCAAAGCTAGTGTGATTAATAACAAAATAAGTAACTACACACGCCACCACAAAAATAATAACTGCTATTGGTACCCCGGCGACATAACCTTGCCCAACGAAAGCTATGCTAATCGGGAGAGGAGAGATGACCTTACCCTCACTAACTTGATAGGCTGCTCCTCTAAGTATTCCCCACACAGCCAGCGTTATTATAAGCGGTGGTAACTTGACACGCGATACTAATGAACCGGTGGATGCCCCTATAGCCATTCCGCCTATCAGCATAATTGCTATAGTAGGCCCTGCTGTAAGACCAGCTCTACCAGTCATCAAAACTGCTCCCAGGCACAAAGCAAAAAGCGCCATTCCACCAACCGAAAGGTCAATGCCGGCGGTTAAAATAACAAAGGACTGACCCATTGCTGCCACCCCCCTGGTCGAACTCGTCAGGAGAATGTTCATGATATTAGTTGGAGTGACAGCGTGGCCTTTGGACAGAACCCCAAAAACACCTAACACTCCTGCTAAGATGATGCCAAGGGCAGCGTTTTCATGTCTGAAGACACCCCTTACTATCTCTCGAGCACTAGAAGCTTTCTGCTTCTCTCTAATTTCATCCTCTGTCATCTTTACACCTTCAGCCCTTGCTCCGGTGCTGGCTTCTAACGTCTACGTATGTAGTCAATAGCCACAGCAATAATTATTACCGCCCCCTTTACTATATCCTGAACAGCTGGACTTGCTGCCATTATGCTCATTCCGTTGTTAATAACGCCGATCATTACAGCCCCAATTGCTACCCCAGCAATGTTTCCTCTGCCACCCATTAAACTGACGCCGCCAATAACAACTGAAGCTATGGAATCTAGCTCAAGACCATACACAGACCCCATCGCAGCACTCATGGTACGCGACATTATTACCAAACCGGCAAGTGTTGCACAGAATCCAGAAATAACATAGACCGAAAACCGTATATTTTTTACATTTATGCCGGAGAGCCAAGCGCTTGTTGGATTGCCGCCAACAGTATAGACGGAACGACCAAAGCTAGTATGATTAAGGACAAAATAAGCAACTACACACGCCACCGTAAAAATAATGACCGGTACCGGCACACCGGCGATACGCCCCGACGCAAAGAAAGCTACTGAAGGCGGTAGCCCAGTAATGGTATATCCTTTAGTAATTTGCATAGAGGCTCCTCTAAGTATTCCCCACACAGCCAGCGTTACTATAAGCGGCGGTATATTGATACGCGATACTGATAAACCGGTGGATGCCCCTATAGTCATTCCTAATAGGAACATAAGCGCTATAGGCCCTGCTGTAAGACCAGCTCTACCAGTCATCAAAACTGCAGCCAGAGACAGGGTCACCAGCGCCATTCCACCAACCGAAATGTCAATGCCGGCGGTTAAAATAACAAAGGCCTGACCTATGGCTGCCAGCCCCCTCATCGAACTCTGCAGGATAACATTCATGACATTATATGCAGTGACAGCGTAGCCTTTGGACAGAACCCCAAAAACACCCACCAAGCTTGCTAGAATAATGCCAAGGACAGCGTTTTCATGTCTGAAGACACGCTTTGCAACCTCTTGGACCCTGGAAGGTTTCTGCTTCTCCATAATTTCAGCCACTGCCATCCCCTAACCGCCTTTTTGTCACGCTTCATCCTCCTCATTGACGCGATTACAAATTCCTTGGCACTCCCTAGAGCGGAGGCTATACATCTGGCTCCACTATTATCTTAATGTCATCATGACTTGGCGAAGTGAGTGCATTTATCCCTTACGATACTTCTATAAATTCGACAACGATACCACCGGGTTTGGTATCAAAATAGCACCAATGCGTTGTTCCCCAAACGATACCACCAGCCACCATCCTGGCACCCTGTTCTTTTGCTTTTGACACCACCTCATCCCAATTTGAGATACCAAAGGCTATATGATGTACCCCTTCTCCATGAATTTCGAGAAACTCGGACCAGATTGTTCTCCCCTCTAGGGATTGCAGAAGCTCCAATGACGTTTCCCCTAACTTAGCAAAGGCAATCTTTAACCTAAATGGCTCACCCACTATTACCTCATCCTTGGTAATCGTAGCTTCCGAGATATCCCAGGGCCCAAGGCCAAACATTGAGGATAGGAATTTAGTAGTCTCATCTATGTCTTTCACCACCACACCTATATGATGAGGGTTAGATAGAGCTGTAACACCAATATTCAATGTCATGTCAGCACCTCCTTTATATTTTATCCCTCTCTTTTTTGCTTATGTCCAGCCAGTCAATAATGATGCTCAACTTCTCCCAACTAGTTACCTTCAGACCTAGGGTTGGAGCAAGACCTTTAGGTGCTTCTCTGGGTTATTAATTAGTTCCTTAAATCCTCTCCCCTCAGCATCTTTAAGTGCTACCTTTCCCGTAATAAGCCCACTGGGCTCAATTCTCTTACTGGTCAGTAGGTCAATAACGGAGGGAGCTTCGCCGCGGACATAAGCTGCTGAACCTAGAACAGTTTTTTCTGACAGCTGAATACTGAAAAAGTTAAAATCGGGGCTAGGTCCCGGAGACATACCTACGATGACTACAGTTCCACCTTTGCGGGCTAATTTCACGGCTAAGGGACCGCTAACAGGAAGACCAACACAGTCGAAAGAGACATCTGCTCCTAGGCCGCCGGTAAGCTCACAAATCTGCTTCGCAGTATCCACCTCTTTAGGGTTGATAACCGCAGTAGCTCCCATGGCTAAAGCTCTCTCTCCCCTTGCCTTGGATATTTCCACAACAAAGATTTTAGACACCCCTGCTGCCTTAGCAGCCAAAAAAGTACAAATACCAATAGTCCCGGCGCCCACAATAGCTACCGTGTCTCCTATCCCAAGCCCACTTCTTCGAACAGCATGAACACCGACTTCTAAAGGTTCCACTAACGCTCCAATTTCATCAGAAATGGAATCAGGAAGTTTGTAAAGAGTAACCTCTGAAACAACCATATATTCAGCCATAGAACCGTCAGTATGGAAACCAGTGTAAACGGCCTGTGGGCAAAGGTTGGGCCTATTTCTCATGCAGTAAAAGCATTTACCGCAAGACCAAACACAGTCTCCGGTTACTCGATTCCCTGGCTTAAAGTTAGATACCCCTTCCCCTACCTCCACTACCTCACCTGAAAATTCGTGCCCTAGAGTTACCGGAGCCGTCTTACCGGTTACCGGATGCGGTTCTGCGGTAATAAAAAGAGGCCCAGACTGATATTCGTGCAAATCCGAGCCACAGATGCCGGTCAAATGAATTTTTACTTTCACCTCCCCTGGCCGGGGGGATGGTTCAGGAACATCTTCGTAACGCAAATCCTCTTTGCCATGCCATCTTAATGCTTTCATCTCTTCCCTTATCAAGGCTACTGAGAACCCGGTATCTAAAATAATAGATATTAACCAGGCCTCAGCAGCCTTAACCTCTAAATTACTATACCCTACCTATTATTCCGGCGGCCAGGGGTACATTCCCAGGTCAAGGATAGGCCATTCATCCCAAGGCACACCCCTGGACATAAGCACACCCCATGTCACATCCCACCTCCCTGTCCCTATATCCTCCGATGTCAGTACGGAAGACAAAGTGACAGTGCTTCTCACGGGCTTTCCAAAGATAACATAGGTGAACATTTGCTTCATAGCTGTGTCAACCTCGTTATAAGGTGAGTGGGTAACTACAGCGTCAATCCAGCCCGCTTCAATATCGTCACAGACCGCCTTCTCTTCATCATTAGAAATGACAATGATGTGGTTGGGGTCACCTACAGGATAAAGCATATCTATAGCCCTCAACCCCTCAATAACCCCTTTACCCATGCTACCCATCTCGTAGACAGCATTTAAGTCGGGATTGGCAGGGAAGGCAGAGACAATAGCATCCGTTGCCGGGGCATGTGTCCAGCCACAGTCAGGACCTTTAATTGGCGTAACCCACTCGCTGGGTTCCGTTATGTCGATGAATCCTCGGCCACGGTCAATAGCTATTTCACCCATTTCCAACATTCCGTAGATTATGTAAACATTGAGGTGTTTATTTTGCTGCTGTGCAAATTCTACGGCAAATGTCCCACCGGCTTGCCCCATCATCCTAGAAGAGTGGCGCGAATAAGCTGTAACGCCCTCACTAGGAATTACTACGTCAAGGTGAAAGAATGGGATACCAGCCTGCCCAACCTTATCAACAATAGGGGCAACGGCCTTCCCGTCTACAGGGTGAACCAGAATAGCATCGGGCTTCATGCCAATTAGGTCTTCAAGTATTCCTATCTGCCTCATAGTATCCAGAGCAGGGTCGTGCATAGTCCAGCGTACGCCAGCCAGATCACAGTAGCGTGAGAACTGATTCATGGTAACTTGAATCCAGTCATTACCACTCCAGCAAGGTGAATAGGCAAAGTAGTATGGGGTGCCATCAGGTTTTAATCCTATGCCCTCAAAAGGATTCTCTGGATTGGGCACTAGTCTCTCTGGGTCATTTATTGGAAATCGTGCCGCTGGGTTACCTGGTCCGTACAGTTCTAGCGTTAATGCTGGTGTCGCTACTGGTACCTCTGGTTGTAGACCCGGTGCTGGTGGAGTTACTGGTGGTGTGACTGGTGGTGTCACAGGTGGTGTGACTGGCGGCGTGACTGGTGGTGTGACTGGTGGAGTTACTGGTGGTGCTGGGGCTGCCCCTGGCATACATCCGGCAAAGATTATACTAACCACCATCACCGCTGTTAATAAAGGTACAATAAATCCTTTCAATTTTTCCTCCTCAATAATTTTTTCTACCCAAAAAGTCCTTAAATAACTTCTCTCATCTCATAGGCATCACCTCCTATCCACAAGATTTCTTGCCCCATCCAAACTTATCATTCCACATGACTTCTGATTGCCAATTTCCCCGGTGCTGGTGGTGCTGGTATTGCTGTTAGTAAGGGTATAAATATGGCTGAAGTTATAGAACTGGGAGAGTCAGTCACACCAGCACCGGGGTCATTAAAGAAAAAGGAGAGAAAGATGAAACGTCGCCACATTTAGTGGCGACTACTCTGATTTTGTCATTAACTATCATAGAGTTTTATCCCCTGCTTAATAATAAGCAAACGGCTCAGAAGTGCACCCATACTGTGGGGTCTCTGAGCCCTTCGCTTGACTTTCCTTCAGGATTACTTTACAATAAGAACAGTTAGACATTTCTGCCTTATCCCCAGAAAGACCTGTGGCCGCAGGTCTTTTCTATTTACCCTCTTTCACTCTTTCTTCTCGCTCAATCTTCTCGTCTATGGCCTCCTCAATCCACCTACCAAGCGTTTTGCCCTCCTCAACGGCCCGATGACGCGCCTTTCGGACAATGCTCGGCTTCATTTTAATACTTCTTGATTGCCTAGCTTCGTCATTCATACAAGTATCCTAGTATTCGCATCTTACCACTAAATAATATTTTTGTCAATACCCGTAGACAAAAATGTTTACTAAAATTGATAAAAGTGCCCTACCTTTCTTCTAAAGCTCTTGCCTAGGGTCGGGGGTTCAAATCCCCCCGACCCCCCTTTTATGCCGGTATAGAATATTAGCCCTCCGGAGGATGCTTTATTAGATTCTCAATCATGGTTATAATATCTTCACCAAGTTCGGGATATTTCGTGCGGGCATATTCAGCAAACTCAACATTATAGAGTCCTTCAGCCTTAGCCATGCTCTTCAAAACGCTAAGGATCGTGA
>JAUVZA010000017.1 GCA_030602805.1 Dehalococcoidia bacterium | reverse complement strand
TCATCATTAGATAAGTAGGTGTCATTAGGCACAAAGCTACTATCAATCAGGCTTCCCTCTACTACCGGGTGGCGTCCTTCTTTAATAATTATCTCGTTACCCGTAGTTAATTTAGGTCGGACATAGCTATAGCGCACCGCTACCTCAGCCAGGCCGGAGAAAACATCGGTATTAGCCAAGGCATTGGCTAGAGCCAGAATGCGCTCGCTGGCGGTGGCTACCTGATGGCATACCCGACGAAAGATATCAGTCTCAAGCTCAGCAATCCTGTCCCGAGCATTCAAAATCAGCGATTCATATTCTTTTAGCTCTGGAGTGAAGAAGCGCTCACCACCAACCAATGTCTGTTTCCTGATATAGTGCTGAGGCACCTGAGGCAAGTTAGATTTAGACACCTCAATATAGTAACCAAAGACCTTATTGAAGCCCACCTTCAGCGATTTAATCCCCGTCTTTTCTCGTTCCTGGCGCTCCAGATTAGCCAGATATTGCTTGGCATTCTTAGATGTCAGGCGAAGGCTATCCAGTTCCTCAGAAAATCCTTGCCTGACTACGCCACCCTCACCTAAATTAGGTGAAGGCTGCTCCTCTATAGCTTCAGAAATCAAGTCGACCACATCCTGGCGGGGTTTTAGTTCTTCCTTCAGCCAGTTTATCGGGCTATTACTGCTACCATGCTCAATTATCTCTATCAGCCTGGGTATTACTTCCAGGCTACGCCGTAAGGCGACTAGCTCGCGAGGGGTAGCAATATCACCCCTTACCCGGTTAATCAACCGCTCAAGGTCAGCCGTCTTATCCAGCAAAGAAATAGTCTGATTACGAGCCAGTGTATTATTATAGAACCAGTTGATGGCATCCTGTCGCTTAGCCAGCTCGGTTATATCAAGCAGAGGCTGACCCAACCACCTCTTTAATAACCTGCCCCCCATGGCTGTTTTAGTCAGGTCAACAATTGATAATAATGAGCCGTCAACTGTTCTTGAGCGGCCGGCGCGGAAAAGCTCCAGGTTATTCTGCGTGTTTACATCCAGTGCCATAAATGAACCAGTAGAGTAGGTAGAAAGTCGCGTCAGTTGTCCCAGACCCCCTTTCTGCGTTTCCTGAATATAGTGAATAATAGCGCCAGCGGCTCTTATCGCCAAGGGTAGGCGGGCACAGCCATAGCCGTCAAGGGTAGCCACGCCAAAATGGTCAAGCACTGTTTGATGGGCTACCTCCAGCTCAAACCAGTAATCTTCAAGCCGAGTTACCGGAGCGGTTAAGCCTAAACTGGATAACTCTGAACCCTCAGCCGTAATAATCTCCGGGGGTTTAAGTCGCTCCAGTTCTGGGATAGCCCGCTGGAGAGGTACCTGAGTGGTAGCAAATTCGCTTGTTGTTATATCAACATAGGCTATGCCCACCTCCTCCTCACCTAAAACCAGGCTGGTTAAATAATTATTGGTCTTACTGTCAAGAAGGCCAGGCTCAACTACGGTGCCTGGTGTTACCAAGCGGATGACTTCACGCTCAACTAAACCCTTCGTCTCACCCGGCTTAGTTACCTGCTCACAGATAGCCACCTTATAGCCACGATTAATAAGTTTAGCCAGATAGTTATCTAGAGCATGATAGGGGATACCGGCCATAGGCACCCGATGCCCCTTGCCCATCTCCCTGGAGGTCAGGACAATCTCCAGTTCCCGAGCGGCAAGCTTAGCATCCTCATCAAAGGTCTCATAGAAATCTCCCAGGCGGAAGAAGACAATAGCCTGGGGATACTTCCGCTTAATCCTGAGGTATTGCTGTCGGATAGGGGTTGAGCCTTCTCTCATTGCTAGTCTATTCTACTAGAATTTGCGGCGAAAAGAAAAGGGAGCTTTATCTACCCCGAAATGGCTTGTTTCGGGGTCTACCTCACCCCCTTCTTTGGTGAAATCCTAAACTCTAATTTCTAAATCCTAAACAAACTCTCATGGGCGGTTGCCCTCTACCAAATCATGAAAATAGGCTGTCATTCTGAGGGAGCACAGCGACCGAAGAATCCCTTCAAGCAGACAAGAGGAGATTCTTCGCCTTCGGCTCAGAATGACACAACATTAGAAACACTCTATTTTCGGAACAAATCCAAAATTCAAATCTCTAAAGTTTAGGATTTAGTGTTTTATTAAATAGGGGCTTCGCCCCTCCTGACACCTGCCTACGAGTAACAACAAACAAGTTTACCTGAATAGCTCCCAGTCTCTATAGCCCTGCTGAATAACAGCCAGATACTCCTTTGACGGCTGTGTTTCTTCTAATCGTCCCGCTTTGATATAAGTCACCGCTCCTACGGCGTTACCATCCTCATCAAATACGGTAACATTTATCCTATTGTAGCTCCTGGGACAATCCTCATAGCTATCCAACCGCCTCAAATCTCTTTCTGAGACTTCATAAAGGGCACCGAGAACCTTATCGTCCCGAGACAGCAAAATAGTAGCGGAGCCACCCCGCCACTGCCGGGACCAGCCGGCAAATACCAGCTTGTAGTTAGGCAGGGTAGCCACAAACATAGGCTTACTCTCTGGCGCACGCTCCCGCATCTGCTTTTTATTTAAATTAGAAGCATAGGCAAAGTAATACACTGGTTCCCTCTGTTTCCTCCGAGAAACTTATACTTTCATAATCAAATCATATTCTACTAGAATTTGTGGCGAAAAGGAAAGAGGGGCTTCGCCCCTCTTAAATGCCCATGATAAACGAACTACATGGTAAAGTCTGATAAGTCATCTGTGTGGTATAATAAGATAATAGTAAAGAAAATTTATGGGAGGAAACTGATGAGTGAAGAGCCAGAAAAGGAAGAAAACGAAAAGGGGAAACAGGTTAAGATATTTAAAGAGGCTGAGTATCGTAAACCACCTGATGAAGAACCGCCAGAGCCGCCACCACCTATGCCACGTTCAGATCAAGAGCCAGACGAAGAATCAAATGAAGATTAGGGAATGGAGTGAGCTAGAATGGGCTTAGAATCACTGCCCTCAGTGGTATTTCTACTGTTACCAGGATTTTTGAGTTGGGGTATTTTCTGCTGGGGGACTGTAACTCGTAAAATAAGTCAAGTTCAACATCTATTTATTAGTCTTCTTCTTAGCATATTAGCCTTCAGTATAGCTTATCTGGTTACTAATCTTTTTAAGTTGCTTGCTATAAACACCTTTGCTCCGTCATGGGATATTAGGATATTCCCGGGATACATACGCATACTTAGCAATCCTGAAATGTTATCCCTTGAATTACTCATAGCTATGTATGTTCTCGCGGTTCTGTTAGGCTTCCTGTTAATAAGATTGTATAAAAAAGAAGGTATAGCAAGACTTTTTAGTCGGATAGGCCTAGATTTGTATGGACATGAGGATACTTGGTATAGATTATTTCATAAAAATGCTGACTATGTTACCGTTTATCTTAAAGACGGAAACATTGTATCCGGTTGGCCAACATATTATTCACAAAGTGGAAATAAGGAAACTGCCGAGTTATATCTTAGCAAAATGCACTACTACCAAAAAGAAAAAGAGCGCTGGGTCAGTCCTAGCAGATCTGTGGAAGGGTTATTAATTAATACAGATTCGATTTCCCACATAGAATTCAAGAAGCCGGAAACAGGAAATAGAGAAGACATTAGTCCTGTAGAAGGTAGCGGCCTCTCAAAAATGCTAAGCCGCACAGATTTTTTACGGATGGGGATACTACTTTTTTATTTCGGGCTTTTACTGTTTAGGATACAAAATCGGGGTAGTGTTTCTGTAATTAGTGGATTTTCATTCGTAATATTGTCTCTTTTAATCTTTATGCCTGCTATAATCTCTTCGAAAATAGGAGCAAGAATAAACATATCTATTGGTGGAATAAAAAATACGCGTGTCAGAAACCTGCCCATATTGGTTGAATGGTGCCTTGTGGTAGGAATTTTTGCAGTTGCATTTGCTGATGGTTTAGTCAGCTTAATCCAATTAAAACAAGCAAGTGTCTATTTTTATATAGTATATGGCATTGGTATTCTTTGGTTTGTCGCGCTTCTTATTGAATTCATTGCTCGCAAAGCTATTATAACTGGTAGCAAAAAGCTAGCTATGTAAACCTCACCCCCTCTGGAACTCCCCTTATGACCTGCATGGTAAAGACTGGCACACACTGCTAAAATCAGTCCAGAAACTACTAGCTATGGCAGATAAGAAGAAGGAACATGCCAGCACTTCATCACCATCAAGCGAGGTACATCTTCGCCATTTGACGGTAGATGAGGCTCTATTAAAATTAGACAAATACTTAAATGATGCCTTTATGGCTGGACTATGGCAGGTCAGGGTAGTTCACGGTAAGGGGACAGGCATTCTGCGTCAGGCAGTCCATAGAGCGCTTGCCCAGCATCCTCTAGTTAAATCATACCGCCTGGGTGGTTATGGCGAGGGAGGGGTTGGAGTTACTATAGTGGAGCTAGCCTAAAGGAAAAATGCTATGCCTCCAGATATTCATCTATATTAGTAGCAGCGCGTTTGCCAGCACCCATAGCGCTAATCACGGTGGCGGCACCGGTAGCCATATCACCGCCACACCACACCCCAAGCTTACTTGTTTTGCCTGTGACCTCATCAGTAAGAATTGTGCCCCACCTTGTAGTTTCCAAATCTTTGGTTGTTGACGGAATAATCGGATTAGGTCTAGTACCTAAAGCAACAACAACCACGTCAATATCAAAAATGTATTCTGTGCCTGGCTTGGGAATAGGGCGACGCCGACCACTATCATCAGGCTCACCCAGTTCCATTTCGTATAATTCTAACGCTTTGACCTGACCACTTTCATCACCAATGC
Organism: Dehalococcoidia bacterium; assembly: GCA_030602805.1. GTDB lineage: Bacteria > Chloroflexota > Dehalococcoidia > Dehalococcoidales > JAUVZA01 > JAUVZA01. Next base: position 19,672 of record JAUVZA010000017.1, on the reverse strand, counting down.
AGCTCTTAGGATTAGTCAACAGCTTAAATTGGATTCCCTCCTCCATGGCATTCTCCACCTCCTCACGACGGGCTGGCATTTCTACCTCAGACCGCCGGTAGATAATATAGACCTCATCAGCACCGAGTCTGAGGGCACACCTGGCTGAATCCATAGCTACATTACCACCACCAATAACCGCCACCCTTTTACCCACCTTCACCGGGGTATCATATTCAGAAAACCTATACGCCTTCATCAGATTGACCCGAGTTAAGAATTCGTTTGCCGAATAGATGCCATTAAGGTTCTCACCGGGGATGTTCAGAAACATTGGTGCCCCAGCCCCGGGGCCTAAAAAAACAGCTTGGTAACCATTGCTTAACAGCTCGTCTACAGTCACCGTCTTACCCACCACCGTGTCCAATTCAAGCTCTATTCCTAAAGAAACAACATAACCAACCTCAGCCTGGACAATATCTTTAGGTAGTCTGAACTCAGGAATACCATACATTAGGACTCCGCCAGCCACATGCAGCGCCTCAAAAATGGTAACACTATGCCCAAGCTTAGCCAAATCAGCAGCCGCGGTTAGGCTGGCTGGTCCTGAGCCGACCACAGCTACTCGTTTGCTGGTTGGGGCAGGCTGCACTATCGGTGAGCCTGCTGATTTCACATTAGCTCGTTCCCAATCAGCTACATATCGCTCCAATCGACCAATAGCAATAGGTGCCCCTTTTTTAGCCAGAGAGCATGCAGCTTCACATTGTGTCTCCTGAGGACAAACCCTCCCGCAGATACCGGGCAGGCTATTCTTATCTTTCATTATTCTTACTGCTTCAGGCATATCATCATCCCGTATAGCTTTAATAAAACCAGGGATGTCTATCTCTACCGGGCAGCCATCGATACAGGAATGCTTAGGGCACTGGATGCAGCGATTCGCCTCGGCTTGAGCCTGCTCAGCAGTATAACCTAAAGCGACCTCATTGAAATTCCTAGCCCGCAAGTTGGGCACTTGCTTTGGCATTGGGACTCGGTTCAAATTAAGTTTCGGCATATATACTTACTTTCAGACTCCTATTCAAGAACGAGTGCCATATTGACTCTGCCACTGCTCAAAAGAACGCTTTTCTTCATCAAGGTAGATACGCTGACGGGCAAAAAGCAAATCCCAGTCCACCTGATGTCCATCAAAATCAGGGCCATCCACGCAGGCAAACTTGGTTACACCGCCAACCGATACCCGGCAACAGCCACACATGCCGGTGCCATCAACCATTATTGGGTTCAGGCTGACAATGGTTTTAACCCCAAAAGGCTGTGTGGTTTTAGCACAAAATTTCATCATAATACTTGGACCAATAGCAATGACTCGGTCAATCTTCTCGCCAGTTTCAAGTAACTCCTTTAATGGCTCGGTTACCAGCCCCTGGCGAGCATGAGAACCGTCATCAGTAGTAACGATTAGCTGGTCACTGACACCGCGTAACTTATCCTCCCAAAAGATGAGGCTTTTGTTCCGTGCCCCCATAATTGAGATAACCCGGTTTCCCTCTATTCTCATAGCTCTGGCAATAGGCATTATGGTAGCCACAGCAAAGCCTCCAGCCACGCATATTACAGTGCCAAACTTCTCAATATGGGTAGGCAAACCCAGCGGCCCGATAAAATCAGCAATAAAGTCGCCAGTTTCCAGCAAGGCTAACCGGCGGGTAGTTGTTCCCACCTCCATAAAGACGATGGTAATGCTACCCTCCTCCCTGTCCCAGTCAGCAATCGTCAATGGAATGCGCTCGCCCCTTTCATCAATCCTGATAACAACAAACTGTCCGGCTTGAGCCTTCTTAGCTACATTAGGTGCCGCCACCTTAAATAGATGGATATCGGGCACTAAGTCCTGTCTCAATAAAATCTTATACAATTATCTCACTCTTCTTATTAAGCTTTAACTTTCCCTGGTGGCGATGCTGGCTGTGAAATAGTAAATCTCAGGTCACACTGGAGATGCCGCTTTGCCCCGTTAAAACCAACCTCTGCCTCACAAAAACCACTAAATTGTATCTTATTATCAAACAGTGTGCAACTCAAGCCACGATGTGTAACAAGTTTGGTGCTTGTCAAAGGTAGGAAAATAGAGTAGTTTGGGAAGCAGGTATTTGGCAGGGTATTGCAGGAGATAGAGGCAAAGAAGCTAAGGGCTGCCCTGCCCGGCGAGGTGAAGCTCCAGCAGGAGCTGTTGAATCTGCTCCGGGAAGGTAAAAGAGAGGAACATCGCAATTTGCTGAAGTTAAAGCAAGGTGCCGCGCCGCAGCCCACCTATATTCAAGAGTGATTACCAGGATGGGCTCGACGCTATCGATAAGGATGGCGGCGTGACTGTACCTGAGGGCCCAGGGCTCGGCGTTGAGTACGACTGGGACTTCATTACGAAGCACCGTACGGGTGGTGCCGAGTACAAGTAGGTAGCTTCTAATGAGAGATATGATATGAGGACACAGCTCATCGGAATGTTGGATGACTAGAGAGCTGCTCCCATCTGTGGAATAAGCGAGTTCAGCCTCGGGTATCCTGTTTGCTGAGGCGAACTGAATTCTAAAGAGTTTAACCCTTATATTTGGCGATTACATCATCCACCACACCCATAGCTCTTTCACTGACCTCATTTAGGCGTTCACCAGCTGGCATTTTTACTTGGTGAGGATTTTTAATCCACTCAGCATAAAGCTCTTTATATTTATCCTTTACTTCTTGATGAGATAAACCCTGCCATTTCCCATAGTTAAAATCTATAAGACCCTGATTGCACAATATAAGCAAATGTGACTTCATACAATCTAGACTTCTGTTCAAGGGTAACAGAACAAGCTATTGTGGCTTCGATTAAACAAAATGGACCCCTGTTAGATTGCTTGACTTTGACAGTTTGGACTACCCACATTGGACTACTAAGAATAGTGAACAGAAGTTTCCAGATGAGACTCAAAGAACTAGTCTAGAAGCTTGAGTTTGATATCGCAAAGATGTATTACTCTTTCATGATACCTATATTTTTGCTCTAATATGGACAATAGCGAAGGGCGGTTCTACCTATTGGTTTGACACTCTGTGCAACTACGCTTATAATATTTCTAATTAATATCAGGGTTTAAAGTGAAATTACTGGTAATAGGTTGTGGGCAATGTGGTGGTAGGATTGCCGATGAGTTTGCCCGGCAAAACAGACTGGCGCATACCCAGCGTGGAATTAACATAATTACCGGCGCCTTAGCTGTTAATACAGATGTTGCCGATCTAAGCGGGCTATCCTATATAAAACCCGATTACAAACATAGAATCCTCATCGGAGGTCAAAAGACTGGGGGCCACGGCGTAGGTAAAGTAAATGAACTTGGGGCTGAAATAGCCAGGGAAGATGGTGACAAGGTCTTAGAGAGTATGAGAACAGTAGAACGATTCCCTGAGACAGATGCCTTTTTGCTAATTGCTGGTGCTGCCGGCGGTACCGGCTCCGGAGCAGTATCAGTGCTAGCTCAACAAATAAAAGAGCGCTACATAGAAAAACCGCTGTATGTTATTATTGTCCTTCCTTTTACATATGAAGAGGTAACTGAGGAGAGGACTATGTACAATGTGGGTACATGCCTCAAATCCACTTACTTAGTGGCTGATGCGGTAGTTCTTGTTAATAATCAAAAATACGCTAGAGAAAAGAGCTCGATTAGGAGTAACTTCGCCGACATTAACACTCGAGTAGTTACCCCATTTTACAACTTACTTTGTCCCGGTGAAGAAACAAATCGCAAATACATCGGGTCGAGGGTACTAGACGCTGGAGACATAGTACAGACTCTAGCCGGATGGACAGTAATTGGTCATGGTACAGTGGATATACCGCGTATCAAATTTTTTAATGGGAAGCTTGATTTCAGGGATAAGGCCACTGCAACCTCAAGGGGAGTTCAAACGATGAACCAAGCCTTGAGCGCGCTGTCGCTCAAGTGCTCACCCACAGATGCAAGGAGAGCCCTTTATCTCATGACGGCACCCCCCGGGGAAATGACCGTGGATATGATAAAGCAAATCTCATTCTATCTAAAGAATACAGTTCCAGAGGCCATAATACGCAGTGGTGATTATCCCAGGGGAAAGACACTGGATATCACCGTTATCCTATCTGAGCTTATTAATTCAAGAAAAATCATGGACTACTTTAGCAAAGCGCTCAGATATACCTATCTTACTAAGAGGCGGCGGGGAGAGATAGAGCACGAACATACAGGAGTTGAGGGAAACATCAGCGATATACCCTCTTTATTATAATTGGCAGTCCAGGTCTGTAAGTACGCAATGCATCAGCTAGCCTAAGCCTTTCTTGGCTACCCTTGCTTTCCCTGGAAGATTGCCCAGGCTTGTTCTGTATTTTCTTTACTTGCTTTCCAGGCTTGCTCTATAGCCTCGTTGCGAGCAGTTAAGGCTTGCCTTACACTCACCTGATAAACTTCATTAGCTTTCTCTCTAGCCTTATTATATAGCTCCTCAGCTTGCTGTTCAGCCTTCTCGCGAGCCTTTAGGGCTTTTTCTGTGGCCGCGTTACAAGCATTATTCGCCTTCTGTTCAGCCTCTTTGTAGACCTTCTCCGTTTGTTCTTCCCGTTGCTTGTACCCCTTTGCCACCTCCCTTTGAGCCTGTATGTAGGCTGTATAGGCGTTCTGAGCCTGGCTTAAAAGTTCGGCCAGAGGGTCCCTAACCTGCTCAGGGACCTCACCAGCCGGTTTTAAGGCCTGCTCTTCAGCCTGCTCGACGGTCTCTTCGGCTTGCCTTTTCTGGTCCATTATAGAAATACCTCCTTCAATTTGTGTTTTTTATTTTATTTACTAATGAGACAGTTCCTGCCGCATTTCACACCGTCTAGAATCATACTGCTAAAGTAGTATGGGAAAAGCATGTTAGCTTGTTTAGTTTTCCTCCTCTTCGGTATCTTCCTCAGCTGGCATGTCTTTACCAGCGGCAAACATTCGCGTTAGAGACTCCAATCGGCTCTCAATGCTCATCTGAGTTTTTTGGGTTTCCTCCTTTTTCTCCTTTAAGTTGGTTTCCTCAGCTCCGCTTGTCATTTGCTCGAAAGCTGATGTCAGGGTCTCCGCTACCTCCTTGGGACCTATTTCCTCAGTCTTGCTTTCATCTTCCTGCCATCTTCTCGGCGGTGCCTCAGCGGTCCGTCTGGCCGCTTGCTTAATCATTTTACCTATTCCTTCAGTACCAGCTATCAATTCGTTAAATACTTTTGTCCACGCCTCGGCCGCCTCCTCAGCGCCCTTCTTTGATGCTTCCGTAGCTTCTTTAGCTGCTCTTATTGATGCCTCAGCTACCTCTTTAGCCGATTTACTCACTTCCTCAGCCCTCCTAATAGCCTCTTGTGACGCTCTTGCCGATATCTCAGCAGCTTCTTTGGCCGCTTTGCTCGCTTCCCTGGACTTATTTATCACTTCCTGGGATGCCGTTGCCCATGTCACAATAGTTTCTTTGGCCGATTCGCTTATTTCCTCAGCCGTGCTTATTGCTTCCAGTGAGGCCCTTTTCGATTCCTCGGCAGCCTCCTTGGCTGCTCTGCTTGCTTCCTCAGCTCCACTCACTGCTTCCTCTGATGCTTTTCTTGATTCCTCAGTGTCATCTTGGGCTGATTTACTTATTTCCTCAGCCCTGCTTATTGCTTCTAGTGAGGCGCTTTTCGATTCCTCGGCAGCCTCCTTGGCTGCTCTGCTTGCTTCCTCAGCCCTACTCACTGCTTCCTCTGATGCTTTTCTTGATTCCTCAGTGGCGTCTTGGGCTGATTTTGTTGTTTCCTCAACCCTGCTCTTTACTTCCCGTGATGCTCTTTCCGATTCCTCGGCGGCCTCCTTAGTTACCTTTTCCATTTCCTCAGCCCTGCTTATTGCTTCCTGCAATGCTCTTTTCGATTCCTCAACTATCTCCTCGGCCGATTTAGTTGTTTCCTCGGCTCTCCCTATCGCCTTTTCGAAGGCCCTAGTATACACCTTAGTCGCCTCCTCAGCTGATTTAGCTATTTTCTCAGACCTGCGTACCGCTTCCCGTGATGCTTTTACTGCCGCCTCAACAACCTTCTTGGTTGATTTGCCTGTCTCCTCAGCCCTGCTTGTCGCTTCCTGAGATATGCTTATTGATTGCTCAGCAACCTCACTGGCCGATTTGCCTGTCTCCTCAGCCCTGCTTATCGCTTCCTGAGACACTCTGAGCGATTCCTCGGCAGTCTCCTTGGCCGATTTTATTGTCTCCTCAGCTCTAGTTACCACTTCCTTAAAGGTTCTTGCCAAAGCCAAAACGGCGTCTTCGGTTGATTTTATTGTTTCCTCAGCTTCGCTTATCGCTTCCTGTGAGGCTTTTTTTGATTCCTCAGCCATCCTTATCGCTTTGTTGAAGGTTCTCTTCGATGCCGCAGAAGTCTCCCTAGTCGATTTGCTTATGTCTTCTGCCCTGTCTATCGCTTTCTGGGATGCTCTTGCTGCTGCCTCAGCCGCCTTTTTAGCTCGGTTGCTTACTTCTTCAGCTCTGCTTATCGCTTCTTGGGATACTCTTATCGATTGCTCAGCCGCCTCTTTGGCTAATTTACCCAGTTCATTAGCTCTAGCTACCGCTTTCTCAAATGTCTCGGTATTGCCTTCCTTATCCTTTAAGACTTCGGGGGAAATACTATTAAGCGACTCGACCTCATAAGATTTGACGTTTTTACTGCTCATCTTTTCTTGCCCTGCTTATTCTATGATAGGTTACTTATTTTATCAATAGCCATTTCTTATCTTAGCTTAGCATAATGGTTTTCAGTTTCTTACTTATTGTATTATATCATCTCAACTTAATACAGGCTACATACAACCTCAGTCTCAGTCAGCGAGAGGATAGTAACTATGGTTAAGTTACAAGAAAAATTGCGTATAAGTCGCTCCGCTGAACAATCAGCCATAAAATACAACTCACTTCGGCTATTGACATTGCAGGAGTGGGTAGTTTGCACTTCAACCACAGAAAGGAGGTAAACCAATGCAAGCATACTGTATGAAATGTTGCACTAAGAGGGAAATGAAGGATGCCAGGGCTACCACTATGAAGAATGGTAAGCCGGCGACCCAAGGTGTGTGCCCCACCTGTGGGACCAAGATGTTTAGAATCGGGAAGAGCTAAGGCTTATTATTTCACCCTCAATCACACAATCTAAGCTTTTGTTACGCCAACAAGTATTTGCACATCTCGTCCAACTATTGGATCGCGATGCCAGGTCTTCGTCGTGTAATTTTAAGTGGAAACGCTGCTTGCCTTTGTTATTAGCCGGCGAATGCTAGCTCTATTTCCGCTTTGACCTCATCAGTAAGCTTCCAATCACCAGCTACCACATTTTCCTCGATCTCCGAGCGTTTGCGCACTCCAGTTAGGGCTACTGTTACAGTCGGATTAGAGAGCACCCAAGCGGCAGCTAGTTGCGCTATCGATTTACCCTGTGAGGCCGCTATCTTCTTTAGCCTCTCTACTATCTCTAAGCTGTGGACGAAGTGCTCACCCTCGAATATCGGGAAATTGCGACGCCAGTCATCCTCCTCAAATTTGGTGTCGGCGGTCATTGTTCCCGTAAGTAGGCCGGAGGACAAGGAACCGAAAGCCATAATCCCCAAGCCATGCTCTCGGCAGAAAGGGAATATTTCTTCCTCTTGTTCCCGGTCGAAGAGGTTATATAATACCTGGTTACAGATGATGGGGAACGTTTTCAGAGGCTCCCCCATTTGAGCTACGCTGAACTTGCTGACGCCACCGTAACGTATCTTCCCTTCCTCTTTCCATTTGCCAAACACCTCCATCGGCTCCGAGAATGGACGGCTTGTATCAGGCGAATGTATCAAGAATAGGTCGATGTAGCTGTTTGGAGTCGCCTCAGGCTGCCTTCTAGCATCTTGTTGAGGAACTCCTTACTCGAGTCTCCTTCTGTTTCCCTTTCTAAGAATTTCAAAGATGGATTATCTGGCCAACGTAGCCCACCCGTGGTCGCGATAATGCAGTCGTGGCGTTTTCCTCTAAGTGCTCGGCCCATGATCTCTTCACTAGCCCCCCAACCGTAAATCTGTGCGGCATCAAACACGGTAACACTGAGGTCTAGTGCCTTATGTACGGTCTTTATCACCTCATTCTCGTCGAAAGAACCGTACTGACCTCTACCCATGGGCCAGCCTCCTAGACCTATTACTGATGTCTCAAGATCTGAATTTTTGAACCCTCGGTACTCCTTCTCTCTTCCTTATAGCTCAGGTTAACTAATTATAATAACGAGGGTATATCCTTTGCTGCCTCGTCTATTTTGCTAAGTTTGCTCTCCACTCTTCTTTGTCTTTTTTTGACCTCAGGGATAAAGCCGGTTGATTCAGTATAGTAGTTCCTGACTTTTTCCACATCGCTAAGTTCAGACAGGATTACAGTAACATCCAGTATGCCTCTTTCCCTGGGGTAATCGCCATTTCTTATGATAGCCTCCGAGGCTATATCTCTTAGATAGTCTCCGAGGTCTTTAATCAATTCCATATTCATTTCCCTAGCTGGCGCCGAGAGAAGATACAGCGCTCTACCGGCATCCATAGTGCTACACTTGAGTGATAGCTCACTTACGGCTTCGTCCATTGCCTGAAGTCCTCTATGGATTTCAACGCTCTTCTTCCTGAAGTTACGCGAGCCTGAGAAGGGTAACCTGATTAGGGGCACTTCTGACCTACCATAGCCTATCACTGTCCAGCCTACCAGAGTCTGTATTATGTCTCCAGCATCAAGCATCCTCACCCCAATATATTTAGACTTCTTCTCTTCGCCGGCGCAGAGTAGGTTGTAGAATGGCTCAGCTATTAGGGCATTAATTTTAGCCAGGTTATTTCTAATCGAGAAATCCTTTCTAACATACCTTTGATTGTCAACCAGAATTACGGCATCAGCTACTAAATTGACAGATTTAAGGCATGCGGCTGAGTTATAGATAGTTCTTTCCTCTGTGTCCTCCTCGTGCTGAAAGGGAAGGACAATAAGATTATATACTGGTTTATCCACATAGCGCTCTTTTATATGTTTAGTCATTATTGGTATGGCTCCAGAGCCAGTGCCACCGGCAGCACCAGCAATTAGTAAGAAGGCATCCGACTCAAAGAAACGCGGTGCTGCTCTTATAGCATCTACAACCTTATCAGCGTCTTCTCTGGCTACTTCAGCACCCAGTTCGTTTATTTTACCTACGCCGTGACCACCAGTCTTTCGACCTCCGATGAGAACTCTATGCTGGTAGTCAGATTTTATAGTAGATAGTCCGCTTAAATCAGCCGCATCTGTGTTGACGGCGAAGGCACCGGTGATTATCTCAATCCCACGCCGGCTCCGCGCCCTTCTGTTTAGTCTGGCAAACTCATCGGCAATCCTGCCACCACATTGCCCAAAACCTATAACCACTAATTTCATTTCCCACCTCAATATTAAGTAATTTAGCTATTTTAAGCACACTTACCCGACGATGTCAAACTCTGTTGCCGCTATAGTCCTTTATCAGCAACATAGGTAGCGAGGTCAGCCAAACGACAGCTATAGCCCCACTCATTATCATACCACGAAAGCACCTTGACCATATTGTCGCCAATGACCATAGTGCTTGGGGCATCAACAATAGAGCTGGCTGGATTCCCCTTGAAATCTATGCTAACCAGCGGTTCCCGGCAGTACTCCAGAATTCCGGCTAATGGTCCCGCAGCTGCTGCCCGGAAAGCCTGGTTGACCTGCTCCACAGTAACCTCTTGGTCCAGGTCAGCAACAAAGTCAACAACGGAGACAGTAGCTACCGGCACCCTGAAGGCTAATCCGTGAAGTCTGCCTTCGAGCTCAGGAATAACCTGAGTTACGGCTCTGGCAGCGCCGGTGGTCGTGGGAACAATGTTCTGAGCCGCAGCTCTAGCCCGGCGCAGGTCTCTGTGGAACATATCCTGGAGCCTCTGTTCATTGGTGTAAGCATGAATAGTGGTCATTAACCCCTTACTTATTCCGAAGCTCTGGTGTAACACCTTGACCACAGGAGCAATGCAATTGGTGGTGCAGGAGGCATTGGATATAACGTTATGCTGAGCTGGAATATACTGATCTTCATTGACACCGAGGACAACGGTTATGTCCTCATTACGAGCTGGGGCTGAAATGAGTACCTTTTTGACACCGCCCTGCAGGTGGGCCGCCGCCTTGGTGGCATCGGTAAATAGCCCGGTTGACTCTATCACTATATCAACGCCGTAGTCCTGCCACGGAATGTTAGCTGGATTGCGTTCTGAGAGCACCCTTATCTCTTTGCCCTCAACGATAATCGCATCCTCAGTAGCTTCCACCGTGCCTGAATAGGGACCATAGGTGCTGTCCCATTTTAGTAGGTGAGCGTTAGTCTTGGTATCAGTAAGGTCGTTAATCGCTACCACCTCTAGTTTGCCACTATGGTATTGGTTAATTGTTCTGAGGGTTAACCTCCCTATCCGCCCAAAGCCGTTAATCCCGATTTTGGTTGTCATTTATACCTCCTTAGTATTTTTAGATTGGACAGAACTTGTCTCAAAAATCCCTTTCCTAAATTAGTCGAGTAGGGATTGTTTATCTACCTCACCCCCTTAGGTTTTTATTTATTAACCCCATCCCCCTTTATCCCCCTTCCCCTTATCAAGGGGAAGGGGGACTGATTATGTAAGAGAGGCTTCGCCTCTCTTTGACTCTCCTTTAGTGTCTCTCCTTGAGAGGGAGAGGGGGAAGAGACTTTAGAGAGGGGCGACGCCCCTCTCTTACCTACACTCCCCCTTCCCTTATTAAGGGAAGGGGGTCAGGGGGATAGGTTGCTAAAGGCTCTTCTAGACCAGAGCTTGCTGACTATACTTTAGACTTCGCCGACTATGCTCTAGCATATCTAGGAACGCCTCAATTCGTGTTTTTATATGATGGGTTAAGAAAAAGTCATCATTTCCTTCCAGGGTTAGAACAGGCAATTTCAAGGCATCTCGGAAGATGATGTCGCCAATGCCTCTATGGCAGAAGGCCTGGACATAATGGATAACCCCATCAACCTGGCGTCGTTTGAGCCCGGTGGTGATGTCCTTTAATCGCTCATATATAGAGTAAGGGTAGGTATAGTTGGAGTATTGTTCAGCCAGGGAATCTCCTGGTTTGGGCATAGCGAACTGACGCTGAATTTCATTAAATACCACCCTGGCTCCATTGTTCTCTAGGTAGTGATAAAGGTCTTGAGCATAGACAGAAGGAACACCAATATACGCCAGTCTGAGGCTATCTGGTAGGTAGGGTTGACGCCGTCGGCAAGCAGCTAGTAATTCTTGTAACTGCTGGTAGTATTCATGATAGTCTTGATTAAAATCTGAGGTTGACACCAGCCATAGGTGGTTTTCAAAGCCACTGACCAACCCGTCTTTCCAAGTAAGCTGGTCAAGTTTTAGAGCCAGGCGACGGCAGGGCTTGAGCTCATTTCTAACTCTATTGGCGGCGTCCAGGGTGGTTCCCAGAGTTTCAGCTAGTGCCTCCAGGGCATACTGCATTCGCTGGGTATTTGGACGGTCGGAGTAGGCAAAGGGGATGACCTTAAGCCCTTTAAGTTTGAGGACTTCCATTAACATGATAGTATTGGAGCAATCGCCGGTGGTAACGCAAAGGACAGTATCAATTCCATAGTCCATACATACCCCATAGATACCCTTAATCCAGCTGCAGCAGTTCAGGGGAAAGCCCGCCCTCTCGGCAATATTGACCAGCCGTTCCGGACTGGGGTCAGTAATAAACACATTATTCAGGTCAACCGGCTGATAGCCAGCGGCCAGTAGTATCTCTACAGGGACGGTGGTGGTAATACCAATTTTTTTCATCTGCTTATTTTTTCAAATTGTAAAAGGCTTGCATCCCAGCAAAGCTAGCCTTTTCTCTTAGCTCGTCTTCTATCTTGAGGAGGCGGTTATATTTGGCAGTGCGCTCTGAGCGGCATGGAGCACCGGCTTTAATCAGACCGGTATTCAAACCTACCGCCAGGTCAGCTATAGTAGTATCTTCAGTCTCGCCAGAACGGTGACTTACTACTGCTGTCCAGCCTGCCTCCTGTGCCATCTTAATGGCAGCAATTGTCTCGGTAAGGGTGCCGATTTGGTTGGGTTTAATAAGAATGGAATTAGACGCTTTTAAGCTGATGCCCTTACTTAAGCGGTCTACATTGGTAACATAGAGGTCATCACCGACAAGCTGGGTTTTGTCTCCTAATTTTTGGGTCAGGAGTTGCCAGCCATCCCAGTCATCCTCTGCCATTCCATCCTCAATACTAATAAGAGGGTAGCTTACTGCCCACCTGATATAATAATCAACCATTTCCTGGCTACTGAGTGAAATGCCTTCCCGGGACAAGACATATTGACCATCTTTATAGAATTCACTAGCTGCCGGGTCCAGGGCAATGAAGCAGTCCTTACCTGCCTTGTAGCCTGCTTTTTCAATAGCTGACAGCACTGCCTCTATTGCCTGTTGATTTGATGATAATGAGGGGGCAAATCCTCCCTCATCGCCGACATTAGTATCCAGTCCTTTATCCTTAAGCACCCCTTTCAGGCAGTGGTAGACCTCAGTGCCCATCTGAAGGGCACGACTGAAGCTACTGGCTCCAGCCGGCACCACCATAAACTCCTGGAAATCTGTTGAATTGGCGGCATGCCTACCACCATTTAGGATGTTCATCATTGGCACCGGTAGGGTGTAACTGCCTACATCACCTAGATAGCGGTATAGGGGGATGCCAAGCAGGTTAGCGGTAGCGTGAGCCACAGCCAGTGAAGTTCCCAGAATAGCATTAGCCCCAAGGTATGATTTGTTGGTAGTGCCATCAAGCTCTATTAGCTTATGGTCAATGGCTACCTGCTCAGTAGCTAGCATCCCAATTATAGCCGCGGCGATATGTTCATTAACATTGGTTACTGCCTTAAGCACACCAAGTCCATTAAACCGGGAAGCATCTCCGTCTCGGAGTTCTACCGCCTCATACTTGCCAGTGCTGGCTCCAGAAGGCACAGCAGCCCGACCTAAAGTGCCGTCAAATAGCTCTACCTCAACCTCCAGTGTCGGGTTACCCCTGGAATCCAGGATTTCTCTGGCTTTAATATTATCAATAGTTGACACTTTTCTCTCTGTAACCTTGACCTGGCCAGGCTATTGGCTTGTAGCTAAATTAAGCGCTTTATTTACTGCCTCGGTTGGGTTTTGAGCTGGGATAATTGAATTATCCTGCTGACCATTTCTGGATAATGACCAGGTATTCAAACCGATAACAGGGATGCCACTGTGTAAAGCATGACCTATCTCGGAGAGGGTGCCATAGCTACCACCAATAGCAATAACTGCCTGGGCTGATTTGACGACAGCTAGGTTTCGAGCATGACCGATACCGGTAACTATGGGAATCTGGACATAGGGGTTGGCTGCCTGGCGATTTTCTTCAGGTAGGATGTTAATGGTCACCCCACCCTCTGATTGTGCCCCCTTGCAGGCTGATTCCATGACCCCACCCAGTCCACCGCACACTAGGATAACACCTTGCTTGGCTAGCTCACGACCTACCTCTTCGGCAAGTTGGGCTTCCCGTCGTGAGGGTTGCCCACCACCAATAACGGCAATGAACTTCTTATTATTCATCATTCTAGAAACCCCTTAATCTAATAGATATACGAATTATATCACCCAAGCCTAAATATTAGCAAAGAATTAGTTATAGATTATATAGTAACCCTATCCCCTGTATCCCCTTCCCCTTATCAAGGGGAAGGGGAAGATTTTGAAAAGAGGGGCTGGCGCCCCTCTTAAACACCCTTGCTGACAATAGAAAGCTTATAGCGTTTCCCTGGCTCCAAAGCCTCTATTCGGAGTTTGGTTCCACCTTTCAGTTCGGGGTGTTTCGCATACCACGGACCAAACCTCCCCCTAATGTGTCCTCCTAAGTGGGGGTCACCTATGGGTGTCCCGTTTGGAGCACCTGTAACATGAGCTGTCAGCACTCCAATATCCGCTACCAACTCAAAATTTAGCTTATAGCCTGGGAAGAAATGCCTTTTATCCTTGGGTAGAGGAATGTAAACGTATTTCCGGGAGCTATCATACAATTCGAGTTCTATTACATCCTTCTTGCCAAATTTAGTGAGCGTATCCTGAACAATTTTGTCAGCAATAGCCTTCATATCTACATCTAAGTCTAGAACTCTTCTCAGTGTGGTATTAGGTGGCTCGAATACCAAACTAAGATTCACTGCTCGTTTTTTAAGTTCGTCCATTACTTCGTCGTCAATGCGTATAACTGGCGTCATTTTTCTCCTCCTTCTAAAACTTTAATATTATGTTGTAACATTGTAACATTTGAATACCATTTTGTCAAGCCTCTTTTCTCTGATAGTAGTTGGAGAGTCAGGGAGAGGTAGAGATAGGCTCTACCTCTCCCTTGGGGTGTTTAAGAGGGGCGCTAGCCCCTCTTTTCAAAACCCTTCCCCTTGATAAGGGGAAGGGGATACAGGGGATAGGGTTGACCCCGTTAGGAAATCTAACGGGGTTGATAAACAATTTCTAGTTATACTGGTTCATAGCCGCGGTCAGACCTTCAGTGAGGAGGCAGAGAATAGCTTCACTCACCCTGGGTATGACCTGAGTAATGGTCTGTTTCTCATTAGGGGTAAAATCACTAAGCACATAGTTAATAATTTCATCCTCACTAAATTCAGTGAAGCCCTCATTCTTAACGGGTCGTCCAATGCCCACCCGAATACGGATGAAATCTTGACTTCTTAATTCGCTGATGATGGAATCAACCCCTTTGTGCCCACCTGAGCTACCACCATAGCGGATGCGGATTTTATTTAAGGGAAGGTCAAGGTCATCATGGATGACGAGGAGGTCATTGAGGTTAATATTAAACTTTTTTACTAGGAAACTTACTGACTGACCGCTTAGGTTCATATAGGTCTGAGGCTTAGCTACTACCACCTTGCTGCCAGCCACCTCACCTAGACCAATTCTGGCTCGCCCCTGCCTCTTATCAAATCGGATGCCCTGCATCCTGGCAAAGTGGTTCAGGCAGACAAAACCTACATTATGGCGATTATTAGCATAAACCCGCCCCGGATTACCCAAGCCTACAATTAACTTCATATAGCTCTAATACTTAATATCACTCGCTGACAAACTATAAGGAAAGCATTTTATAGTAATTCTATTTTACAGTACCTATGAGAGAGTCTTCGAACACCTCGTCAGTCTCAGGGTCCCAGAAAAACACTCTGCCATTAATAATAGTTATACACCATACAACATAAATTTCTTCCGCTGGATCATAATCATAATCAGCAGAGACAATATAGCCATCTCTTAGAGCATCCTCCTGTACCTCGAGAGCCCTGCCATACCAGTCATCCGCATAAGTAGTGGCTGGCTTCTCCGAGACATCGTTCTCTAGCAACCAATCGTTGAGTGCGGTAAGTGAGGGGAAATCTTTAGGTGGATAAACCTCTTTAATTTCAGCTAGTTCTGCTTCTACAGCCTCATAGTTAGCATCTAACTCGTCATAGTCAGCTTGCAAAGCCTCATAGTCAGACTGCGACACACCACATCCAACCAGTAAAACCATATCCAGGATCAAGATTACCGACCCTATTAGCAACCAGTTAAAGCGTTTCATTTGTTTTCCCTCCTTTTATTAATTATACTCCCATTCCAATAATGTTATTTCTGCCTCAGAAGGCGAAGGAATTCCTCCTCAGTAAGTAGCTTGGTGCCCAGTTCTTGGGCACGGGCTAGCTTTGAGCCGGGTTCAGCGCCTACCACTAGATATGTTGTTTTTCTGGTAACGCTGCTTCCTGTTGAGCCACCGAGGGCTTTTACCTGTGCCTCAGCCTCCTGCCTGGTAAAGGTTTCTAGCCTACCGGTGATAACAAACTCCTGCCCGGCTAAAGGCAGTTCTTTGGGCTTAACCGCTTCTTCCTCCAGGCAAACCCCTGCCTTTCTTAGCCTTTCAATAATAGCAAGATTTTTTTCCTGTCTAAAGAAGGCAGCAATGCTATCGGCGAGCTTAGGTCCGACAGTAGGAATGGACAAGAGTTCCTCTCTAGAAGCATTAGCCAGTTTATCTATACTGCCAAAGTGTTTAGCTAGAAGCTCAGCCATCTCTTCGCCGATATGGAGTATACCTAAGGCAAAGATAACCCTGGATAGTGGTCTATCTTTACTTTTTTCAATAGCATTGAACATGTTGGTCACGCTCTTATCAGCCATTTTTCCCAGTTTGACAAGCTGGTCATACTTATTATGAAGGTCATATAAATCAGCTACATCCTTGACTAGTCCTTCCTTTAGCAGGGTAGCCGATATTGATTCACCAATCCCCCTGATGTCCATACCTCCTCGGGAGACAAAGTGCTCTAGCCGCTCCTGAATTTGAGCGGGACAAGCAGCATTGGTGCAGTAAGACATAACTTCATCCTTCGGTCTAATCACCTTGGCACCACACACCGGGCAGTGTGAGGGCATAGTAAATATTTCTTCTTGCCCACTACGCTTACTTTTGACCGGTCCCACAACCTGGGGTATTACCTCACCCGCCCGCTGGACAATAACCGTATCGCCAATACGGATGTCCTTGCGTCTGATGTCGTCTTCATTGTGCAGGGCAGCCTGTTTGATGGTCACCCCTCCCACCGAGACTGGCTCTAAGATGGCATAGGGGTTGAGAGTGCCGGTTCTGCCCACGCTGATACCAATATCAATCAGGCGTGTGGTGCCTTGAATAGCGGGGAACTTATAGGCTGTAGCCCATCGCGGCTCATGACCAATATTCCCCAATTGCCTTTGTAGGTCAAGCGAATCTACTTTGACCACAATGCCATCGGCTTCATAGGGTAGGCTTCCCCTTTTCTCCACCCAGGTATGGTGGTATTCTTCAACCTGCTCAATGCTGGTAAGTAATCTGTTATTTGGGTTTACCTTGAAGCCAAGGGATTTGAGGTATTCCATAGTTTCCCAATGGGTTGGTGGCGTTGCCTTGCCTTCGGCGTAACCCAGCATATAGATGTAGATATCCAGCGGGCGTTTGACTGTAATACGGGGGTCAAGCTGACGCACTGAGCCGGCAGCAGCATTTCTAGGGTTAGCAAACAAGGGCATCCCTTCCTCAGCTCGCTCCTGATTTAACTTGTTAAAGCCGGCTTTGGGTAGAAAAACCTCACCCCGCACCTCAAACCTAGCCGGTGCCTCTTTAGGCACAGACAGTGGGATACTCCTGATAGTTCTCAGGTTCTGGGTGATGTTTTCACCACGGAAGCCATCGCCCCGGGTAGCCCCGGTAGTTAGTTGACCATTAACATAGGTCAGAGCCACGGCCAGTCCATCAATCTTATGCTCGCCGGCAAAGTTAAAATGCTTTCCCTCTGCCAGCTTTGAGGTTCGGGTATACCAGGCTCTTAGCTCCTGGCTAGAAAAGGTATTACCCAGGGATAATAAAGGTAAAGGGTGTTCTACCACGCCAAAGGCTTCCACCGGGGCAGCGCCAACCCGCTGGGTAGGTGAGTCTGAGGTCAAGAACTGGGGATGTTGCTCCTCTAGTTGCTTCAGTTCCCTCATCAACTCATCATACTCGGCATCACTAATCTCAGGGCTGTCCAGCACATAATACCGATAGTTGTGATGGTTAATTTCCGCCCTCAGCTGTTCTGTTCTTTCTTTTATGCTAGCTAAATCGTCCATCCAGCTCTTATGACAAGGTCATTTTTATAAATTATACAGCATAGCCTATAGGTAGACAAAATAAAAAATTGTTATATTCTCGCTGACCCAACTTGCGTCCTGGCTATGGCATAGGGTAAACTAGGGTGGTAAAAAACCATGTGCCATATGTTGAGTTAGAAAGGGACTAGGCAAGGGTGGCTGAAATTCGCCCCTTCCGGGGTGTGCACTATAATCAACTGCTGATTAAAGACCTGTCTGCAGTTATCTGTTCTCCCTATGACATTATTACCCCTCAGCTACAGCAAGAGCTTTATCGCCAGAGCCAGTATAACTTTGTCAGGCTGGAGCATAGCCGGGAGTTACCCCAGGATACAGTTACCGACAATAAGTATACTCGCTCGGCAGCTACCCTGAAGCAGTGGCTGAAGCAAGGTGTTCTTAAGGTCGATGAGGTGCCGGCTATCTATCTCCACGACCACTCTTTTACCTACCAGGAAAAGGAATATAGACGCCGTGGTATAACTGCCTGTGTTAGGCTGGAGGAATGGGATAAGATGGTGGTTCGCCCTCATGAGGGCACACTAGCTGAGCCTAAGAATGACCGAGTAAGCCTGTTACAGGCACTCCAAGCCAATACTAGCCCAATTTTGGCTCTGTTTGAAGACCAAGGACAGCGGGTTTCTTCGTTGTTAGCTGCCCAGGAGTCAAGCAAGCCTCTAATTAGTTTAACTAATGCCAATGGAGAAGGTCATAATATTTTGGCTATTACTGAGTCTCAGGTTGTTAATCAGATAGGCAATAGCTTAACTGAGCAACCGCTTTATATTGCTGATGGGCATCATCGCTATGAGAGCGCTCTTACTTACCAGCGTGAGAAGGGAGCCGGTTCTTCATCAGCATCGGAGGATGAAGCTTCTAATTTTGTGATGATGACATTGGTAAATTTTTCTGACCCCGGGCTTATTATTCTACCCCCTCATCGGCTGGTTCGTGGCATATCAAAACCAATCCTTAATGGGTTGATGGCTAAGCTGAGGGCGTTCTTTGAAATAGAGGAGTTACCATTGAGTGCGCCTGGTGTCTGGCAGCAAGTTGATGATTTATTGACTGGCAAGGTAAATCAGATTAGGCTAATCCTTTTTGGTTTAGCCGGGCGCCTTTTTGTGCTGAGGCTGCGTGACTTTACTGCTGCCAGCCAAATGATGCCTTACTTTCATTCTGAGCTATACAAAAGATTAGATGTTAGTGTTGTTGACCATATCATACTGGAGAAGCTACTGGGGCTGGGTAGCGGTAGGGAGGAAGCAAGGATTACCTATAGTTATGATAGACAAGATGCTGTAAATAGGGTGTTAGACCAGGAATATCAGCTAGCCCTTCTATTAAGCCCGGTTAAGGTAGAGGTGGTCAAAGCCATTGCCGATGCTGGTGACAGGCTACCCAGGAAATCAACCTATTTTTACCCCAAACCACCGGCCGGATTAGTTTTCTATCGGTTGGTGTAGACACTTCCCAGTCGGATTTCTTGGAACCCGCAATTAGTCTAATTCCTAACCCGATTACAATTTTACCAGTTTGGCAGAGTAGACATCAGGGAGGGATAGTATTTGCTGTCGTTGTGCCTCAGGCAGAGGCTCATCCAGGGCTAGTATCATCAGGGCTTGACCCCTGGGCTTGAGGCGACTCAGGTGCATATAGCTTATATTTATATCGGCATCACCGGTTATCTTGCCTACAGCTCCGATAAGCCCGGGACGGTCTCGGTGGTCGCTAAACAGGAAGTAAGCACCTTTGGGCACAATATCAATCCAGTAGTTATTAACCCGGACAATGTGAGATTCCCCACGCATTACAGTGGCAGCGCCGGGGTTACTACCGTCGCTGC
>JAUVZA010000087.1 GCA_030602805.1 Dehalococcoidia bacterium | reverse complement strand
AGTGTTCTGATTCAACCGGAATATACTCTGCATCTAATTCGCCATCGGCTACTAGCTTAGCAAGGTGTTCCACAATGTGAGTCTGTGGGGTAATAGGATAGGCAGCTATAACATCAGCATTAGCCAGTTTGACCACTTCGCCAATGGCAACAGAGACTTCCATTCCTACCCTCTTTGCCATTATTCCTCCTCTACCATTGTTATTGCTTTTCTCCGGCATTCAGTGGCGCAAATGCCACACCCCTTGCAATAAAAGAGATTGGCTTCAAAGTATCCCTCAGCATTCCGTTCAATGCACCCATCAGGGCAGAAGATATAGCAGAGGATGCATTTTTTGTTGCATTTGCTCTTATCGAAGATTGGTCTTTGTGACCGCCAGTCACCAGTCCTATATTGACTGGCACTTCCAGGCTCAGTTACTATAGAGCCAATTTCCAGGTCTTTCCAGGTTAGTTCGCCTTCACTCTTAGTCAATTACTCTTACTCCTTTACTAAAGTTTCCTCATAGGCTTTTTTCATAGCATTAATATTTCTTTCCGCTAGGTGACCGAACCGGTGCTGTAGCGGCTCAATTAAGGATTCCAATTTAACTACCCCAGTGGCTCTTAGTAGAGCTCCAATCATAGTAGTATTAACAATAGGAACCCCCAGTAACTCTCGGGCAATCTTGGTAGCATCAATGGTAGCTAGTTTCTGCTTAACTTTAAACTCAGATTCAATAGCCTGGAATGACTTTTTAGTATTAATTATCAATATTCCGTTTTCATTAAGCCCTGAAGTAACATTCACAATACGTAATAGGCTGGGGTCAAGCACTACTACTACATCAGGTTCAGTTATTTCTGCCCTTATTCTGATAGGTTCTTTACTGTCTATTCTGATAAAGGCTAAGACAGGCGCTCCTCTTCTTTCTGGACCGAAGCTGGGAAAGGCTTGAGCAAACTTGCCTTCATTTATGGCAGCTTCGGCTATCAGCCCGGTAGAGGTAACTGCACCTTGACCGCCACGACCATGCCACCTAATCTCAACAAGCTGTGTTGTATCTATCATCTAGCCTCCTATTATCGTAACAAGCGCCCCTGGAGCGACTTGAACGCTCGCCCCCAGCTCCGGAGGCTGGTGCTCTATCCACCTGAGCTACAGGGGCAGACATTTCATTTATAGTAACACTACAGCAAATATCTGGCAACAAAGGGGAATAGCTAATCTAATGATTTAGGGGAAAATAGATACTGCGTTGTTGTTTTTAGTGGTTTCCTTATCAGAGCTAACTGTGGTTTGTATATCATAATCCCTCCTTGTTTAGGGGTGACGGGCATATCAAGAATTTTTGAAATGACCTTCTCCTCCACTTCCCCTCGGCATATTATTACCATCTCACCCTGACCTGGATTCACTTCTATAAGTATAGGCAATAATAATGCCTCTTGCTCATCGGTATCTATCATGCTTGCCAGATACTCCAGTTCTTTCCTTTTGAAGAGGTGAGTGCTGCCATCATTGCAGACTACATTAGGGTATTCCTCACCTAATAAATCCGATAGCGTTTTTTGCTCACAGGGTAAATGGGCATTTAATACCCTGAGTTCGCCTCTTAAACATTCCTGAAGCATCCTTTGGTAAGGTAATTCGCTAGGCATCTGTCTATCTTTGCTCAAGCAGCACCTTCACTCGTTTCAGTCGTGATTTCTCTTCTCTATCCCTTTCCTCAAACTTCATATACAGGTACTTTATCGTCGCTTGCAAACTAGGGACTATTAGATATTCTAAGGCATTGACTATCCTTTTTGTCCTATTTATTTCCCTGCCTAACAGTTCAAGGCTGCTCTGGAGCTCAGCCAACACGACAATAGCTTCAAGGCATTTTTCAGATAGTTGTGCGGTCTGGTCCAACCATGAAGAGGTATCAGCTAGATTGTATCCCCTTATTGCCCTTTCAGCCCCCTTTAACTCAAAGGAGGGGATTCTGGCTCCGGCTACATTTCTTGAGCCAGTGGCAACTTCTAAATCCCTCTCAGTGGCTGCGAATTCCTTTTCCAGAGCTATATAGCCATGATACCCAGCAGCGATTGATAATGCCTTGTAAGCCTCAGAGAACTCATCAAGCAATTTTCTCTTAGCTTCTATAGTCTCTCTGGCTATCTGCAGAAATTCCAGCATCAGTATTGACAGCCTATCTTTTACTATCTTTTGTATTCTAGAGGCTAACGTAAGCCGGCGCCTTAGTTTTATCAGCTCAATCTTTGTTGGTCTAACCTTGATTAGTTGTTGTGGCATTTATCTATTTCTAAGTCTTTTCTGAATATCTCGGGAGGTACTTTTTGATTAGTTCCTCACTGATTAGCTTTAGGTCTTCCTCAGGTAGCGCCGAGAATAATTCCCAACCTATGTCCAGGGTATTCTCTACCCTTCTCTTTTCAAACTCACCTTGGGATATGAATTCCCTCTCGAAACTGTCGGCAGCCGTTAGGTATATTTTGTCCCTTTCGCCTAATGCCTCAGCACCTATGATAGTTGATATCTCCCTGAGGTCACACCCTTCAGCATAAGCAGCATATAATTGCATAAAGACATTATTGTGGTCCTCTCTAGTTTTGCCAGGGCCAATGCCTTCTTTCATCATCCGTGAAAGGGATAAGAACACATCTATTGGTGGATATATCCCCTTTCTTTCAAGCTCTCTAGACAGCACAATCTGGCCTTCAGTTATGTAGCCGGTAAGGTCAGGTATAGGGTGTGTTATGTCATCATCAGGCATAGTCAAAATGGGCATTATGGTTACTGAGCCTTCTTTTCCAGAAATCCTGCCTGCTCTCTCATACATCGTAGCCAGGTCAGTGTACATATATCCCGGATATCCTCTTCTTGAGGGTATTTCCTCCCGCATCGCTGAAAGTTCACGAAGAGCTTCACAATAATTGGTCATATCGCTAAGTATAACTAGCACATGCATATTCTGCTCCCAGGCCAGGTACTCAGCGGCGGTTAAGGCTAACTTTGGTGTTGATATACGCTCTATAACCGGGTCGGAGGCTGTATTGATGAAAGCTACAGTGCTCTCTCTGGCACCTGTCTGCTCAAGATTTTTCATAAAAAAGGCGGCATCATCGTAGCTTACACCAACAGCAGCAAACACGATGGCAAACCTTTCCTCTTTCCCCTTTACTGTAGCCTGCCTGATTATTTGAGCTACGATTCGGTTGTGGGGTAGACCCGAACCACTGAATATGGGCAATTTTTGTCCCCTGACCAAAGCATTTAGACCGTCTATGGCTGAGATACCGGTTTCAATAAACTCGGCTGGAGGCTCACGAGTTGCTGGATTAATCGGCTGGCCATTAATATCTAGGTAGCCTTCAGGAACCACAGGCGGTCCTCCATCCATAGGTTCTCCCATTCCGTTGAAAATTCTGCCTAAGATGTCAATAGATACCGGTAATTTTAAAGTCTCACCTTTGCATCTCAGCTTGCTTCCACTGAGGTCCACCTCGCTGACTCCGCCGAATACCTGGACTACGGTTGCTTCTTCGCTGATGTCTATCGCCTGACCACGTTTCACCTCACCGTTTGAGAGCCAGACATCAACTATTTCCCCAAATTTTACACCTGAGATGCTTCCAGCTATTAGCAAAGAGCCTTTGGCTCTTCTAATTGCCTTCGTTTCCCTTATATAAAGCGAAGATTCCGTCATGAAACTCCTCCTTTACGAGCTACCAAACTTGCTTCCATCTCCGACCACAACTCTTTAATTCTCTGTTCAAAGACATCGTTGGGTATATCCTTCATCCTGGATATCCTATACACCATTGGAGATGAGCGTATCTCCGCCACGTCTATTCCTGAATCTAACATCTCCTGGGTTAGCTCATAAAACTTGATTATAGTTTTGAGCATAAGGTGAGCTCTTGCCGGCAAGCAGTAGGTATCAATTTCATGGTAAGCACTTTGCATAAGGAAGTCCTCGCGTATCATCCTGGTCACTAGGAGCAATAATTTGTCCCCTTCGGGCAAAGCTTCAGGACCTACAAGTCTTACAATCTCTTCCAGGTCAGCCTCCTGCTGTAAGAGTTTCAGGGCAGTGGCTCTAGTATCCGCCCACTCTGGACTAATCTTGGACCACCAATCTTTAACAGCCTCGGCATAAAGGCTGTAGCTGATAAGCCAATTTATTGCCGGGAAATGCCTCCTGTTTGCCAGCGAAACATCTAGAGAATATAAAGCCTCTATTATTCTAAGCGTATTTTGAGTTACCGGTTCGCTGAAGTCAGCTCCGGGAGGGCTGACAGCACCGGCTACTGTTACTGAGCCCCTCCGCTTAGGCTTACCTACACACTCAACCAAGCCGGCTCTTTCATAAAATGAGGAAAGCCGTGACCCCATGTACGCCGGGAAACCCTCCTCACCTGGCATCTCCTCAAGTCTTCCACCAATCTCCCTCATAGCTTCAGCCCATCTTGAGGTTGAATCGGCAACCAGCAGAATATCATAACCCATATCCCTGAAGTATTCGGCTAGAGTGATACCGACAAAAATGCTGGCTTCGCGAGCTACTACCGGCATATTAGAGGTATTAGCTATAAATACCTCCTTCTCTTGCAGCAATCTGCCTGTTGCCGGGTCTTTAAGCCTTCTGAAACTAGAAAGCACATCAGCCATCTCATTGCCTCTTTCACCACAGCCAACATAAATATTTAACTGTGTTTGAGCCCATCTAGCCAGTTGCTGCAAGGCGACAGTCTTTCCGGTGCCGAAGCCTCCGGGTATTGCCGCTTTGCCGCCGAGAGCCAGGGGGAACATGTAATCCATAATTCTCATACCAGTAACCAGTAAGTTTGAAGCGGCAAACCTTTGCTTATAGGGTCTGGGTTTTCTTACTGGCCATTTTTGCATCATGGTGAGCTCTTTTACTTCCCCATCATGCTCTACCCATACCACAGGCTCCTCAATAGTAAAATCGCCCTTACGTATTTCCTTTACCACGCCCTTGATTCCTATAGGCGCCATTATCTTATGTTCTATCAGGTGAGTCTCAGGGACAGTGCCTATTATATCCCCCTGACTAACTACATCCCCCACCTTGACTTTGGGTGAGAACTGCCATTTCTTATCACGCGGCAGGGCAAATGCCTTGGCGCCTCGCTTTATAAACGAGCCCCCTTTCCTCAAAGCGGTTAAGGATTTTTGAAGCCCGTCATAAATGGAGCC
>JAUVZA010000018.1 GCA_030602805.1 Dehalococcoidia bacterium | reverse complement strand
GGAACAGAGTTGACCACCGAAAAAGGCAAGCCGCTAAAGATAATCTACCCGGGAAGGATTAATGATGACCGGGGTGCTGATTTTCGGGATGCGGTTATTGCTACCAATAGAGGATTAATAAAAGGAGATATAGAAGTTCATGTTAAATCCAGTGATTGGCAAGCTCACCGACATCACCAGGACCCGGTCTATAACCGGGTAATTCTGCATGTGGTGATGTGGCACAACACCAAGACAGCTACCAATCTCCAGAATGGAAAAGGTATCCACATCCTTGCCCTACATAAATACATAAAAAGCCCGATTAGCCAGTGGCTTGATAGGATAGAGTTCCCAGCCACCCTAAATATGCCATGCCTCAAAGTTTCAGACCGCCTGACTACAGGCATTATAGCCGAATTTCTAGATAGCGCTGGAGAGGAACGGTTTTTAGCCAAGGCAGTCAAGTTTCAAGCCGACCTGGCCCGAATGAAGGCAAGCCAATCCCTTTACCAGGGAATAATGGGGGCTCTGAGTTACTCCAAGAATAAGCTCCCCTTCCTGGAGTTAGCTCGCCGGTTGCCACTTCATAGTCTAGAGTCTGCTACCCAAGGTAAAATATCAGATGAGGAATGCCTTGCCCGGCAACAGGCTCTACTATTGGGTACTGCTGGATTACTTCCCTCACAGCGTCAAAGTAGGCACCAGGAAAATGAATTAGATGACGAATGGATAGACAAATTGGAAAGGCTATGGACTTCTTACCCCCACACCAAGACAATGCTCCCCGATGCCTGGCACCTATTTAAGGTCAGGCCCAATAATTCCCCAATTCGTCGCCTAGCCGCTATGAGTTATCTCCTACTCCGCTATAGGGGAAAGGGGATATTTGAAGAGCTAGTTAACCTGGTAAAAGAGGTGCCGGTCAGCCAAGGCTACCACAGATTAGAAAAGGGGTTAGTGGTTACCAACAATGGTTATTGGGCAGGTCCCTTTGATTTTGGCTCAGGCAGCCGGATAAGAAACCAATCCCTCATTGGTAGTAGGCGAGCCGATGATATCGTCATTAATGTGCTCCTGCCCTTCACCCTTGCCTGGAGCCAAGTTATCTCCCAGCCAGAACTAGACAGGAAAGCCCTTGACCTTTATCGTCGTTACCCTAAGCTGGCAGTAAACTCGGTGGAAAGGCATATGAGGAATCAGCTTGGGCTAAGCAGCAACCTGGTCAACTCAGCCCAGCGGCAACAGGGGCTAATCCACATCTATAACACCCTATGCACTCAAGGCAGGTGCAATTGCTGTCCCCTTGCCAAATAAACTTAAGCCAGCTTGAGACTGGGCACTACATCTAAATCCAAGCCATCTATCTTGCCGGCTTGGAAGCGATAGTAGCCGCAGGCAGCAATCATAGCCGCATTATCAGTGCATAATACCGGCTCAGGAACCAAAACCGGTATGGGTGAATTGTTCACCAGCCACTGACGAAGCAACTCATTTGATGCCACCCCACCCACCAGTAAAATCTGCTTCACCCGGCGCTCTTTGGCTACGGCCACCGTTTTGGTAACCAGGACATCAGCCACTGCCTCCTGAAAGCTAGCCGCAGCATCTGCCTCGTTTGAAACCTTACCCTCCTCCACCAGGCGCAGGAGGGCTGTCTTGACCCCGCTAAAGCTGAAGTCGTTAGTCCCCTTTAGCCAGGCACGAGGCAACTGAAGAGAAGCAACGCCATTCCTAGCCGCCTGCTCAATGGCTGGACCACCCGGGTAGCCCAGTCTTAATATCCTGGCGGCTTTATCAAAGGCTTCGCCGGAAGCGTCATCCCGCGTTCGTCCCAGCACCACATAATCCCCGTGCCCCCTCATTAATGCCAGATCACTGTGCCCCCCGGAAACAATAAGACACACCAGGGGGAAATTAATACTGCGGTTAATTAGCCAGCCGGCGTAGATATGACCCTCAAGGTGATTAACTCCAGTAATAGGTAATCCGTGAGCTAAAGCAATAGCTTTAGCTACATTTACCCCTACCAGCAGTGAGCCAGCCAGACCGGGTCCAATGGTAACAGCAATGCCATCCAAATCTCTCCAGGTAGTCTTAGCCTCAGCCATTGCCTGCTTTAGTATTGGGATAATGGCCAGGATGTGCTGCCTGGAGGCTACCTCAGGAACAATCCCCCCATAGCGGGCGTGAATTTCCACCTGAGAGGCAATCTGATTGGACAGAATTTTAACCCCGTCCTCTACCACCGCGGCTGCTGTTTCATCACAAGAGGTCTCAATACCCAGGATTTTCATACCTCTGGAATTATAGCATAGGCAGTAGAGAATCAAACAGCCTTGGAGATTGCTTAATAACCCTATCCCCTTTATCCCCTTCCCCTTATTAAGGGGAAGGGGATGATAATTTATTTAGAGGGGCTATCGCCCCTCTAAAACTCCCCGATTGTTATTCTAGGGTAAAGAAAGTCAAAGAGAGGCGAAGCCTCTCTTACATAACAATTTCCCCTCATGATAGGAATATATATCCATATCATGGAGAGGGGGACTAAGGGGGTGAGGTTGATAGACAATCTCTAATAGCTGTTTTGACACACCTATTAGCCGATGATATGATGATTAAAGGGGAATTAGGAAATGGTAGAAGCCTTGCCTGGGACAGGGTTTGAATTATTATAGTGATAGGTTTAAAATTACCAAATGTTGTAAAAGAGGAGGCATAAATGGATACCGTGGTTGAAGTAAAAAATCTAACCAAGAGATATGGTGATTTGGTAGCGGTGAATGAGCTTAGCTTTGACATTGAGAAAGGGGAGATATTTGGGCTTCTGGGCCCCAATGGTGCCGGCAAGACGACAACAGTGGAGATGATTGAAGGCTTGAGGAAGCTGGATGGTGGCACTATCAAAGTCTGTGGCATTGATGTCTCAAAAGGAACGGATAGGGTGAAGGAGATTATCGGGGTCCAGCTCCAAAGTACCACCATCTATGACAAAATCAAAGTAAAGGAAGCCGTTGACCTCTTTGGCGGATACTATCAGAAATCAATTCCCACAGACCAGATATTGGAGGATGTATCCATTGCCGACAAACAAGGCAGTTTCGTTGGGACGCTTTCAGGAGGCCAAAAGCAGCGTGTAGCACTCGCCCTAGCATTAGTCAATGACCCAGAGGTAGTCTTTCTCGATGAACCGACAACCGGTCTTGACCCCCAGGCAAGGAGGAATGTATGGGCTATCATTGAGAGTCTCAAGGGGGGAGGAAAGACAATCATCCTGACCACCCATTATATGGAGGAGGCAGAACGGCTCTGTGATAGGGTGGGAATTATTGACCACGGTAAGATTATCGCTCTCGATACGCCGAGAGGCCTCATTATGAATGCAGATATCGAATCTGCAGTAGAGTTCACTTACCGAGGTGAAGATACAGAGGCGATTTTTGCCAACATAGCTGGCGTCATTAAGGTTACCCGGGAAGACAACCGTTATATCCTCCATACCAAAGAATCCTCCTCGGTCCTGCGAGAGCTGACCCGCCTTGCCGATGAGAAAAAACTCCAACTGGAGGGCATATCGGTAAGGCAAGGGACTCTAGAAGACGTATTCTTATTGCTTACAGGCAGGAAACTAAGAGAATAAAAGGAGGGGGAAATGCAAGTCCTACTAAGACAAGTAAAACTGGAGACAAAGCTATTATTTAGAGACAAGGGGGCTCTGTTTTGGACTCTTGCCTTTCCAGTGTTTATGGTAGTTCTCTTTGGGCTTATATATCAAGAGCAAGGCGAGACTTGGGATGGAATGGCACCTATAAATTATATTTTGCCGGGGATAATCGTAATGGCTGTGATGACAACGTGTGTAATTACTACCACTACAGGATTCGTTGAAGAGCGAGAGAAAGGAATATACCGTCGGCTTTCCGTCACACCTCTTAAGAGGCAGACCCTTATCGGCGGGCAGATTGTTAATCGGTATTTAGTCGTCTTACTCCAGACAGTTATACTTATCGCCATAGGGATTGCCTTTTTGGGAGCTACCATCGGAGGAAACTACCTACTATTCTGGGCGGTATTAACTATTGGAGTGCTCTCCTTCCTCTCTCTAGGATTTGCCATTGCCGGCTTTGTTAAAAGTGCGAAGGGTGCCCTTCCTCTCTCCATGGCCCTTTTCTTCATCTTGCTATTTCTGGGGGGAGTCTTCTTTCCTCTTGAGGTGATGCCTGAATTCCTTCACCCCTTCTCTCGTGCTTTGCCGTCAACAAACCTGAATGACGCACTAAGGATGGTCGCCATTGAAGAGGAGGGAATCGGTGCAGTATGGCAGGAGCTTGCGATATTAGGCGGCTGGCTGGTTGTCTGCTCTGCCCTAGCTATCAAGTTCTTCAAGTGGGAGTAGAAGATGCACCCAGCCAGGTAATGAGAACCCTCTTCATCCACTCTTAATGAGCAACCCTACCATACCCTTTTGACACACCTATTAGTCAATGATATGATGATTAAAGGGGACTATTTGAGGTCTGGCTAAGAGTGAGGTGATGCTGACTGTCTATTGAAACGCTATATTTGGTGTTACTTTTTGTTTGTCTACTATTATCAGCCTTCTTTTCCAGCTCGGAAACAGCCTTTATTGCCTTACGGCGAATAAGGGTAGAGCACATGGTTAACACCAAGGTAAATGGTGCTGACCGAGTATCAAGGCTGCTTCAGCGACCGGCAAGGCTTTTATCTACCATCTTGCTGGGTAACAACTTCGTAAACACTGCCGCTGCCGCTCTAGCCACCTTTCTAGCTATCTCTGTTTGGGGGGAGCAGTGGGGTATCCTCATTGCTACCCTCGGCCTAACCATCTTTCTCCTGGTATTTTGTGAAACTACCCCTAAAACCATAGCCATCCAGCATGCTGAGAGGCTGTCTCTAGTATTTGCTCGACCGATAGAGGTAATATCCTGGCTATTTACCCCCTTCGTGGTAGTGCTGAGCTGGATAGCCTCAGGATTTAGTAAACTAGCCGGCGGGGCACCAGTGCCCAGGTCTCTAGCCAGCGAGGAGGAAATCCGCACCATGATAACAGTGGGACACAAAGAGGGGACAGTGGAAACAGAAGAAGCCGAGATGCTCCACAAGGTTTTTGATTTTGGCAACCGACCGGTTCGTGAGGTCATGGTGCCACGCCCAGAGGTTATCTGTATTGAGCAAGGCTCTAAAATAGCCGATTTCCTCGCTCTCTATGCTGAATCCCCAATATCCCGTTTCCCGGTATATCAAGAGAATATGGATAATGTGGTTGGTATCCTTTCGGTAAAGGATGTGCTTATGGCTCTGGCCAAGGGCACCATCAATAACCAGAGTGTCGTTGATGAGCTAGTTCGCCCGGCTTACTTTACTCCTGAAACCAAGCCCATCAGTGAGCTCTTTACTGAGATGCGTGATAAAAACTACCGGATGACTGTGGTTGTAGATGAGTACGGTGGCACTGCTGGTATAGTCAGCCTGAGCCGGTTAGTGGAAGAAATTGTAGGTCCAGTTGGGGACGAGCTAGCCGCCGCCGAAAAGGAATATGAAGCCATCAATGAGTATACCTTCCAAATTGACGGTGGTATGCGCATTGAGGAAGCCAATGAGGAGATGGGTTTAGAGCTACCCGAGGGCGATTATGAAACGGTAGCTGGTTTTGCTCTCCACCTTCTTGGATATATCCCTAAACAAGGCGAGCAACTAAGGTATAAGGGCTTAAAATTGGTAATAACCAAGATGCGGGGGGTGAAAATCGAAGAAATCCTACTGACCAAGGGAAAGCCCAAGGAAGGATATGCAGCGTCTACGCATTAGGTTCTGCCGAGGACAAGAGGTAAAGTTCATCTCCCACCTGGATATACTGCGCCTATGGCAAAGAGCCCTTCACCGAGCCGGAATATCACTGGCCTACTCAGAAGGATTTAGCCCTCACCCCCGAATATCACTAGCTGCCCCCCTTCCCATTGGGGTAACTAGCCAAGCCGAGCTAATGGGCATCCTTTGCACCAAATGGGTCTCCCCACACTTCTTCACCGCAGCCGTAAGCCAGCAACTGCCGCCTGGCATTGAAATACTACAGGTGTATCCAATAGCCTTGAGCCTGCCATCTTTACAATCACAGGTTCGCTTTGCCGAATACAGGGTTGAAGTAGAAACTGAAAAAGGACGAAGGAATATAGAATCAGCAGTTACCAACTTGCTTTCAATAAAGCACCTGCCGTGGCAGCACCAGAGGGATACCGGCAGGCGAAACTACGACCTGAGGGCTTTAATTGATGACCTATGGCTCATTGATTGGCATAGTGGGTATGGCACTGTAGGCATGAGGTTGCGTTGCGATAACAGCGGTTCAGGAAGACCAGAGCAGGTTGCCACTGCTCTAGGTTTTACCCATCACCCACAATCAATACACCGCACCAAGCTTATCCTAGAGGCGAGATAATGAAGGGGCTAATCAAAACTAGCATTATAATGGCGGCGCTTATTGGCGTCGGCATTGTCACCAGCATTATTATCACCAGTAACCTTAGTAACCGAGTAGCCGCTACCCATGAGCGTGGCTTTGAGGGAGGGCGTACCCAGGGTTATGAGGCGGGCCTCTACGAAGGGAGCAAAGCTGGTTACCAAGAAGGCAGCAGGATTGGCTACGAAATGAGCCAGAATAAAGATATTAGTGACTTTGGAGAAGGCTTTTATTTTACCTACAATCCCACCTATGACGAGGTGCAAGCAATCCTGGCTGAGAGTAAAAAACCTACTGCCACGGAAATCAATTACTATGTCGAGGCTAACGGCATCCGAACGGCATACGTTCGGTGTCAAATCGCTCGTAAGGCTGCCGAAGGAATGGTTTACGTTTGCCACTTAGTTGCTTTTGAGACTGTAGATAGGGGGCTTGTCTTTATTGAGCCGCGGTCACACAAAGAGGTAAAGGTAGAAGTTGGCAAACGCTACAGTGAGCTAAACGGCTTTCCCACCCCACCCTATGACGACACAATTACTAAAATAGCAATCATCTGGTAAATTAAAGATGAGTGAGTTAAAAGAAATTGCTATTGCCATAGCTAGAATTGTCCTCGGGATGATTGTCCTGATACAATGGCTTGTTGCCTTAGTCTTCATTGATTACATAAGCACTATAGGTGGCTTTTATAGTGATAAAATCGCGGCTGCTTATGTGGATAGCTACGACAATGGTTATGCCCAGACCTATGATGTCGGTTACCAGGAAACCTACAGCGAGGCATACGATAAAGGGTATGACAAGGGATACGAAATTGGGCTGGAGACTGGTTCCAAGGAAGGAGTAGCCAGGAGGGTCGAGCTTAGTAACCCGACACATAAAGAGATGAGGGAATTCCTGGCTCGTGATAAGACAGATACTAATCCGTTTATCACGGGTGAATATGTCAGTTTTGATTTTGCTGTTGAGCTTAATACTAATGCCGAACTTGAAGGCATTCGAGCCGCATTTGTCACCGTCATCTTTTCTGAAAAGAGACATGGCATAGTCGCTTTTGAGACTATAGATAAAGGCTTAATCTTTATTGAGCCCCAGACAGATAGGGAGGCAGAGCTGGTTATAGGTGAATCCTACTGGCGTTCGGTTGGTGGCACCAGTCCAACGGATTACGATGACACTGTAGTTAAAATCCAGATTATATGGTAAACATTGAATAAATGATAAAAGGACAAGAATACCAAGCATCGCTAGAGCAGAGGGTACTGGGCTTTATCCAGGAAAATCAGCTAGTGTCAGGTCAGCACTGCCTTCTGGTAGCGGTATCCGGTGGACCAGATTCAGTCTGCCTGCTCCATATCCTGGTTAAACTCCGGGAGGAGCTGGGTATAAGGCTACATATAGCTCACCTTAACCACCAACTGCGAGGTGCTGAGTCTGAGGCTGATGCTCACTATGCTTCCGACCTAGCCCATCGTCTGGATATTCCAGCTACCATAGAACAACGCGATGTAAAGGCTTATCAAGCCCAACATCACCTCTCGTTAGAAGAGGCAGCCCGTGAGGTGCGATATACCTTCCTGGCTCAAGTAGCCAAATCTATTGGGGCTAAGCGAGTGGCAGTAGGGCACACTGTTGACGACCATATAGAGACTATACTGATGCATCTAATCCGGGGGACAGGAACCAGGGGGCTTCGGGGACTGCAACCATCTAGCCGGTGGCAATCTTCAGGGAGTAGTCTCGCCATAATAAGACCCCTCTTGCCGGTAAGCCGACGGGAGACAGCAGACTATTGCCATAATCACCAGCTTATGCCTCGAATTGATGTCTCCAACCTGTCACTATCGCCACTTAGAAATAGAATCCGTCATCAGCTCCTGCCTCTGCTTGAGAGCTATAACCCACGGGTAGCTGAAGCCCTGCTCCGAACCGCCCGCATTGCCAGTGATGACCTTGCCTTCATGGATAAAGAAATCACACGATTATGGGGTAAAACTGTTCAAAAACAAGGCAACACCGTTACTTTAGATAAGGAAGGATTTCTTGAGTTACCTTCTGCCCTGAAGCGACACTTGCTTAGGACCTGTATAGAAAAGTTAATAGGTAATCTTAAGGATATTGAGAGCCGCCATATTGAAGAAATAATGGACGCTTTAACCAAGCCGGCGGGAAAGAGACTCAGCCTACCTGAAGGCTTAACCTTTGCCATAGAATATGATAAATATCTGCTGGGCTCAGACCCGGCGGCTTTATCCCCTTTCCCTATACTAGGCGCTGAGCTTCCACTAGAGCTCCCTGGAGAAACGATATTACCCGGCTGGCGTGTAGAGGCAACCATCAGAGCCCCCGAGGCTATCAAAGACGATGCTAGTGGCTATATCAAGGGAAGTTTTGAAGGGGCAAAGCCCCTTCAAAATCTAAACCTCCCCCTCTCCTTCAAAGGAGAGGGGGATAAAGGGGGTGAGGTTGGTAAACAATCTTATAAAGCCTACTTTGACCTTAATAAAACTGGCAATAAATTGCTAGTGCGACCTCGCCAACCTGGCGACAGGTTTCAGCCACTGGGTATGAGCCAGCCCAAGAAGCTAGGGGAGTTTATGATTGACAGCAAAATCCCTTCTGCCTGGCGGCAACGAATCCCCCTTGTCTGCTCCCCCCAGCATATCCTTTGGGTTGTCGGCTGGCGCATAGATGAGCGAGTAAAGGTTACCGATACTACCAAACAGATTCTGTGTTTGGAATTTAAGCGAGACTAAATCAGCCTCACATTATGCGTTTGAGCCTGGGGTTGGGGGTGATACCAGGGATTCTGCCCCTTTTGGCTATTGGCTTGCCTTCTACTTCATGCAGGTCAGCGGTAAAATCAATAGGCTTAGCCCCCGTGATATAGCTGCCGACACCAAAGCCATCAACTGGAGCCCCACTTTCAATAAAGTAGGTAATACGTTCCGGGTCAATGCCACCACTAACAAAAATCCCCACTTTTTTAAAGCCGGCTAAATCCAGCCTGGCTCTCACCTCCTTGACCAGGTCAGCAGTAACCTTACCTCGCTCGCCGGGGGTATCAAGTCGCACGCTATTAAGCTTCTCCCCCAGCGCCTGAGCTACCAGCAGGCTTTCCTCAGCTTCATCCTTAAAGGTATCAACCAAGGAGACACGGGGCACTTCAGGCGGCATATACTTATCGAAGGCTAAAGTAGCCTTAACCGTATCACCCATAATTATAATCAGGGCGTGGGGCATAGTCCCCGATGGTTTAATATCAACCAGCCTGGCACCAGCTATACTGGAGCAACCAGTGCAACCTCCGATAATAGCTGAGTAATCCATTATCCCAACTACTGAGGGGTAAACATGACGGGCACCAAAGCTGATGATGGGTATCCCCCGAGCAGCTTCCACACACTGCCTAGCTGCCGTTGCCCAGCCACTACACTGAGCCAGAATACCATCTATAGCTGTTTCATATAGCCCGTAGCTCTGATAGGGTGCGGTTATGCGCAATACCACTTCCTTCCTCTCCATTGCCTCACCCTCGGCCAGAGCCCACACCTCACGGTTACCCTCAGGCAAAATCCTAGCCAGCAGAGCTTTGACCTCCTCCATGCCACAGAGTATCCCGGCTCGACTGGAGAAGAATTCCATAGTAGCCACCGGGTTAAGCGCCTCATGACGCAAAATATCTATAGTGCGAGCAAAGTAAATATCAGCCGTCTCCCCGGATAAGACAGCCTCAGAGGATTTAAATTTAGCCAGCTTAACCCGACTAGCTCTAAAGCTGGTGAGCTTCGCCCCCAGCGTCTTCTCCATATGTTCCAGGGCAAAGTGGTGTGCCTTCTCATCAAAGGAGGCAACACAGTCAACCGGCACCTCCACCTGGTAGTCACGACTCCTGGCATCAGCTATAGTATGCAATACGCAAATATCGGTGCACACCCCACAAATAATCAACTTCTCCGGCTTGAGCTGGCTCAGTTTCTCCTCAAGAGGGGTATCAAAAAAGGCGCTATAGCGCCTCTTGGGTATTACCTCACCCTGATACTGAGCTAATTCAGGGATGACCTCTGCCTCGGCAGTGCCCTCAAGGCAATGCGGCGGAAACATCTTGAACTCTGGGTCATCGGGGGAATGATGGTCACATAAGAAGAATATCCTGGAATCCTGGGCAAGCTCCTGCTCCAGGAGACCTTGCACATTGGGGATTATGCGGCGGGCTCTATTCCCACAATATAGGGGATAACCCTCCTCCAGAAAACCCCTGACCATATCCACCACTAAAACCACATTAGCCTGCTTATTCTGTTTGTTTATCAACCTCACCCCTTTAGGCTTTTATTGAGGTAACCCTATCCCCTTTATCCCCTTCCCCTTGATAAGGGGAAGGGGAAGATTTTCTCTGAAGAGGGGCGTAGCCCCTCTTAAACTCCCCTTTTATATTTTCCTCTTCCTGAGAGGGGCTTCGCTCCTTCATCCTTCCCCATTTTTGCCTAATGCCTGAAGTGCCTCGTCCCAGTAAAAACCATAGCTATATTATACTTATCCGCCACCTTAATTGACTCATCATCTCTTACTGAGCCACCGGGTTGGATGATGGCTGTTACCCCGCAAGTTGCTGCCGCCTTCACCACATCAGAAAATGGAAACATAGCATCCGAAGCCAGAACACTACCCTTAGCTTTCTCGCCAGCCTTTTCCTTAGCTATCTGAGCACTGATAATACGACTGGGTTGTCCCGCACCCATTCCTAAAAGTGTCCTATTCTTAACCAATATGATGGCATTCGACTTTACATGCTTAACTGCTCGCCAGGCAAAGAGCAGGTCTTCTATTTCGGTTTGGGTTGGCTCTCGCTTGGTTACTGTTTTCAAGCTAAGGCTAGCCTCGGCTAGAGAATCCGAACTCTGGATAAGGAATCCCCCTTTTACCCTACGGAAATCAAGGTAGCCCGTTGGAGTAGCCCCATAAGTCAGGGGTAATTCAGCAACCAGAATACGAAGATTTTTCTTACCCTTTAATACTTCCAGAGCCTTAGCATCATAGTCGGGAGCAATGACTATTTCATAAAAGGTCTTATTAATCTCTTCAGCAGTAGCCAGGTCAATAGCTCTATTGGCAGCAACAATGCCGCCAAAGGCGGCTACCGGGTCGCCGCTTAAAGCTCGCCGATAGGCCTCAGCAATATCATTATGACTAGCCAGACCACAGGGGTTAGTATGCTTAATAACATCTACGGTGGGGGCGGCAAAGTCAACAACCACACCCCAGGCAGCATCAGCATCCAAGATATTGTTAAAAGAAAGCTCCCTGCCCCATAGCTGTTTTGCCCAGGTGATACCAGTCTCCTGCCTTACCCCTACCACCTGCTCGGCGTAGAAGGCAGCCTGCTGATGAGGGTTCTCACCATAACGAAGTCCGTAGCGCTTTTTCAAAGCTATGGTCATCTCGTCAGGAAAAGCCTCAGTATCCTGCCTCAGATACTGCGAAATAGCCGTATCATAAACAGCTACATGCTGGAAAGCCTTCTGAGCCAGCCTTTTGCGCTCGGCTAGCTCCACCCCTCCCGCTCTCAATTTTTCCAAAACTGGCTGGTAATCGGCAGGGTCTACGAGCACGATGACGCTGGGGAAGTTCTTGGCTGCCGCCCGAATCAGGGTTGGTCCACCAATATCAATATTCTCTATAGCCTCATCAAGGGTAACACCCCCTTTAGCCACCGTCTGGACAAAGGGATAAAGATTAACCGCCACCAGGTCAATAGTCTCAATCTTATTCTCGGCTAGCTGCGCCATATGGTCAGGCAGGTCACGCCTGGCCAGGATGCCACCATAAACCACTGGATGTAAGGTCTTCACCCGGCCATCAAGAATCTCAGGGAAACCGGTAAGCTCAGAGACACCTTTTACCGCTACCCCAGCCTCCACCAGTGCCTTTTGAGTGCCACCTGTGCTGAGGAGCTCAAATCCCAACTGGCTCAGACCCTGAGCGAAATCGGTTACACCGGCTTTGTCAGAAACACTGATAATAGCTCGCATAAGCAACCTCCAGTTACTTAGTTCAGTTTATGTCTTCAGCTTCTACCTCACCCCCTGTGTCCCCCTCTCCTTCAAAGGAGAGGGGGAATTGGTTATGTGAGAGGGGCTTCGCCCCTCTTAGACGCCCCGTTGGCTTAATCTTCTCCCAAGAAAAGGGTAAATTGGTTATGTGAAAGCGGTTTCGCTCCTCTTAAACGCCCTGATAACTACTTGATAACTACCCTCACCTTCCCCACTTGCTTCACCACCTCACCAATAACTTTTGCTTCAGGGAGGGCTTTGGTGAGCTGGTCAACATCAGTAGGTGAGCAGATGAGCACCATACCGATACCCATATTAAACACCCGATACATCTCACTTTGAGCCACATTACCCCGCTGCTGAATGAGCTGGAAAATAGATGGTATAGTCCACGCCCGACTCCGAAATTGGGCCGCCATACCTTGAGGCAGAATCCTGGGCACATTGCCAACCAATCCACCACCGGTAATATGTGCCATACCCTTGATAAGCGGCAGTAGTGGCTTCAACTGATGATGGTAGCACCGGTGAGGCTCCAAAAGCTCCTCGCCTAAAGTTCGACCCAGCTCGGGGTAGTGAGTATTTAATACTGATGGGGTTTCGCCAAAGAGCTTGCGCACCAGAGAATAACCGTTGGTATGTAACCCACTGGAGGGTAAGCCAATAATGGTGTCACCAACCACAATTGTCTTCCCCATGATAATTTTTTCCTTCTCCACTACACCAATTATGAAACCCACCAGCTCATAATCCTCACCAGCATACAGCCCGGGCATCTCGGCTGTTTCGCCGCCGATAAGAGCACAGCCGACCTCACGGCAAGCCTGAGCCAGCCCGCAAGCAACAGCCTCCACCTGTTCTGGCACCAGCTTACCCATAGCAATATAGTCTAGAAAGAAGAGAGGCTCAGCGCCACAGGTAAGGATGTCATTAACGCAGTGATTAACTAGGTCAATGCCAATGGTATTGTGCTTGGCTAAAGCGGAAGCAATCTTCAGCTTGGTGCCTACCCCGTCAACGCTGGACACCAAAACTGGCTGCTTAAACCCCTTAAATTCAAAAAGCCCGCCAAAGAACCCGACGCCACTTAAGACTTCAGGGCAGAGGGTAGACCGGGCATGCTTCCCAATCAGCTCTTTTACCCTAGCCGCAACATCAATATTAACCCCGGCTTTGGCATAGGTTTCCTTAATTTTTGCTCGCCTCCTCAGGTAAAAATGCGGCTATCTTTTTGCTCTTCGGCCAGCAGCCGCTAGAGGTGCCACCACTAGCCAGAGGGTAATAGTTATCAACATAGCCATAAGATAGCCTATTTTTTCTATCCCGAAATTTGGGGCAATAACACCCCAGAGAAGCATGAGGATAAAGGAACTCAGAAAGAAGCCAGGTATAGCTGCCAGTATTGTGAAGTAGCCCATTATATTAGCCCCCTATATTAATTAGTGGTGAATTTAATCATAACACTGCGGGCAGCCTACTTGCAATCACAGAAATTTGACCGGCATAGGCGTTAACAAATAATGAGAGCTATAAAGAACCAACTACTTTAGTCTACCGTTGCTTTATGCCAAAGGGGTTATATTCTCCAGCCGGCATAGTCTCCAGTGCCAGCTTATCCATCTCAAGCTGCACTGGTATGGGGTAGTCACCAGTGAAACAAGCCAAACAGAAAATATCCTTAGGCAAAGCCACCGCTTTAATTAAACCATCAATGCTTAGATGGCCTAATGAATCAGCACCGATAAAATCCCTAACTTCGGCTACAGTCTTCTGAGCAGCAATCAACTCCCAGCGGGTAGCCATATCCACGCCGAAGAAACAGGGGTAACGGATAGGTGGGGCACAGATGCGCATATGCACCTCTTTGACGCCGGCTCTTCTCAGAAGCTTCACTACCTGTGGTGTAGTAGTACCACGGACAATACTATCATCAACCACTACTAACCGCTTGCCATCCAGCATCTGGGGTAAGGGGTTAAATTTCAGTTTAACGCCGAGGTCCCTGATTCGCTGGTCAGGTTCAATAAAGGTACGCCCCACATAGCGGTTCTTGAGCAATCCTTCACATAGGGGGATATTTGACCTGCGGGAATAACCGATGCCAGCGGCTGTAGCTGAATCAGGGACGCCCATAACTAAATCAGCGTCTACCGGGTGCTCCTCAGCAAGCCTCTCTCCCATAGCTTGTCGGGTTAGATAAAGTAGCCGACCATTAATCGCACTATCAGGGCGGGCAAAGTAGATATACTCGAAAATACAAAGCGCCCTCCTGCCCACCTCTTCCTGGTAACTATCAACACCATTCTCAGTAATAGAAACAATCTCACCCGGTTCAACCTCTCTGATAAAGCTGGCTCCAATATGGTCAAGGGCACAGCTTTCCGAGGCTATAACCCAGCCGCCATTAACAACCCCCAGACATAAAGGGCGTATACCAAAGGGGTCACGAACTCCAAACAAATTGTGGTTTGTCATAATGACTAAAGAATATGCCCCCTGAAGCCGATGCATAGCATATCTTATCTTGCCTACCCAGTCTTTCTCAGGAGAGGAGAGGATGAGGTTAGCGATAATCTCGGTATCCGTGGAAGTGTGGAAGGTATAGCCCTTATCAGAGAGTTCCTCATATAGGTGCTCGGCGTTGATAATATTCCCATTGTGGGCTATGGCAATAGCAGCTCTACCCTTACCCACTATAATAGGCTGAACATTGGTCACCCGGCTGGAGCCCCTGGTGGAGTAGCGATTATGACCGATGGCAATATTCCCGGTGAGATGGCTTAACGAATCCTCATTAAACACCTGGGATACCAGCCCCATCTTGGCATAAACCTGGAGCCTTTTACCATCCGTAGTAGCAATACCAGCGCTCTCTTGACCACGGTGCTGAAGAGCAAATAGAGCAAAAAAGGTAAGCCGAGCTACATCCTCATCAGGGGCATAAACGCCAAAAACGCCGCAAGACTCGTGCAAGTTTGCCTGCCTCTCAATTCACCTCAACTAACCCTACCCAGTAAATTATAGACCATTCCCTGCTTGTAGGTCAATTAATTTGAGCACTGAACTTAGTCACCACCGGACAAACATCGGGATGTCTGTCCAGTGATGCTTACAAATATTTGATACCATTTGCCTTTTCTATAAAACAAAAATCACCACTGCGCAGATATCGGGATATCAGCTCGTTTGGACTAAAAAATACCTTGCTGAAGAAAACTTGTCCTCCAGATTATCTCCTGACTATCGTATTTTTATCACGTGACCATTTTGTATGTAGAGTATCACTTGCTTCAAGAAGACTCTGAAGGGTCTTATATGGTGATGCACTAAGTTTAGGAACGTCAAGCACTCTTGCCGCATCCATCGCTGCAGTGGGTCCAGGAATAGACTGCCCCGATTTATTAGCTCTTTTTGACCATGCAGTGTCAATCTCCGATTGCCATGTTTCTGAATGAGCAAACTCGACCGTTGAGGTAATGCTAGGATCTATAAACTCGATTGTGATGTCACCTGAGCCTTTCGGTCGGATTATCTTCAACCAATGAAAAGCCTCTATAAATTTAATAAATGTGGAATAACCTAATGTGCGGTAGTCAAAACTAGGGTCGAGACGCTGTAGGGTCAGAGCAAGTTTGCTTCCAACGACTCTGCCCTGCTCATCAATTGCAGCCCTGACAGCACGCATGAGAAGCTGATCTACTTGTTCTTTGTGCCGCTCTTCTTGTGGTGAGGGCTCTGTTGAGGGGACTTTATCACTTTGTTCGAGGTAAAAATACCTATCGCATGATCTCACTAGAGTTCGTGAGACTACGGCTTCACGACCCGCTCCAATCACTGTCTTTCCAGCAGACCGGAGTTTATTTACGAGCGGAACAAAGTCACTATCTGACGATACGATAATAAACGTATCAACGGGGGACTGATATAGTAACTCTATTGCGTCAATAGCTAGGCGAATATCACTAGAGTTTTTACCGCCTCCACTTGAGTGAAATAGGTGGATAGGTTCAATTCCTAACTCTAGAAGTTGGTCACGTTTGTCAGCTTCAACCGACCAGTCAGCGTAGGCTTTCTTCACAATAATTCTGCCAATATCAGAGACCTGATCGAACAACCACTGTATCGACTTTAATCCGGTATTCTCAAAGTCAATAAGCACTGCTAATTGCCGTTCAGCTATTGGTGCCCTCGTTGCCATATCAAATTAACCTAATGAGGCTGATTTTTATCATCTAGTTCTCACCTAGTATAGCATACATAATCCATGCGTAACAATAATGAGAAAAAGAGCAGAAAGGGAGTCAGTAGCCTATGGTCTCATTGAATATTCCTGGGGTGTCTGTGTTTTTAACGTAACATATGCGTCGAGGAGTGGTCAGCGTTAACATTCAAGGTATCATCCCGGTGGATTTAGTCACCACTGCACAAACATCGGGATGTTTGATTGTCTTGTACTATAATAATTCTTTGGCTAAAGAATCTCTAGCTATTATACCACAAAATGAACTGCAAGCCGTTTAGGAATTCGCCTATGTCTCTCCTACAACGTGTTATCGCATTATACAAAGAATTGACCAATTCAGAATGTTAAAATATTTACGTTGAAATAAGTCTACTAAAAATCAAAGCGTATTTTTATCTTCCTAGTTGCCTTTTTGGCCATTAACAACCCCATTCTTCTTGCCTCTTCCGGTGTCTCTATCGCTTTTGTGTCATATACTTTTGGCCCAATTTCACACTGCAACTGAATAGATTTAATCAACGGAAGATGATTCGTCTTCTGTGGTTTCTCCTTGTTCATTCTGCATCTCCTTATATTTTTTCTTAAAGAACGACGGATTTAATTCTGGATTAAAGTAGTGTTTTCTTCTAATCCATATAAAGCCATCCCCCTTCGATATTACAGCTACATCGATTGGCTCCGCGACTGTCTACGGATCTTGCGAGATTTTCCGTTTAAGAGACGTAAGATAAACAAGTGATTCTGCCATTAAGGCCAACTCATTCCTTGGGAGTCGTGACACAGCATCAACTGTAGGGTCGCTAAAATATGTTTTCACAAATTGGCTCATATTCTTCACTAACTCTGTAGCAGCCTTGACGCTATACCGCTCTAATTGTTTCTTAATTTTATCCCGCTCTGCCTTATTATATCTTTTTAACTGTCCTAGCACCTTTTTGCTGAAGTCACCAAGAATTCCATCAACTAAACCCACCTGAACGTCTCTATAAATCGGATCCACCCCATCCATAAATCTATAAACCATCTCTTTTTGTGCAAAAGGTATTATTGCTGTCTTCACATCCTGGTCTGCTGAATTAGTAACTTCGTATTTTAGTTTCTCGACAGTTCTATTCCTTGATTTGTAGCGTAGAATACCCTCAACCTCATAAGAGGTCAGTGATGGAGTAAATTCTTTCTCTCCAAACCCAGTTATAATAATACCACAGGAGATGTCCTCCATTAGGAATCTTGCGAAGACATTTTCTAGTATTTCATACAGCTTTAAACGGAGGTCATCTTGTATTTCAAAACCCTCAAATATACCATCTATATCCTTATTAATACCTCTCATATATCTTTGCATCACGCTTTTACTAATTCTCTTTGGGAAAAACCGGCCTCGGCCTCTACTATTATTGTGGTATGTACGTATTATCTCCTTGTTTGTCTCTCTTATCATGTCATCATTAATATCTTCACCTTCTTCTGCACTCTTCTTAACCGCTTTTACGATGCTATTCCTTATCTCATACAATACACTATCAACAAAGCTTCCAATATAATTCGCCTCAGCAACCTTATGAAATGTGATATTTTCATAGCTCAGGAATGATAGGAAATCGTCTGCGTATTGTTCTAACTTATCGAATCCATTCACAGGTAATGCGGTTGCTCTATAATGTTTAATTATTGTTTCCCAGGGTATACCCATAAATGATGCTAAACCATAGACCATGATTCCAACAGGATGATAGTCTGATAACGCAAATATCTTATTTGCAGACGTTGACGTTTTATCAATAGTTCCTATCCGGGCTGTAGCCGCACTATCTGCTGCGAGGGCCACGGCTTCGCTATTTAATATAGCTATTTCCGCTGTCATTAGATTTGTTCCCCCTTCTCGACTGCATTATCTCTTTAATAATACCGTCTACGTATTCTCGTGAAGGTCTTTGCTTACCAAGATATTTTAACGATGTTTGTTTTACACGTGTACCTTCACGCTTCGTCTCTACTAG
The DNA here is from genome assembly GCA_030602805.1 of Dehalococcoidia bacterium. GTDB lineage: Bacteria > Chloroflexota > Dehalococcoidia > Dehalococcoidales > JAUVZA01 > JAUVZA01. Next base: position 5,260 of record JAUVZA010000018.1, on the reverse strand, counting down.
ATAATAATATGTTCGTTCTCCCAGTAGTTTTTTCCTAACAAACATTCAATTTCCCTATTTTAGGCACTACATTTCATTTTGTCAATACCTTGTACCAAAGATTTTTCCCCACATAGTTATTAATCTTAATGCCATTCTATATGGCTTTTCCGACATCCTTTTAATAAGAAAATATAAGGCGCCTGATTTCTACCAGACGCCTTTGTTTTAATTCGTTTTGTATTTAGAATTTATTACCATTGAACAAACATCGGCATGACAACATGGATGTAGTTATCAACCCCCACCGGGCGGATAACGCCGGGACTTGACGGATTGGTAGTCTCCAGGGCTACCTGTGCCTCACGAAGCACACCAAGCACATCAATTAGATATTTGCCATTGAAGGCAATCTTTGCCTCCTCACCCTCGACAGTAGCATCAATCTCACCAACATCATCGCCTATTTCCTCCGACCGAGCTGAAATTGTTACCTTGCCCGGGGTTAACTCTCCACCAGGGGCTATCACCAAACGGACAATGCCACCGCCATCACTAGCAAAGATAGAGGCTGTCTTGGTCGCCCTCAAGAATTGAGCGACATCAACTACCACCCGGGTATTGTAGCTCTGAGGAATAAGCTGGGCATACTGGGGGAAGGTGCCTTGCACAAGTTGGGATACCAGCTCAATATTCTTCAGGCGAAATAGAGCCTGACTCTTATTGGGATTTACCGTTATCTCAATAGCTTCCTCCTGGTCAGCCATAAGCCGATTTAGCTCAGCCAGAGTCCGTGCCGGAATAATAACCTCGGTCTTCTGGCTAACCGGGCTAATAAGAGGTAGCTTGTATACGGCTAATCTAAAGCCATCAGCCGCCGCCAGCGTCAGCAAATCACCATCAAACTCGGCATCAACACCAGTGAGCACCGGGCGGGATTCCTCCGAGGCAGCAGCAAATACAACCTGGCTAATCCCCTGACGAAGGGCGTCTACCTCAACCTTGGTGGTAATACCATCTTCAATCCTGGGTATAGGTGGGAAATCCTTGGCATCAACCCCACTGATTCGTGCCTCAAATCGGGCACACTTTAATCCTAATGTCTTAGTCCGAGGGGAAAGGCTAATATCAACCTTATCGCTGGGTAAGGAACTAACAAACTCGGCAAGAAGTCGGGCGGGAACAGTAATTGTCCCTTCTTCCTCAACCTTGGCGCCAATCCAGCAAGTAATAGCCATCTCCAGATTAGTGGCAACCAGCTTAAGTCGAGACTGGTCTACGGTTAAGAGAACATTATTAGTTATAGGCAAGGTTGTTCTAGTAGCTACCGCCCTCCCCACCACGCTAAGCCCCCGATTTAAGTTCTCCTGAAGACATGATAGTCTCATAATCCACCCCCTAAATTATATTAACCGATAGTGCTGTAGTATATACCAATAATTAATTTTACTCAAGGTTAATTGTCCCACTTTTGCCACCGCTTTTTCTAATTAGTCGGAGGCTCTCAATTTGAATGCCCCGGTCCACCGCCTTACACATATCATAAATGGTTAAGGCAGTAATCGCCGTCGCCGTAAGTGCCTCCATCTCCACCCCGGTCTTACCCAGGCTTTTTACCGCAGTGGTAATCTCCACTGTGCCATTGGGCTCATTCAGATTAAACTCAACCTTAATGTCTCCGATAAGAACTGGATGGCACAGGGGTATTATATGAGGCGTTTGCTTGGCGGCCATGATGCCAGCTAGCTGGGCTACAGCCAGAACATTCCCCTTCGGCATGTTCCCCTTCTTTAACCGCTCAAGGGTAGTAACCTTCATCCTGACCAGGCATTTGGCTACTGCCTCACGCTGGGTATCAGGCTTCCCGGTAACATCTACCATACGGGGGCGACCTAATGCGTCTATATGGGTTAGCTCTTCCATAATTAACCCCCTACTTGAGTAAACGGTCTATCTTTGGGCATGTAGCCCTCGTCCAGGCGGTGGTGCAATGGCTTTCTGGCAACCGCCTCCTCAATCAATTGTTTTAGCCCGTTTGAGGATATACCACTGCGCAAGGGCTGCCTCAGGTCTATTTCATCCTCGGCTAACAGACAGGGGCGGAGCTTACCATCAGAAGTAAGCCGCAGCCGATTGCAACCAAAACAGAAATGCTCACTAACTGGAGTAATGAAGCCAATGGTGCCTCTGGCCTGAGGAAAACGAAAGTATTTGGCTGGTCCATTACCCACACTGGGTAGGCAAGACTCTAATTCCCCCAATAGTTTGAAGCGCTTTCTCATATTACTGACCGAGATAAATTGAGAGGCTGTGGTGCTCACCCCAACCGGAAGCATAAGCTCAATAAAGCGAACATGCCACTCCTCATCAATGGTTTTGGCAGCAAAATCAAGTAGTTCATCATCATTAATTCCAGCCATAACCACCGTATTAATTTTAACCGGATTAAGCCCCACAGACCTGGCGGTTTCAATACCTTCCAATACATCACTAAGATTATTGTGGCGACGGGTAATAAACTCAAATTTGTCCTGCTTAAGCGTATCCAGGCTTACATTAACTCGCTGTAAGCCCGCCTGCTTCAACTCAGCAGCATAACGACTAAGCAAGAGCCCGTTTGTGGTTAGAGAAATATCATTTATGGTGTCTATATGCGCCAGCATCTGGATTAATTTGGGCAGCCCTGACCTCACTAATGGTTCGCCACCAGTAAGCCTCACCTTATCTATGCCTAGCTCAGCGGCAGCTAAGGCTGCGGTGTAAATTTCCTCATAGGTAAGAATATCTCCGTGGGACATTAAGCTAACGCCATCGGATGGCATACAGTAGATACAGCGCAGATTACAGCGGTCAGTTACCGAGATGCGCAGATAATTTATAGGCCGTTGGAAGGAATCAGAAAGCCCAGTCATAAATAACTTCCTCTCGCCATTTTGGCAGATAGAATACTCAGGAACAACCAGTAAATTATATAACAAACGAGAGGGATACTTCAAAATTTCGCTTTCTAAGTTTTATCCCCGTCTCCTCTAAAGGTGCTAGTGTAAGCATAACCTTGCATTTAGAATATAAAAGGACGGAGAGTCCTTAGATTCTCATCTTCCCCTCTCACCCAAACAATAGAGCCATTTTATCAGGGGGAAGCTGTGATTCTCAACGGAAGACGAAGGATGCCCAAGGGTAAACTACGAAGATACATAACAAGATTACACCAATGGTCACAGCAAAGCCGTGACGGATCATGAAGCCCACGGGTACCCAGCCACTACCGGTTACCAGAGCAGTATTAGTGGTAGCTGAGGGTAAGGCAAAGCCAGCGCGCGCCCCAGCAAAGATTGTAAACCCTAAGGCCACTGGATTACCCACACCGGCACCAATAGCTGCTGGCACCATTGCCCCATAAACTAGACACGCAGAAACCAGGTTAGACATTATATTAGTCTGTGTGCTTACCCAGATTTGACCAATGAGCCGATAGACAAAGAAGGGTGCGCTGGTGGCTATAGGCTGAAAGAGGTTGGCCAGCAGCTGAGGTATTCCTGTCTCTGGACTTCCTACGACATCTCTTATGGCCATTATCGCCGCTATCAGGGCTATTGCTCCCCAAGGCACACCTGCCATCCACTGCTGAAAGGTCATCAACGGCTGGTTCTTGACTCGGATAATGCAAAGTAAGCAGGCGCCTACTAGGGGGGGAATAGCATACCCTATCTTGTCGAAGTAAGCGCTAACCCCAGGCAATATATTACCCGCTAAACCAGGAAGCATCCAACACACGACCACCACAAGGAATATCCCTACAACTAATTTTTCTTCTAACTTCATGGCACCTATCTTGTCCTTTTCCTGGCGAACATACTCCACTGCCGTACCACTAAATTTGCTCACATTAGGGCGCACCACAAAGCGAAGATAGCCTAAAATCAACAGATAAAGCAACAGTCCCGTGGGGACACCGACGGCCATCCATAGTGGGAAGCTGATGACATAGCTGGTGTCCCTCTGAATCCACTCTATTAACATCACGTTACTGGCGTGGCCAATAGGGGTCATGATAAAAGCAGCGGTGGCTGTCCAGCCAATCCCCATCATAAGCGTAGCTGCAAAACGGTCTCCTTTCTTGTAGCCCAGTGCTCCGAGCATAGGCTCAGCTATAGCCATGAATGTAATGCAGGTAGCTGTGCCCGACATAACACCGCCCAAGAGCAAGGGCCCAAGAAGGAACATCGCTATCATCAGCCATGGATGTCCCACGGTGAAGGGGCGGGTCAAGAACCACAAGGCAAAACGATGGGAGAAGCCAGTAAGCCTGAAACACTGAGCCAGGCCGAAGAGAGCGAGTATAAACAAGATTAAATAATTGCCCCAAGAGGCAGCAAATACCGCCTTGGGCGTCATAGCTCCAGTTAGTGCTAAAAGTGCTATACACAGAATACTAGGATAGCCTATGCCCATGGTTGCCCACCAGATTATGGTGAACAGAAAGATACCGACCACCTTCATACCGACCGCAGTAAGGGGTTCAAGAGGCGGTAGCAGTAAAAAGACAAGCAGCACCGCCACTCCTAGCCCGGGACCTATCCACCGTTTACCTCTCACACGATTTCCGTCTTTACAGCCCGCTCATTATAAGCTTGAACTAAAGACACTATTACTACTTCGTTCTAGGGGTTTTACCAGATTTACTAAGCAGCTGGTATACTTTCCCGGCGGCCTGCCCACGATGACTAACCTGATTTTTTATTTCCAGAGGTAACTCAGCCATTGCCTTATCTAACTCAGGAAGGTAAAAGACCGGGTCATAGCCAAAGCCCTGCTCACCCCTCGGTTCAAAGGTTATAAATCCCTGACACTCACCGGAGCAAAACTCTGCCTCACCGCCAGGGGTAGCAATGGCAATAACACATCGGAAACGAGCCGACCGCTTCTCCCACGGCACATCCTTGAGTCGCAATAATAGGTAGTCAACCCTATCCTTATCGGAAGCGTTTTCACCAGCATAGCGAGCTGATAGCCGACCGGGTTCCCCACCTAAAGCGTCAACCTCCAGTCCAGAATCATCAGCTAAAGCTAATAGCTGGCTCTCAACGGCTAAGACTGTTGCCTTTAGCCTGGCGTTTTCCTCCAGGCTCTCACCTACCTCATTAACTATAGTAGTGATGCCTTGTTCAGCTAGGGTAACCAGCTCATAGGGAAGATTTTGGAGCAGACTCCTATACTCACGCACCTTAGCTTGATTGTTTGTTGCCAGGAGAAGTTTACGGCGCAATGGAACTCCAAA
>JAUVZA010000013.1 GCA_030602805.1 Dehalococcoidia bacterium | reverse complement strand
GCGGCGAAGATAGGTAGGAAGGTCATAATGCCGCCTCTATCTAGAGCTTGCACCAGCCGAAAGCTAAAAAGACCCCTGACCATGGGGCTGGCGCTCATGTCCTTAAATGAAAGGCGACCCTTTCCCCCTGTTTTTCTTTGTCTAATCTCAGGCAGGAAAAGAACAGCTACCAGGAAAGCCAACAGACAAAGACCACCCATGGAATAGAATGAAGCGTTCATCCCAAAACGCTCAGCTAACGCTCCGCCCAGAAGCGGGCCAATACCAAAACCACTGAAAAAGGCGGCGTTGGCGTAGCCCATCCACTTCCCCTCTTCACCCTCCGGGGAGAGGTCGCCAACATAAGCCATAGCGATGGGAATAACCATAGCTCCGGTTCCACCTTGCAGTAGGCGGACTAATACTAACTGAGGGACATTAGCTGCCCATACATAGCCTAACGAAATAATAGCGTAGCCGGCGAGGCCAATGCAGAGAAATAGCTTTCTGCCCCTGCGGTCAGAGAGTCTGCCTATGATAGGGGTAAATACGCAGTTGGAAATACCGTAGCCGGCAAATATCACACCCAGCTCGAATCCGCTAGCTCCCATGTCGCTGGCGAAAAGGGGTAGGAGGGGACTTACTAGCCCTACTCCTAGCATGGCAGAAAAGATTGATACAGCTAAAATGGGGAAGACTTTCTTAATCATGTGTGGCTGGAGCATTATAGCACCTTGATGCTGAACCTAGCAAGTTGAGCTAATTGCACTTACAGCTTGTGGCTGGTATAATAAAGCTGGTGGATAATGAGTTGTGCCTTTTATCGGTGATAATTCACAATAAGTTAGAATATTGTTTGTAGACAGATTTATAGATTTTATTAAGATAGAGTAATAGGGGGTTTAGAGCCTCTCGTCCCTAAGCAGGGTGGGGGGTTTTCATTTAATAGATTGGCAGGATTCCACCAATGGTTCTTAATAAAGGGCAGCTAACGGAGGAGGACATAAAGCTGGAGATATTACGACATTCGGCAGCTCATGTTATGGCTGAGGCGGTTCAGTCTATCTTTCCTGACACTAAGTTTGGCATTGGACCAGCTATTGAAAGTGGCTTTTATTATGACTTTGATTTACCTCGCTCATTAACTTCTGACGATTTACCTCTCATTGAGGCTAAGATGAGCGAAATAATCGCTTCAGATGTGCCTTTTGTTAGACAGGAAGTAACTAAGGAAGAAGCACAACAGCTGTTTGCGGCTCAGCCCTACAAGTTGGAGTTAATTGATGAAATTCCGGATGAGAAGGTTAGCTTGTATCAACAGGGTTTGTTTGTTGATTTGTGTCGTGGACCTCATGTGAGCTCTACCGGGGAAATAAAGGCTTTTAAGCTGATTAGCGTTGCTGGGGCTTACTGGCGGGGTGATGAGCACCGTCCCATGTTACAGCGGATATACGGTGTTGCTTTTGAAACCAGAGAGGCTTTGGCAGAACACTTAAAAAGACTTGATGAGGCAGCCAAGAGTGACCATAGAAAATTGGGTAGGGAGCTCGACCTATTTAGCATCCATGAAGAAGCTGGTCCGGGACTGGTTCACTGGCACCCCAAAGGGGCGGTAGTCCGCCGAGTTATTGAGGATTTCTGGAAGGATGAGCATGTCAAGCGGGGCTATGATATCATATACACTCCTCATATTGCTAAACTGGATTTATGGAAAACCAGTGGTCATTGGGAATTTTATCGTGATTACTTATACAGCCCAATGGAGGTAGAGGGGCAAAAGTATATTATTAAACCAATGAATTGCCTGGGTCATATCTTAATTTATAAGACAGGGCGGCACAGTTACCGTGAGCTACCAATACGTTATGCTGAGCTGGGCACTGTTTATCGTTATGAGCGCTCTGGGGTATTACATGGTCTATCCAGGGTCAGGGGCTTCACCCAAGATGATGCCCATATTTTTTGCCGCTTTGACCAGTTAGAGGACGAAGTAGTAGGCGTATTAGATTTAGCTCTGTTTATGGCAGATACCTTCGGTTTTAGCAATTATCAGGTGTTACTTTCTACCCGGCCTGAGAAACATGCTGGTGCTATTCAGCTCTGGGAAGAAGCTACAGAGACCTTGCGGCAAGCTCTGGCTCGTCTAAGGCTTGCCTATGATATAGACCCGGGAGAGGGCGTATTTTACGGACCTAAGATAGATATTAAGTTTAGGGATGCTGTCGGAAGGGCGTGGCAAGGTCCGACTATTCAGGTTGATTTCAATCTTCCCCAACGCTTCAATGTTACTTATATTGGTGAAGATGGTCAGGAACATCTGGTAGCGATGGTGCATCGCACCGTGTTGGGTAGTATGGAGCGCTTTCTCGCCTCGCTTATTGAGCATTATGGAGGCGCCTTCCCGGTGTGGCTAGCACCACTTCAAGTAATGGTGATACCAGTAGCCGACCGCCATCTGGACTACGCTCATAAGCTGGAAGCTGAGCTAAAAAGTGTGGGGATACGTGTAAAGGTTGATGCTCGGTCAGAGACGGTAAACCTTAAAATTCGGCAGGCACAACTTGATAAGATACCGTATATGCTGGTGGTAGGTGACAAGGAGGTAGCTGCTTCTACCGTTTCAATCCGTCTGCGTAGCGGGAAACAATTAGTTTCACAATCGTTTGATGACTTTAAAGCAAGCGTCAGGACAGCCATAGCCGATATGGTAAAAAATTTAAAGCTATAATAAGGTATTTATTAAGGGATAGGATAAAGGTAGATTGGTAAACAAGCCCTATAATTTGATTGACCTAAAGGACTATGCTATAGTTTCTATTCGTAAAGTGTCTTTGCTTAAAGGAGGTAGGTAAGAACATAATCAAAGAACTGCGTGTCAACGACAGGATTAAAGCTAGGGAGGTGCGCCTGGTAGGAGAGAAGGGAGAACAGCTGGGGATTATGCCCTTGTATCAGGCAAGGGAGATAGCAAGGGAGAACAATCTTGACCTAGTTGAGGTAGCCGCTACTGCGGCGCCACCAGTATGTCGCCTTCTGGATTACGGCAAGTATAAGTATGAGCAAACCAAGAAAGAACGCGAGGCTAGGAGGGGCCAGAAGGTCTCGCTGCTAAGGGAGGTCAGGTTACGACCCAAAGTTGGTGACCATGATTTTGAGGCCAAGGCAAGGTCAGCCAGGAAATTGCTGGAGGGAGGGGATAAGGTCAAGGTAACAGTAATGTTTAGAGGGCGTGAAATCACCCACCGTGAGATTGGTCGGAGGTTACTGGAGAGGATGGCAGAATCATTAAAAGGAGCGGCTTCTGTGGAGAGGCAACCATTAATGGACGGGAGAAGAATGGCGATGATTCTGTCACCAACAGCTATCCAGAAGGCTAGGATAAAGGAAGAGGTAAAGAAAGTTTAAGATGCCCAAGATTAAAACTCATAAAGGGGCACAGAGACGCTTCCATATTACCGGTAGCGGCAAAATTATGCGTGCCAAGGGTGGGAAAAGTCATTTGCGCCTCAGAAAATCAAAACGAACCAAGCGCCTTTATGATGAGATGATACCAGTAGACTCTAGCAACAAGGCTCGGATAAAAAGACTTTTACCGTATAAAATTGGTTAGATAGGAGGGAATGTTTTGCCCCGAGTAAAGAGAGGAGTAACCGCTCATCGCCGACATAAGAAGGTGCTAGCACTGACCAAAGGGCACAGGGCAACCAAGCATTCTCTTTATCGCCGAGCTCATGAATCTATGCTTAAGTCACTGAGCTATGCCTATAGCCATCGCCGAGAGCGAAAGGGCGATATGAGGCGCCTATGGATTTTACGGGTTAATGCCGCTAGTAGAGCCCGAGGTCTCACCTATAGCCAGTTTATAGATGGCTTAAAAAGGTCCGGGGTTGAAATCAACCGTAAGATACTGGCTGATATGGCAGTTAGAGAGCCTGACGCTTTCGCTAATTTGGTAACCATCGCTAGAGGGAAAGTTCAAGACTAAAATATGAGATTGTTAACTCTCTCCACTTTATAGCTTCTCAACCCTCGCCACGGTCTTGCTATGTGGCCAGTAGTGAACTACAACCTCGTCACCCGTCTGAAGCCAATCACTGATTTCCTCATCTACCTTGAATGACTCGTCCTCAACATCAAAACCTGTTTTCCAGGCTGTAGTCGTGCCTCCTTCGGCAGCAACGGTGTATAAATCTCGCCATATTTTCCACAACCCTCTCCAACGCCCTATCAAGTAGAATAGTCCACCAAAAATGAGTAACCCGACGACAAGCCACCAGAGGCTAAACTGCAGTCCTATCACCATCATAGAAAATCCTAAAGCACTGGCAAAAAACAGTGCAAACAGAGACCAGCCGAGTGCCTTTAAGTATATGTTTGCCCCTCCAGAATAATTTCTCATCTGGCGTATCCTAGGATATTTAACCCGGCGTTTCTCTTGTAGCTTGGACACACTGCGAATAATAAAAGACATGAGGGAGAAGAAAAAAGCCACGCCAAAAATCATATTTAGCACTTTTCCCACCCAATCGGGCACTCCTAACGAGTCTAATAACTCCCCTAATCCGACCCAGAGGGCTAAAATGATGATAGTAACACCCAGCGAAAACCAAACGTTGCCGGTTATTCGTTTAAACCAAGGACTCCCAGTTATCCATTTGGTTAACCGTTGTGTTCTTCTTCCTTTCATCCCCTCACTCTCTAAACAAAGACCGCATTATGTTTATTTCAAGGTTGTTTCATATGTTGTCATTTTAATTTAGTCCTGATTGGTGTTATTGTCAATATCCAAAATACAGAGATGGCTCAGCACGCACATTGATATGGGAAATCCGGGCCTAAAAGAGCTTCGCCTCCCTTAGAGACCCTATCAAGGTGCATCCCTTGACCCCTTTGTGGCTAATAGCCTATAATCCAGAATAATGAAGAAGGAAATATTCTTTGATTTAGAAACCCGGCGTTGGTCGACAGAGGTGGAGGGCGGATGGAACAATATTCGTGGGTTCGGTTTGTCCATTGCAGTGTCTTGGGATAAGGGACATGGGTTTCGTGATTGGTGTGAGAGTAAAGTGCAAGAGCTGATTAAGGAACTAGCACAGTTTGACACGATTATCGGATTTAACCTGCTAAAATTTGATTATGAAGTGCTGAGCGGGTATGCAGATGATGTCCACATGCTATTAGATGGAAAGACATTTGATATTTTTATTGATGTGAAAGATCGCTTACCGGATGATGTGAAGTGGCCAAGTTTAGAAGAAATATCTTCGCCTACATTAGGAATAGAGAAATTGGGGACTGGATACGAGGCAGTGAGTTGGTTTCAAGAGGGGAAAATTGAAGAGGTAATAAATTATTGTCGGCAGGATGTGGAACTGACAAGAGAGATTTACGAATATGGACGGGAACATGGACTGATTTACTATTGTCCAACCAGAGGAGTAAGGATTGAGGTTAAAGTGGATTGGAAATAGAAATATTGTTTAATCAGGGGTAGTTTGAAGGGGCTTCGCCCCTTCAAAGGTAACTCATTCCTCCTCCCTTGTAAGGGAGGGGGATAAAGGGGATAGGTTGCTAACAAATATCTAAGGGGATGAGGTGAATAGACAACCTAAATTAAAGGCAAGAATATGTTACAACAACTTGAAGAACTAAAATTAAAGGCATTCCAAGAGCTGGAGGGCATTAACGACGTTAAGGAATTGGAATCCTGGCGGGTTCGTTATTTAGGTAGAAAGAGTCATCTAACTAATATTCTACGTAGATTAGCTGCCCTACCTCTGGGGGAGAGGAAAGCAGTTGGTGCTTATGCTAATGAGGTTAAGGTCTATTTAGAGGATAGTTTGAAGCAAAGAGGGGAAGCTCTCCGTGAGGCGCAGCTAGCAGCGTCTGCTGAAAAAGAGCATATTGATATTACCCTGCCTGGTCGTCATCTTCCAATAGGTCGTTTACATCCGATTACTCAAACCCTGCATGAAATATGCGACATATTCAGCTCTATGGGCTTTCAAGTAGTGGAAGGACCTGAGGTAGAGTGGGATTATTATAATTTTGAGGCGTTGAACATTCCTAAGGAACACCCAGCTCGTGATACTATGTCGACATCATGGGTTGATTTTCAGACAGAAAACGGAGTGCCTATGCTACTGCGCACTCATACTACCTCTGTAAGTGCCAGGATTATTGAGAGTATGCCACCCCCGATAAGAGTAGTTGAACCAGGTAAGGTTTATCGCTATGAGGCTAGCGATGCTACCCACGTGCCTATGTTCCATCAGATTGATGGTCTGGTTGTAGATAGAGGTATCACTATGGCTGACCTGAAGGGGACGCTCTATGAGTTTTCTCGTCGTTTCTTTGGCGAGGATAGGAAGGCGCGTTTCCGCTGCGATTATTTCCCCTTTGTCGAACCCGGGGTTGAGATGGCAATTGAGTGTCTGGTTTGTGGTGGTAAGGGTTGCCGTCTGTGTGGTAATACTGGCTGGATTGAAATTCTGGGGGCGGGGATGACCCATTCTCAGGTGCTTCAGCGTGGAGGTATTGACCCGGACATTTACACCAGTTTTGCCTTTGGTATGGGCATAGAACGTCTGCCTATGCTTCGCTATGGGATTGATGATGTCAGGCTGTTTTACGGTAGCGACCTTAGATTCTTAAGGCAGTTCTGAAAAGATGAAAATTCCGCTTAAGTGGCTTCAGGAATATGTGGCTCTTACCCTGTCCTCTTCCGATTTAGCCAATAAGCTGACAATGGCTGGTATTGAGGTCAAGGGGGTGCAGGTTATTGGTGGTGAGTGGGAGAATATCGTTGTCGGTCAGATAATTGCCATTAAGCCTCATCCTAATGCCGACCGCCTTAGCTTACCCACTATAGATTTAGGCACTGAGCAGCAGACTGTCGTCTGTGGGGCGCCGAATCTCAGGTTTGGTGATAAGGTAGCCTTTGCCCCTGTTGGTGCTCAGCTTATAGATGGGCATACTGGGCAGGCATTCCGCCTGAAATCAGCCAGGATTCGTGGTGTCATGTCCAGTGGTATGGCTTGTTCAGAAAAGGAGCTAGGTATCTCAGATAGTCATGAGAGAATAATAGTTTTACCTGCCGAAGCCCCTGTAGGCACCCCGCTGGCTGATTACCTGGGTGATGTTATTTTTGATTTAGATATAACCCCTAATCGCCCTGATTGCCTGTGTGTAATTGGAATAGCCAGAGAGATTGCTGCTCTGACCGGGCGAAGTTTGTCTCTTCCTGAGGTCAGCTATAAGGAAGCAGCTTCCCCTATAGACCAGCAAATATCGGTAGAAATTGCTGCCCCTGACCTATGTCCCAGGTATGGCGCTAGCCTAATCACCGGGGTAAAAATAGGGGAGTCCCCCAGGTGGCTCCAGCAACGGTTGCTGGCTTGTGGGATGCGTCCTATAAGTAATATTGTGGATATTACTAACTATGTTATGCTGGAATATGGACAGCCTTTACACGCTTTTGATTACGATAAAATTAAAGGTAAGAAAATCATTGTGCGCCGGGCTGCCGAGGGTGAAGCCGTAGTTACTCTGGATGGGGTAGAACGAGTTCTCTCGGCGGATATGCTGGTTATTGCTGACACGGCGGGGTCAGTGGCTATCGCTGGGGTTATGGGTGGTGCTGATAGTGAGGTTACCCGGGGGACTACATCAATACTGCTGGAGGCAGCCAGTTTTAACCCGGCAAGCATTCACTATACCGGTAGGCGACTGCAGTTGCCTAGTGAAGCCTGTATGCGATTTGAGAGGGGCATTCGTCCTGAGCTGACCCTGCCCGCGCTTAAACGTACCACCCAGTTGATTGTGCAGCTAGCCGGTGGTGAAGCGGCTAAGGGCGTGGTTGATGTTTATCCCGGTAAGCGAGAGCAAGAGCCCATCTTGTTATCAACTGGTAAGGTAAAGACACTTTTAGGCGTTGAGTTTAGCCTTGACCAGATAGTAGGCGCACTGACTTCCCTGGGCTTTGATTGTAAGCAAGGAGATTCAGCTTCAGAGGTTTGGGTTACTACTCCTTATTGGCGGAGTGATATACATCTGACCGTAGACCTTATAGAGGAGATAGTCCGTGTTATTGGCTATGATAAGATTCCGGCTACTATGCTCAGTCAGTCACTACCCAGACAAAACCCTGAGCCTGTCCTTGGTCTTAAGCAGCAGGCAGGGCGTATCCTTACCGGCTGTGGCTTCCAGGAGGTGATTACTTATTCATTAACCAGTTTGGAAATGCTAAATAAGCTGCTACCTGAACCTCATCCCCTTGAACCTATGCCTCTTCGTATGGCTAATCCGATGACAGCCGAACGGGAGTATCTTCGCCCTAGCCTACGAGCCAACCTCTTAGCTGCCTTTTCAGCAAATAGGAGACACGAAGACAGTGGTATCAGGCTTTTTGAGCTGGGCAAGGTCTATCTACCCCGTCATAATGATTTACCTGATGAGCCCGAGGCGTTGTGTGGCATACTAGGTGGCTCTAGGCTTGAAAAATCATGGCAGGGTAAGGAAGAATTGCTTGATTTCTATGATGCTAAGGGGGTGGTGGAAGGCTTACTCAACCAGCTGGGCGTGGAGGCTAACTTTGAAGAGGATAGGGATGAGAGCTTATGCCTGGGTAAACAGGCGGCTATAGTTGTGGATGGTAAAAAGCTAGGGGTTGTCGGTGAGCTACACCCTAAGGTATTGGAGGCTTTTGAAGTTTCTGAGCCTGTCTATCTATTTGAAATTAACCTGACAGCACTTTTACCTTTCACTATTGGTCATAAAATGTTCCAGCCAATACCACGGTTTCCGGCTATAGTCAGAGATATGGCTCTGGTAATTGACACCGAAATATCCCATCAGAGGGTGCTTGATATTATTAAGAGTTTTCCGTTGGTGAATCAGGTTACCTTGTTTGATGTCTATGCTGGTGACCAAGTCCCCCGGGGCAAGAAATCCCTTGCCTATAGAATTACTTTTCAATCCCCGACTCATACCTTAACTGATAAAGAGGTCAACAAGGTTCAACAGCAAATCCTGAATAAGCTGTCTAGTGAGCTTGGAGCTATTTTGCGCGGCTAATGTCAACTTTGCTCACCCAGATAGATAGGTGACAAAATAATAATGGGCTAACATTACTTAGGAGGCTGTCTGAAAACTACACAAAAACATACCTTTGTCATTGCGAGCGAAGCGTGGCAATCTCACTAAGCTCTTTGGGATTGCTTCGGGGCTTTGCCCCTCGCAATGACGAAAGAGAAACATGTTAATTTCTAGACAGGCTCTAAAGGAGAAAAGCAATGACTAGCAAAGTTAGCATTATTGGTGCTGGAAATGTCGGTGCTACCTGCGCTCAACGAATTGCTGAGAGAGGCTATGCTGATATAGTCCTGATAGACATCATCAAGGGTTTGCCTCAAGGTAAATCCTTGGATATGCTTGAGTCAATGCCTATCTTCGGATGTGATAGACATATCATCGGAACTAATAGCTATCAACAAACAGCTAACTCAGAGGTGGTAGTCATCACCTCAGGCGTTCCTAGAAAACCAGGCATGACCCGGGAAGAGCTGTTACAGACTAATATGAACATTGTTACTGAGGTTACCCGTAATGTAGTGAGCCATTCGCCAAATTGCATTATCATTATGGTTACTAATCCACTGGATGCTATGACCTATCTATCTCTTCGCACTAGCCGGTTTCCAAAAAACAGAGTTATGGGATTATCTGGTGTCTTGGATACTGCCCGACTTAGAAGCTTTATCGCCGCTGAGCTTAATGTATCAGTAGAAGATGTATTTGCCTGTATTCTAGGACAACACGGTGAAAAAATGGTCATTCTTCCCAGGCTATGTACAGTTAGTGGTGTCCCGATAACCAAACTCCTGCCTCAAGAAACTATTAACCGACTGGCGGAGCGTACCCTAAAGGCTGGAGCTGAGATTGTTGGCTTACTCAAAACCGGCAGTGCTTTTTATGCTCCATCAGCCGGTGTTGCCCAAATGGTAGAGGTCATAATCTTAGATAAGAAGCAAATCCTGCCCTGTGCTACTTACCTGGATGGGGAATACGGGATTAAAGATACCGTCATCAGCATCCCGGTAAAACTAGGTAAGAGCGGTATCGAGCAAATAATAGAGCTTGAGCTAACCGCCGAGGAGAAATCAGCCCTAGCCAACTCAGCCAGGGCGGTGCAGGAACTAGTGAAGACTATGAAGCTGTAAAGGAGACAAATAGAGAGGGCTGATATAAATGAGGGACAGGTACTATCGCGCTGGAATGTGAGTGAGGATTACATCATACCCACTGTGGAACGGGTGATATAGTTCAGCTACTGTTTGTTGGGGAAAGGAAATTAATCCTCATGAGAGATATTAAGGCACAAGAAATAACCAAGACTGTATCCCGCCTCTTCCAAGAGGCGAATTTCTGTCTGGCGAGTGATGTCATGGCTTCTCTTAAGCAGGCAAGAGAGGCTGAGGAGTCACCTGTTGGGCGCGAAGTGCTGGACAGAATACTGGAAAATGCTGAAATCTCAGCCAGAGAGAAAATCCCTTTATGCCAGGATACTGGCACTGCGGTGGTTTTATTGGAGCTAGGTCAAGAAGTTCACATAACTGGTGGTGACCTTTACACAGCCGTGAATGAAGGGGTACGCCAAGGATACGACGAAGGTTATCTGCGCAAATCTATGGTGCGCCAGCCTTATTCCGCCAGAGCAAATACTAAGGATAATACCCCAGCCATTATTTACACTGATATAGTCCCTGGTGATAAGCTCAAAATTAGCGCAATTCCTAAAGGTGGCGGCGCTGAGAATATGGCTCGCCTGGCTATGCTACGCCCATCGCAAGGCCGCCAGGGGGTTATAGATTTTGTGGTTAATGCTGTTGATGAGGCAGGCAGCAATCCTTGTCCTCCAGTTATTGTTGGTGTTGGCATAGGAGGCACAGTAGAAAAGACTGTTATGCTGGCTAAGCGAGCACTATTGCGGAAGGTCGGTGAGCCCAACCCGGATGCTGAGGTTGCCGAACTAGAAAAGGAAATTTTACAACGGGTTAACTGCCTAGGCATTGGACCAATGGGATATGGTGGTAGAATCACCGCTCTGGCTGTTCATGCTGAAGTATTCCCTGCCCATATTGCTAGCCTACCGGTAGCAGTTAACCTGCAATGTCATAGTGCTCGGCACAAAGAAGCAATTCTTTAAGTTGAGGTAAAAATGGCTGAACAAGTTCAAGTGGTCGACACCTATATTATGGGCAGGCATTATCAGGTTCCTGAAGGATTGACTATCCTGACGGCACTGGAGCGGCAAAGAAGCATTATTGCCAGGGATATCTTAAAAGAAGTGAAGGTCTAAATAGAGGCGGATAGTATGGTCAAAAAGGTTATGTTACCATTAACTGATGAGACCTTAGAAAGCCTCAAAGCTGGGGATAATATCTTGCTCACTGGCACTATGTATGCTGGGCGGGATACCGCCCACAAGAGGATGGTTGAGGCTCTGGAGCAAGGAAAGACCCTGCCATTTGATATTAAGGGGCAGGCAATCTACTTTATGGGTCCCTCCCCGGCCCGACCAGGCCAACCGATTGGGTCGGCCGGACCTACTACCAGCGGCCGCATGGATAGTTACTCACCCCGCTTGATAGCTGAGGGACTTAAAGGGATGATTGGCAAGGGCATGCGCTCACAAGAGGTGAAAGATGCTATGCAGAAGTATAAAGCAGTGTATCTGGCTGCTATAGGCGGTGCCGGTGCCCTTATCTCCAAGACCATCAAGAAATCAGAGGTAATAGCCTATGAGGAGCTTGGAGCTGAAGCAATCCGCCGTCTAGAGGTAGAAGATTTCCCAGTTATGGTGGTAAATGATATTTATGGCGGCGACCTTTACCAGGAGGGAAAAGCTAGATATAGAGTAGACTAGAGGTAGAAGTCTAATGAACCAATATGACTACATTATAGTTGGCAGTGGTATTGCCGGGCTATATACTGCTCTGCTGGCAAAAGAGCAGGGCAGTGTGCTTATTATAACCAAAGGCAGCATTGATGACTGCAATACCAAATATGCCCAAGGGGGGATTGCTGCCGCTATCGGCAAGAACGATTCTCCCCAGCGTCACTTCCGGGATACAATCACCGCCGGAGATGGCTTATGTGATGAAGAGGCAGTGCATATCTTGGTCAACGAAGCCCCTGACCGCATTACTGACCTTGTCAAGTTTGGGGTACCCTTTGACACCCTTGATGGAGAGATTGCCCTGGCTATGGAGGCGGCTCACAGCTTACCCCGGATTCTCCATGCTGGGGGTGACGCCACTGGCGAACATATTGAGTTCACCTTAAGTAAACAGGTGCGCCCCCCTAAGATACAAGTGCTTGAAGATTGCCTGGCGACTGAGATTCTGGTAGAAAAGAAGCGAGTCTCGGGAATAAAAGCCCTTGATTGCCACACCGGCTCTATTGAGGAATTTGAGTGTCGCTGCTTAATTCTGGCTACTGGTGGTGCTGGGCAGTTATATAAGTTCAGTACTAACTCAGAGATAGCCACCGGTGACGGCATAGTTCTAGCCTTCAACGCTGGGGCGGAGATTACCGACCTAGAGTTCTTCCAGTTTCACCCCACTGCCCTGCGCCTCCCTGGGGTAACTCCCTTTCTCATCTCCGAAGCTGTCAGGGGTGAGGGAGGGATACTGCGCAATGTTGATGGCTACCGGTTCATGCCTGACTACACGCCTGAAGCTGACCTGGCACCACGGGATGTAGTCGCCCGCAGTATACTATACGAGATGGAAAAAACCGGCTCGGATAGGGTCTTTATTGATGTAACCCACCTGCCACCCCACGTTATCACCACTCGTTTCCCTCACATCTACCGCTTCTGCCTCGACCATGGCCTAGATATTACCAGAGGTCTGATACCGGTGGCACCGGCGGCTCACTATATGATGGGTGGCATCAAGGTCAATAGCTGGGGAGAAACCAACATAGCTGGATTATTCGCTTGCGGTGAAACCGCCGGCACCGGAATTCACGGAGCCAACCGGCTAGCTTCAAACTCGCTCCTTGAAGCAGTCGTGTTTAGTAAAAGAGTCGTAGAAAAAACCAAAAAGGGAGCTAGGACAGAGGCACCGGCGGCTAGCAAAGTTGTGGAGGTTCACTACTCACTCAGCGAGAGGCAGGCTCCACAGGTAGTACCGGTGCCAAGTCTTTCTGCCTTGCAACAACTGCAATGGGACAAGGTAGGCATTATTCGTAATAAAGAAGGCTTAACTCAGGCAGCTGATATCCTGGCGGCGTGGCAAAGGTTATTACCCCAACCCACTGACCGCCCTTCCTGTGAGTTAAGCAACTTGGTGCTCACCGGTCGATTAGTAACTGAGGCAGCTCTTCTCAGGGAAGAGAGCCGTGGGGCTCACTTCCGCTCTGATTTTCCTCAAAGTTCACCCCGGTGGCAATACCATATAGTATTGACACAATGATTAAGGTGGTTAGCCTCAACTTTAATCGGGCAAGCGGCATCCGGCCTTTTCAGCTATACCTTTCGCTTCACCATTGCGCAGGGTCCAGAATGTTTTTACCCCCCTTGCCTGAGTTCGCTTCCGGTAGAGCCGCTCCTTGAGCCAACTCAGCTCTGCCATCTGGTAATCACTAATTGAATCCACCACGATATCGCCAGGCATCTCCCTCCTACCTATTCCTTACCATAATTAATTCTTTATGAAACCTTTACGGAATCTTTATGATTTTTATGCCTATCTTTATGATTGTATGGTAGATTTAAATCATACAGATTATTTATCTCTATAAGGGGGCAAAAAATGGAAAAGGTTAGTGTCGTTCTAGCCGATTGGCAGCTTTACTCGTAATCACCCTGGTTGGTGGTACTACTTCGGCTTCCTTGGCTTCCACGGCCTCTCTTTGAGCCCTTTCCCTAGCTTCCGCGGCCTCTTGCTTTTTAGATTTTCGACCTCTTTTTGGTACACCCCTCAGTATTGGGTAATGACACCACTGGCAGTAGTCACCACTAGCTTTTAGACCGCAGTTAGGACATCTAAACATTTAGCACCTCAAATTTACATGCCCACAATAGTGTAATATAGCATACTTATGAATCCGGGTAAAAAGGTAAAATGTGCGGCTTATGCCATTAGCTAACCTCTAGTAATGAGCCCTTGTATGTGCAAAACATAATTACGACTGTGGGGAGGGAGATTTTGTTAGCTAAAAACCAGGGTAAAAATCCGTCATTTCGTTAAATAAAGGAACCTTTTTAGGCTACACAAATTGACGGATTGTGCAATTTGTACTTGTGCCCGTTCTGTTCTGATTATCTAGCCGGTTAACCTTCCACCAGCTTTTGCTCAGCAAAGAAAAGCCTGGCGCAAGGCATCAGGATGTTTAGCAGATATAAGAAGCGTAGCTGCATAATCTGATGTCATAGAAACGCTGAAGCAAAAAGAGCGAAATTTTTGTAGGGTCTATAGTAACTGCACGCACGCGGGTTCGTCTCTCATTTGCGGTATTGACACCGCCATCAGCAGGGATTAAACCCAAGTCCCAACATGTAAAATAGCCTGAAATAATAGTAAAGGAAGCATCACAACTGAAGAAGCCGGTTTTATCAAGGGAAAAACCTTCCTACGTTCATTCATAAAGCCTATTGAAGTAAATAAAGAGCAGTTCTGCCTATTGTCACCCTTGGTAATAGACCTGGAACTCGACCTCGCCCTCGCCCTGTCGAACTCTTCTAAGGATAAGTCCCAGGATACCAAGCTAGCTTCAGGTTTGGAAGCTTTGAGCCAGCGAAGGGCCTTTAGCTGAGGGGATGCCAACAAGCGACCCAACTTGTATTCCCTGATTGCCGAAGTTCCGGTTCTAGGCGTTCGCACTCCTCAGTAGTCCGGCTACATCTTGGATGAAATCTACAACCGGGGGGTGGATTGGTGGGGCTGGGCACTTCCCCTGGCAGGACAACCCTGCCTCGCTTTCTTTTAGGGTCGGGAATGGGAGTTGATAGAACCAAAGCCTGAGAGTAGGGATGCTTGGGAGAATGGAATAGCTCAATAGGGGTACCTATTTCTACTATCTTTCCCACGTACATGACGGCGATGCTATCACAAACACTCTCGGCAACAGTGAGGTTGTGGGTAATGTACAGGTAGGTCAGCTCCTGGTTCCTCTTTAGTTGCCCTAGCAAATTGAGGATTTGTGCCTGTACCGATACATCCAGTGCTGAGGTTGGTTCATCAAATACAATAAAGTCGGGGTTTGTTGCCAAAGCTCGGGCGATGGCTATCCGTTGTCTTTGCCCGCCGCTAAACTCGTGAGGATAGCGACGCAAATGCTGGTCAGTAAGTCCAACCATCTGTAAAATCTCAGTAACTCTATCCCTGATTTGTTTCCTTGGCATAAGCTTATGTATTGCCAGTGGTTCGGCCACGATATCTTTGATTCTCATTCTAGGATTGAGGGAGGTATAAGGGTCTTGGTGAACAAGCTGCATTCTTCTCCTAATAGCCTTGAGTTGTTTACTGGGGTATGTTGCTAGGTCGTATCTTCGTCTCAATGCTTGTAATTTCGTGGGATTAGCCGCCGACTCCTCCAACAAGTCCATCTCGTCTTTAGTCTCATTAGGTACATCAAAGTATATATGCCCGGATGTAGGCGATAACAAGCGAAGCAGGGTCTTGCCTAAGGTTGTCTTGCCACAACCTGACTCGCCTACCAGACCCATCCACTGTCCCTTGCCGATGGTCAAATTAATGCCATCAACTGCCCTAACGGCACCGGCTGGCCTCCTTAGAACACCCTTCAAAATAGGAAAGTGTGTTTCTAAATTCCTGGTCTCAACAAGAACTTCCACCAGTTTCTCCTTGGTAGTTATGACAGGCAATAAAGTGCCCTGATGCCAGTTCATGCATTGGGGGGACGTGTTCCCGGCACATCCCTATAGCACGGGAGCACCGGGGATGAAACCGGCATCCTGATGGTAGATTAAGTGGGTCTGGTACAGTACCACCTATCGCATGTGGCTCTTCACCTGGTTTAGGAACAGCTGCCAGTAAAGCTTTAGTATAAGGGTGTAGAGGATTGGCATAAAGGTCATCCACTCTAGCTATCTCGCAAAGGCTACCGGCGTACATTACGCCAATCCTATCACATATTTGAGCGGCCACACCCAGGTCATGGGTAATATAGAGTACTGACGATTCCCGTTCACTCTTTAATCGGCGTAGCAGTTCCAGAATCTGGTCCTGGATAGTTACATCAAGAGATGTTGTCGGTTCGTCAGCGATGAGAAAGCTGGGGGAACAGGCTAGCGCCATAGCTATGACGGCACGCTGTTCCATACCACCGCTCAACTGATGAGGATATTGCTGGGCTACTCTCTCCGAGTCCGGTATTTCTACCTCTTTTAGCATGCTGATAGCCATCTTCTTAGCCTCATCCTTGAGCCGCTGCAGTAATCTCCTCATTATAGGAATACGGCCAACAATCCTTGGCCACAGTGAGTGTGGGTTTTGCGCTATCTTTTGGTAAAGACTTCTTTCGGCTAGCCGCATGGGATTAGCTAATATATTAACGAGGCTATTCCTTCCTGCTAGCAATGCAGTTATTGTTTCTATAGCTTTATTAACCAGTTCCTGTCGCCGGTGAAGTAGTATTACTTCCGAGACCTGGTCACCTATGGTATAGACTGGGTTCAGTGCAGAGCTCGGTTCCTGAAATATCATTGATATTTTACTGCCCCGAATTGCTCTTATTTCCTCCTCGCCTATAGCTAGAAGGTCTATCGGTTCATCTCCATCATCAATATTAAAACAAATACTTCCGCTTTCTATGCGGCCCGGGGGGGAGATTAGTCGCAGAATAGATAGTGCTGTTAATGTCTTACCACACCCTGTCTCTCCAACTAAGCCGAAGGTTTCTTCTTGTTTGATATCAAGGTCTAAGTTATCTAGCGCTTGAACAACGCCATCATAGGTATAAAACTTTACTGTCAGGTTCCTAATTATCAGCAATTCATTCATGGTTACTTTCTGCTTAACCTGGGGTCAAGGATATCTCGGAAGGCATCACCAAGGAGGTTCCAACCCAGAACAAAGAGGAGGATAAATAGACCAGGTATAGTAACTGTATACCAGTAGGCCAGAGGATTACCAGGTGGTCCCACAATCCAGTTTCTGGAAAAACTTATCATTTGTCCCCAGTCAACGTAACCCGGTTGCGCACCCAGACCCAGGAAGCTCAGAGCAGCTGCATACAGCACAACGGCACCGATATCCAGAGAAGCCATAACCAGCGTGGGGTAGATAGAATTGGGTAATATGTGCCTGGTGATTATTCTCAGGTGTGAGCCACCCATTCCCCTGGCTGCCTCTACATAGTCTTCCTCTCTGACCGCCAAAATGTCTCCCCTGATGAGCCGCGCATACGAAGGCCAGGAGGCAATGATGAGAGCGATAATCACGTTATCCGGGCTGGGCCCAAGAGCGACAGTGATAGCCATGGCCAGTATCAAGATAGGGAAAGCCAGGAATATATCGGTTATCCGCATAATAATTTCGTCAATTATTCCGCCGAAGTATCCGGCAAGACTACCCAGCACGATACCTACGACCAGCACCACTCCGATTACGATTAAGCCTACTCGAAAGGCTGAACGGGTACCCCAGATGACTCCATAGAAGATGTCGTATTGACCCTCAGTAGTACCGAAAAGATGCTCTTCGTTCGGGGGTTTGGGTATTGGTGAGTAACCGTCTCGCGGTATCATATAGGGGTCAATGTGACCCTCCGGAGGCGGGGCTATGATGGGAGCGAAGATAGCGATAATGATAAAGGTGAGAATAATAACGATACCAATAATTGATAGCGGATTCCTTCGCAACTGGTACAGCATAAATCTCAGACTCGTCATGTTACCTTGCCCCCCAGTCTCACCCGTGGGTCTATCCGGGCATAGAGCAGGTCAACTACGAGGTTGGTAAATACAAAGAGAACACCATTGAACAGGGCAAAGCCCAGGACACCAGATATATCCAGGTTAACAGCCGATTGCCAGGCCCACCAGCCAAGCCCTTTGTAGTTAAAGATGGTCTCGGTAATGACCACTCCATTTACCAGACCGGCGAAAATATAGCCCGAAACCGTAAGCACCGGAATCAGAGCATTTCTTCTGGCGTGTTTACTGACAACCGTATTCTCGTCCAGCCCCTTGGCACGGGCGGTAAGGATGTAGCCTTTACCAAGTGCCTCGAGCATGCTGGAGCGCATTAGGCGCATGATAAAAGCTAGATTTACCACGGTAAGTGTTATCACCGGTAGAACCAGGTGTCTTAAGCTATCCAGCAAAACCCGTCCATTGCCGTTCAGGATGGCATCAATTATATGAAGCTTGGTGTACTGGGTGAAGGCTTCGGAATGCACCACGATGTTCATCTCGGTGCTCAGCCTCTCCGGTGGGAATAACCCGGAGAATAAGCCGTAGAAGACCATCAGCAGCATCAGACCCAGCCAGAAGGTAGGCAGAGACCAGCCCACGATAGCGCCTAATCGGGTGGCGTGGTCAATAGCCTTGTCCTTGTGGGCAGCTGCCTTGCTTCCCAGGAAGATGCCACCGAAGATGATGAGAGGTGTAGCAAATATAGCCAGTTCCAGAGTAGCCGGTAGGAAATTGAGCATAGCACTGGTAACCGGCTGGGAAACAACCTTAGACCAGCCCAGATTGCCCTGGAATATCTCAGTAATCCAGTGGCCGTACTGCACCCATACCGGCTGGTCAAGGCCATACTTCTCAATAACTTCTGCTATGTTGGCAAACTGCTTGGGGTCAGTGACATAAAGGGCAGCCCTTTCCACGGGTGAGAATAACTGCAGTAAGCCAAATATCAATAGAGTTACACCGAACAATACCGGAATGATGAGCAGAAGTCGGCGAACAATATAGGCCCGAAGTTCCAAGCTCAATTCCCCCTACAAAAGCAAAGGAAAGCCTCCACCTGAGACAAGGGAGACTTTCCTTGCTTCATATGTGTGTTACTCCAACCAATCTATCTTCAGTACTCTTTGCTCAGTGTATATACATGTCCTATTTCTGCCGGGTCAATGGAGTTGAAGATGAATCCCTGAACCCAATCGCGGAAGTAGCGCCTTCCCACCAGCTGCGCCACGATAAAGCTGGGTACATCCTCAATATAGAGCTCTTGTAGCTGGTAGTAGATTGCCTGTCTCTCTGCCGGGTCCACCACAGCAATTCCTTGTTCAATAAGTGCGTCTACTTCAGGGTTACTGTAACTCTGCCACTCAGAGAAATCGCCAGAACTGTGCATGTATGGGTAGACAAAGTTGTGCGGGTCAGGATAATCTGCCCCCCAGCCAATTATGAATACGGGCAAAAGCTGCATGTACATGCCCCTGAGCATCGTTGGCCACTGCTGAACCTGGATTCCGACTTTGAACTCGGGATTAATAGCGAACAGACCAGCCTGCAGGATTTCACAGGCGGTTTTTCTTCTCTCGTTACCGGCGTTGTAGGCTATGGTAATAGAGAACCCTTTCTCCCAGACCTCTCCACCCCAGGCTGCTCTCAGGTGTTCTTCTGCCTTGGCCAGGTCGTAGTAGTACATTGCCTGGTCAGGGTTGTAGTAGGAGAGCCCCTCAATCACTGGCGAAGCCACTTGCTGTCCCTCACCTGTCAGCGCATCGTTGATGAAAGTCTCCCAATCAAAGGCATAGGCAAAACCCTTCCTTACATCAATGTCAGTGAAGAAGTCAAGCGGGATGCCATTGCCGTCCAGTTGACCGCTGCCGACGAAGGGACTCTCGGGACTAATGTCAAACTGGAAGAAGAAGGCATCTGCCGTCAGTTGAGGCAGGTCCTTATAGACCGTTAGCCCCTCTACGTCCTCAAGCTCACCGTAGTAAGCCCTGGGAACATAAACCCAGTCAGCATCACCGGCCTCCAGCATCAGCTTTCTGGTCGTCCACTCATCAACAACCTTGGTGATAAATCTCTCAAAATTAGCCAATTCCCCCCAGTAATTGTCGTTCCTCACCAGGGAAATTTCTACACCAGCATCCCATCTCTCCAGCATAAAGGGACCGGTGCCGTTGGCTATCGACTGCAAAGGTGAGCCACCAGGCGAAGGGTCGTTGAGCGCTTTATAAGATGCCTGCGTGCCGTCCCAGTCGCCGTTGGCTATGCACCATTCCTTATCAACGATACTACCCCAGGAACCAGCGAGAATCTGCAGGAACGGTGCATAGGGAGCCGCCAGATTGAACTGCACCCACTGCCCATCTACCTCAACAGCATTGGTTATATCCTCCAGAGGAATTAGTCCATCATCTGTGCGCGAAGAAGTTCCAATGCCTAAGAGGGGGTCAAAAATCATCCACTGGGGTCCCATACCATAGTCCTGCACCATGCCCCGTTCAAAGGAGTATTCCACATCCGATGGGGTTAAATCATTGCCGTTGTGGAATTTGACCCCCTCTCTAATTTTGAACCGGTATATCTTACCATCTTCAGAGATAGTCCACTCTGTAGCCAGTATCGGCACAAATTCGGTGGTGCTGGCACCATCATAGAAAATAAGAGGGTCATAAATAGTTTGTATCTGCTCATTGCTAGCCGAGTCATAAGCATAAGCCGGGTCCATGGTCTCAGCATCCCCAATGGTAGCCTGAATGAAGATAGTAGGGTTCTTGATTGGGGGTTCCGCGACCTCTTCGGTGACCTCCTCACCTTCTGCGCATGCCGGTAACATCATAGCGGCAATGATTAGTGTCGTCACGAGTAACCAGCAGACCTTTCTTATTCCTTTTGGTTTCATATTTTATCCTCCTTCTGTTTTTTGTAACTTGAGATTGTTTTACTCACATCAATACCTTACCTCCTTTCTTGGTATTAGCGATAAACCATTCAGTGCTGTAATGTCAATATCAGGTTTAACCCTTTCCGATTCTGAACATCTTCGTACCGCATGTGGGACAAACACCTTGAGTTGCCGGCCGCCCATTCTTCATGGTGATAGCCTTAGGATCTTTCATTTCCTTCTTGGCACGACACTTCATACAGTATGCTTGCATTTAATCCACCTCCTTTCTGTGTATCAAGCGTAAAACATTTAGTGCTGTAATGTCAATAGTCTGCCTGGATTGCCTCGAAGTAATAATCGACTTGGAATTGAATTAGGCTGCTATAAATACTAAACCAGCAATGTGAGAATAGGAACAATGAACCCCTGATAAACAGAGTAATTAGCTAATTTAGGGTAACATAATTACCTATGGCTGGGCAAGCTGGATTCGCACCGTCTATGAGCTCTAGACTCGCTCCTCAAATTGCAGCGATACGCTTGTTTAGGACATATATGAGCATTTAGAATTTCTAAAGAGGCGGAAATTGAGAAAGAACTAACGCTGGAGAAGAATTTGATTGATAAACTCTTGACCGTTGTCCGAATCTAGCCCTTTCCACTCAAAGGGAGTCCTTTTCCTTATCTCCTTCAAAGCCCGCCTCAGGCGGGTTTACTCTTGGTCGAAGACTCGACTTGGAGAGCCACAGTATTCACCCTATTAGATACTTCCTTTCAATCCTGTTAGACACTGATGTTATGAATATCTAACGGGATTCATTCCTTGAGTGCATATCCATCCTTTCCATGTAGCTTGGTCTTACCTCCTCTCTGCCTTAATTAACCAGACTACATCTTACCAATTTCGGTTACTTTTTATGTGATTTAACTATCACCCCTTCGGTTACATATTAGATGATTTAAATCGGGGACTTGACAATTGGCATATTAAGGGCTATAATATAGCCATCTGTCATCAAGTGGGGTGATAGTTATGATAATCAGGACAAAGATTTTTGAACTTCGCAACAAGAACTATAAGAGCCTATCTGAGTTAGCCCAGACTATGGGGATATCGGTAAGCCAGATTTACCGGGTGAGAGAGGGTAAGCGCAGCATCAATCAAAAATTCATTATCGGGGCGATAAAAGCCTTTCCTAAACACAAATTTGATGACCTTTTTTATCTTGCCCCAGAGTCGTCAACCGCACCGACTATCATCGTCAAGGTTCAGTAGAGGAGCAAGCAGCCAAAGAGAAGACGGAGAGCACGGAGTAAGAAATAAGGAATAACGGCGAGGAAGCGAATAAAATTCTGAATTACCTTTATAGAAATTCACTCAATTAGTCTCCTAAATTAGACTTATGGGGTCAGTATCTACTGTCCAGCCCTGAGGAATAGGTATTTGCGATAGAAAAGTAGAAGGCTCAGCACCACGAAGTATGAGCTGCCAGCGAAACCTACCTCGTAGCCTATGAATAAATGCCGGGGCTGGTCCAATTAGACTTAGGTCAGCTACTCCCTTGGAGTCTCTTTCTTCAATAAGGAGTCGCTTCATCCTTTCTGCCTCTCTCTGGCAAAGAGTATCGTTAGTATGGCTGTAAGTGAGGCAAGCTAGACGGGTGAAGGGGGGATTATGAAGCTGGCGTCTATAGGCAATTTCCTTATCATAGAAAGAGGCATAGTCATGTTTAGCTGCTGTCTGAATGGCATAGTGCTCTGGGGAGTAGGTCTGAATGATAACCCGTCCCCCTAAAATGCCACGCCCGGCTCTTCCCGCCACCTGACTTAAGAGCTGAAAAGTCCTCTCTCCAGCCCGGAAGTCAGGCAGGTTTAAACTGGTATCAGCACTAACTACCCCCACCAGGGTAACCAGGGGTAAATCCAATCCCTTGGCAATCATTTGCGTGCCGATAAGAATATCAGCCTCGTGGGCACGGAACTTGCTTAATATCTCCTGATGAGAATACCTCCCTCTAGTAACATCGCTATCCCAGCGCAGCAGCCTGGCTTGGGGAAAAGTGTAACCGGCTTCCCGCTCTAACTTCTGGGTGCCAATGCCCAAAAACTTTATCCGGCGACCCAAACACCGAGGGCAGATTTGAGGGACTGGTATTCTATAGTTACACTGATGGCAGACTAAAGCATCCTCGATAAAATGATAGGTGAGGGTAACCTCGCAACGCTTACAGCGGAGCACAAAGCCACAACTTCGGCATTGAATGAAGGTAGCTGCTCCCCGTCGATTAAGAAATAGAATCACCTGCTCCCCGCTGGCCACAGCCTTAGCTGTTGCTTGTGACAAAGAGCGACTAAAAAGGCTTCTATTCCCTGCCTTAAGCTCATCCCTTAAATCTACTACCTCAACCCGAGGCAGGGGAAAACCTTCACTGGGAGTAACTCGCTCAGGAAGCTGAAGCAGGCGATAGTCTCCTCTTTGGGCATGGTAAAAAGTCTCCACATCAGGAGTAGCGCTACCTAGAACAACTACCGCCCCGGTTAAGTCAGCCAACTTTATAGCCACATCACGAGTGTGGTAGCGGGGTGATTTATCATGCTGCTTGTAGGTCCATTCATGCTCCTCATCAATAACTATAAGACCCAGGTCAGGTTGAGGAGCAAAAATAGCACTCCTGGAACCAATAACTACATCAAATTCCCCATTTCTTATTCGTTGCCACTCATCGAATTGCTCCCCCAGGGAGAGCTTACTATGGAGGACGGCTACCTTACGGGGGAAGCGTGAGGCGAATCGCTCTATAGTCTGGGAGGTGAGTGCAATCTCTGGAACCAAAACAATGCCTCGCTTACCTAGCTTTATCACCTCAGCCAGAGCCTGTAGATAAATTTCTGTCTTGCCGCTTCCAGTAACCCCATGAAGCAGAAAAATAGTTGGTGAAGCCTCCCCCTTCGCCACCTGGTGGAGGCTGGACTGAATAGACTGGAAGGCTGATTTTTGGGCGTCGGTAAGAGTCAGTGGCTCTGATAGAGTAATCCCTTGATAGGAGATAGGTTCGCGTTTTACTTCAATCTGCTGAAGTTCGACTAAACCCCTACTTATCACAGCTTTAACTGTTGATGTTGAGCAGTTAGCTCCTCTTCTAGCTTCAGAAAGAGGCATCGGTTGAGGCGCTTGAGACAAAAGCTCGAGGAGGCTAACCTGCTTAATAGCCTTTCCCTGTTCACGCAGCTTGGCTACCTCCTGCCGAGCCTCGCTAGGCTTCACTGCCAGACACAGGTAAGCCACCTCCTTTGGTTTTACCCTGACCCTCTCCAGCTCATAGCTTCTGACTATCAAACCCTGACCAATCAGTTGCGATACGACCAGCCTGGCCTGCCTAGTCCCCAATGCCTTTTCCAACTCCCTCAAACCAACTTTGCCCCGCTTCCTAGTTAATTCGAGAACATGCCTCTGCCCCTGGGAAAGAGAACACATATCGTGTTGGTGAGGTGTTGGGTGACTAGAAATAAAGGTAACTACCTTCCTTTCAAATCCTGGCGGCAGCATTAAAGCCACAGCATCAAAGAGGGGTGAAAGATAGTGCTCACTAAGCCAGTAAGCCAACAATACATGGGCTGAGGATAATAGGGGACGGGGTTCAATAACACCAGCTATTTCTCTGGTTTCTTCTACAGACGGATAATGGCTTAGCTCTAAAACGATGCCCTGAAGGAGCTTATCACCAAAAGGAACCCATACTGCCTGCCCCGCATCAATACTTAGACCAGAGGGGATAGAATAGCTAAATGTCCGGCGCTGAGCTATTGGCGAATTAACACTAACCTCAGCATACCCCATCCTATACTCCAGCGAAGTAGCCTTAATCTAACCCTATTTCTATTTCTTTTCTCTTGCTGCCCGTTTTTCCTTGATACGAGATGCCTTGGCACTGAGCCCACGCAGGTAATAAAGCTTAGCCCGGCGCACTTTTCCGTGCCGCACTACTTCTACCTTCTCCACGAGTGGCGAATATAGTGGAAAGGTACGCTCTACGCCTATGCCATAGGCAACACGCCGCACGGTAAAGCTAGCACCAGCCCCACCACGCCGAACCTTAATTACTACCCCTTGAAATAACTGGGTTCGCTCCCTATCCCCTTCCACAATCTTGGCACTGACCTTTACTGTGTCGCCAGGGGCAAGGGCTGGAATATTAGGATTTGGCTTGACTTCAATTAGTGATGTCACACTCATTCTATAAACTCCCTGTATTAGCCAAACTATACCCTAAGTTGACTAATTTATCAAGAGAGCGATTTAAATCAAGGCCTTGAGATATACCGTAGCTTCGACTATAATGCGCTCTAAGAAAGGATGCAAGTGGTCCCCGGCTTTTTCTAGAGCTGGATAGGGTTCAGGTGGTTGGAGATCCAAATCCTCTCCCCCCGACCATAAAGAGAATAGATGGCTCTGAGCATTGAAATAACCATTACTCAATGTGAGATCAGCCGATTCAACTTGTTTGCAGTTAGGTGTTTTGGCTTTAGGTTTAGAAGAGTTGATAATTCAAGTTTTGTTTGGGGGATAATATGAAGAGAATCATAGTGCCTATTAAACAAGTACCTGATATGAATCGGGTTACCTTGTTTGATATCTATGCTGGTGACCAAGTCCCACCGGGCAAGAAATCCCTTGCCTATAGAATTACTTTTCAATCCCCGACTCATACCTTAACTGATGAAGAGGTAACAAGGTTCAACAGCCAATTCTGAATAAGTTATCTCGCGAGCTCGATGCTACCTTGCGTTCCTGATATTAGTTTTAGGTTGCTTTTCAAAAGCTAAGTATAATCGCCCTTTATCCCTGCAGGATTAAAGGTTTTTGCCAAGGGACTTGACAAACCTATTTTGCTCGTATATAATCAGTCTATACTGAAAAATCAGAAATATAAGAACGTTCTGTGGGGTGATGAAAGTGGCACAAAAAGATATAAGTGAAAATTGCTGTGAGTCAGCTGGCGATGTAACAAGCTGCTGCAAGGTTGAGGCATTGGTCAGCGTGGATGAGAGGGGGCAGATGGTGCTTCCCAAGGAACTCAGGGAAAAGGCGAATATCCGCGCCGGTGACAAGCTGGCCGTTGTGAGTTGGGAAAAAGATGGCAGGGTATGCTGCATTTCGCTGACCAAAGCGGAAGAGCTTACGAACATGGTAAAGGCCGTACTCGGGCCGGTGATGAAAGAGATACTGTAGGAGCCATAAAAAAAGGAGGCCTTTCGAATGAAAGACGGAAAAATAAAGAAAGTGGTAAGAGAGGGCTATGCCAAAATTGCCAAACAGAGCAGTTCCTGTTGCGCTCCGGTAAATTCGTGCTGTGGAAGCACTGATTTAGCCCAGGATATTAGTAAGAGCATAGGATATACAGAGGAAGAACTTAAAGTGGTTCCTGAAGGGGCAAATTTAGGTCTTGGCTGCGGGAATCCGGTGGCTCTTGCCTCGTTAAGAGAAGGGGAGACTGTTCTTGACCTCGGTTCAGGTGCGGGATTTGATTGTTTTCTGGCGGCTAGCAAAGTGGGGAAGAAGGGAAGAGTTATCGGTGTAGATATGACACCAGAGATGCTTGAAAAGGCGAGAGAAAACGCCAGTAAAGGTAACTACGGAAATGTGGAATTTAGACTCGGAGAGATTGAAAATCTACCAGTGGCTGATAATTCGGTTGATATAGTCATCTCAAATTGTGTTATTAACCTTGCGCCTGACAAAAGAAGGGTCTTCACGCAAGCTTTCAGGGTGCTAAAACCAGGTGGTAGGCTGATGATCTCGGATATGGTTTTGCTGAGGGAACTTCCAGACTTCATAAAGAACTCTATTGAGGCATATATTGGCTGTCTTTCTGGGGCGATAATGAGGGATGAATACATAGGGACCATAAAAGCGGCTGGATTTCAGGGGGTCAGCATAATTGATGAGACATCTTTCCCAATAGAGTGTATGGCTAATGACCCAACGGCAAAGGCGTTAATTGAGAATTTAAAAATACCACTGGAAAAAGTAAAAGAGGTTGCCAGTTCGGTTATAAGCATAAAAGTTAACGGTGTCAAACCGAGTTAGGCAACTTGGGTAAACCCTGGCTAACAAGCTCCTTGAGCCTTTCTGCTATGTCCTCTAATGGCACAAGCTGGGATTCCTTTTCGGAACGCCTTTTTATCTCTACACTATTAGTCTCCAGGGTGCGGGGGCTAATGGTAACCCGTATGGGTATCCCCAAGAGGTCAGCATCATTGAATTTTACCCCTGGGGATTCTTTACGGTCATCAAAGAGCACCTCTAAGCCTTGAGCCTCCAGGTCAGCATAGAGTTTTTCAGCCTTAGCCACAACCTGGGGATTTTCCAGATATAAGGGGCAGAGATAGATGTGATAAGGGGCAATAGATAATGGCCAGATAATGCCTTTATCATCGTGGCTATGCTCTATGATGGCGGCTAATAACCTGCCAAGACCAATGCCATAGGACCCCATGACAATAGGGTGGGAAACGCCATTGGGGTCAATAAAGAGTGCCCCTAACTTCTGGCTGATGAAAGCGCCCAGTTTGAAGATGTGCCCTATCTCAATTCCGTGGGCGGATAATAGTTTGCCTTGGCACTTAGGGCATCCTTCCCCGGCACGAGCCAGCGCTATATCTGCCACAAGGTCAACCTTGAAATCCCTTGGGTAGTTGACATTTCTAAAATGGGTATCAGGTTTATTAGCGCCAGCAATAAAGCTTGCCCCTGAGGTTATAGAGTCATCGGCAATAATCTTAACGCCAGTTATACCTATAGGTGAAGCTGAGCCAGCGACAATGCCAGCTTCCACTACCTCAGCCTCAGTAGCCAGATGAAGCTCAATGCAGCGCAGAATATTCTTTAGTTTTACCTCGTTTACCTCAATGTCTCCTCTAATAACCGCAAAGGTTAGCTTGCCATCAGCAA
>JAUVZA010000100.1 GCA_030602805.1 Dehalococcoidia bacterium | reverse complement strand
GCCTAATCTGATTCATAGTGTCCCGTTCTCGGATGGTGACTTGCTCATCTTTGAGTGATTGGAAGTCAACAGTGACACAGAAGGGGGTGCCAATCTCATCCTGGCGCCGGTAGCGACGCCCGATACTCTGGGCATCGTCATACTGTACCATCCAACACTGGCGCAGGTCAGCGTATATCTTTTTGGCTACTGCCACCAGTTTCTCCCGTCTACTTAAGGGTAATACGGCTACTTTAATCGGGGCTAGAGTAGGGTGGAGGTGAAGTAGCACCCTTATTTCCTCTTTGTCTGGTTCTTCATCGTAGGCATCGCAGAGGAAGGCTAGAGCTGAGCGGTCTACCCCTGCCGATGGCTCAATTATATAAGGGATGATATGCTCTTTAGTTTCTTCATCAAGGTAATTCAAGCTCTTGCCACTATACTTAGCATGTTGAACCAGGTCAAAGTCACCACGATTGGCGATGCCTTCCAGCTCAGCCCAACCCATAGGGAATAGGTAGTCAATGTCATAGCACTCTCTGGCGTAGTGAGCCAATTCCCTCTTAGTATGTTGGCGTAGCCGGAGGCTCTCCTTTTTAATGCCTAATTTCACATATTAGTCGAGGCGCTCCTCGAGCTAGTAGTTAAACCATTCCTTATCGGTTTCTGGCTTAACAAAGAATTCGATTTCCATCTGCTCGAATTCCCGACTGCGGAAGATAAAGTTACCGGTGGTAATCTCATTGCGGAAGGCTTTACCTATCTGGGCAATGCCGAAGGGCAGCCTCTTTCTGGTGGTATTAAGCACATTTTGGAAGTTAACGAATATACCCTGGGCTGTCTCAGGGCGCAGATAGACTATACTGGCGTCGTCCTCAACCGCTCCCATAAAGGTCTTGAACATCAGATTAAACAGACGAGGCTCGGTCAGTTCACCACCGCAGGCAGGGCAATTATTGTCTTCTAAATCATCGTGGCGCCACCTCAGGTGGCAACTCTTACACTCTACCAGGGGGTCGGCAAACCCCTCAAGGTGTCCACTGGCTACCCAGGTCTGGGGGTGCATCAGGATGCTGGTGTCCATACCCACCATATCATCCCGCTCCTGAACCACAGCTCGCCACCAGGCTTGTTTTATATTCTGCTTCAGCTCCACTCCTAAAGGTCCACAATCCCAGCAACTGGACAGTCCACCGTAGATTTCACTGCTGGGGAAAATGAAACCACGCCGCCGGCAGAGGGAGACAATCTTTTCCATTTCAACCTTTATTGGCACTGGCATCACTCCTTAAAGCTTTTACCTGGTAATTTCCCGCACCCGCCGCATAGCTAAAATAAAGAATATGCCTAGAATAATAATTCCTAGTCCCATAACTATCAGGACAAATATCCATATAGTATAACGTGTATCTGGTATGAATTGTAGCTGAAAATGTCGAGCATTGCAAAACGGGCTATAAGCTGCGGTAGTGTAATTAGATGAGTGGCTAGCACCTACAATCTACCAGCTTTTTGGGTTAAACGGTTGGGAAAGGATACCCTCTACGCTTTTTGAGTGAGGTTGATAAAATAGAGTAAATAGGATACACTAAAGATATGATATGCTTTGGCACTTCAGGCTTTAGCTATAATGATTGGGTAGGAAACTTCTATCCTTTAGGTATGCCCAAGAGGGAATGGCTTACCTATTATGCTCGTGAATTTAATACCTTGGAACTAAACTCAACTTTTTATGCGTTACCTAAACCATCCAGCTTAAAAGCTATGGCTGAGAAAACGGGTGAAGGTTTCATATTTTCTATTAAGGCAAATCAAGAAATGACCCACCAAAGAGAAGATAATGCCTCCGTTTTTAAGGCTTTTTGTCAGGTGTTAGAGCCTATCATCGCTGCCGGGAAGCTGGGTTGTATCCTGGCTCAGTTTCCCTACAGTTTCAGGTTTAATCGCCGTAACTGGGACTACCTCAGGCTGTTTAAGGAACGATTGGGTGAACTGCCGGTGGTGATTGAATTCCGTAATGCCCAGTGGATAAGGAGTGAGGTGTTTGATTGGCTTCGTCATCAGGATTTAGGCTTCTGCTGTGTTGATGAACCACAACTGCCCAATCTTTTGCCACCACTGGCTGAGGTAACAAGTAAGATAAGCTATGTTCGCTTTCATGGGCGTAATAGCGCCAAGTGGTGGCAACATGA
This sequence comes from Dehalococcoidia bacterium, assembly GCA_030602805.1. Classification (GTDB taxonomy): domain Bacteria; phylum Chloroflexota; class Dehalococcoidia; order Dehalococcoidales; family JAUVZA01; genus JAUVZA01. Next base: position 1,190 of record JAUVZA010000100.1, on the reverse strand, counting down.
GCAAGCTTATGAGAGGTATGATTATAGCTATACGCTACAGGAGCTCAGCGAGTGGCTGCCTAAGATTAAAAAACTGGATAGTATAGCTGAAAAGGCCTTTATCTTCGCTAATAATCACTGGCGTGGCCAGGCAGTCAGCACTATTCGCCAATTGCGGGCGATGCTGGATTAATCCCACCCCGCTTACTATTGCTCTCTCAAGTAACACTAAGTATAATAGCTTACCTGTCAACATCTAGATGGGAAAATCAGAGGCAGTCTATCTCAAACTTGACGGGTGAGCGGGAGGAAGAGGAAATGACGACTAATTTTAATTTACTTCGCTCTCGTCTAGAGAATGAGCAAAAGCACTTAACTGGGCAATTAGACCAATTAGAAGCTAACATCCGCCCTGCCGAAGAGCGGGAGGGTGGTCCCTTTGGCAAAAGGGAGGAGGGGGCTACAGAGACGCTGGAGTTAGAGAAGCGGCTGGCTTTAGAGAAGCGTGTAAGAGACCAACTGGCTGCGGTGGAGCACGCTTTACACAAGTTTGAAGAAGGGACCTATGGTTTCTGTGAGGGTTGCGGTCAGCCTATAGACCCAGCCCGATTAGAAGCCCTTCCTCAGGCGAGGCGGTGCATGAGTTGTAAGGCTCAACAGGCAAAGAATGCAAAAGGTAAATTCTCTCCAGGGTAAGTGGCGGAATGTGGTTTTTTTCTTTACTACCGCGTTACTATTGGTGGCTGCTGACCAGCTCAGCAAGCTCTGGATAAGGTCTAATCTAGCCATAGGGGAATCGCTATTTGAGGTAGGGTTCTTTCGTTTGACCTATATCCGTAATACTGGGGCTGCCTTTGGCTTATTTCAAGACCAAACATTCCTCTTGACTATAGTTGCTTCAGTTGGTGTTGCTGCCCTTCTGCTCTACGCCCTCTTTTTTCATCATAAGTTTCCCTTTTTAGATAATGGGCTAGGCAAGTCAGCCCTTGGCTTGGTTCTTGGCGGCACAGTGGGTAACCTTATTGACCGGATATACCTCGGCTATGTTACCGACTTTATTGCTGTTAGCATCTGGCCCGCATTTAACATTGCTGATTCGGCTATAGTCGTGGGTATTATTATACTTGCTTACTCTCTCCTCTGCTTAGCTATAGCCAGGAAACACTGAGGCTTGACAAAGTATAAGGTTATTCAGCCGGGGAAGCTTGAAG
>JAUVZA010000029.1 GCA_030602805.1 Dehalococcoidia bacterium | reverse complement strand
GATAAACTGTTTACTGGTGAGGGGTATTCCTCTTCGGCAGATATAGCCAGAACACTAGAAATAGCTGGTCAATATCCTTCTAGACAGGTAGCTGAGGACATAGTCCGATTAGCTTTACCCGATGGGCATCAACAACTGCCTACCCTTCAGCTATTAAATAGAGCTGGTATTCGGATTGACGATTACCCATCAGTAACTGGCAATCGCCGACCAACTACTAACTTAGCCGGAGTTATGATTAAGGTGATTAGACCTCAGGATATGCCATTGCAGGTAGCTAATGGAAATTTTGATTTAGCTATCACCGGTAGAGATTGGCTTCTGGAGCATCTTTATAGGTTTCCATCTAGCCCGATAATAGAGCGTCTAGACCTCAAATTTGGTAAGGTAAAAATAGTAGCTGTAGTGAGTAAGGATTTGTCTGTGACCGATGTCTATAGCTTGAGGCAGCTTAGTGCTGAGCGACTGGTGCCATTTAGGGTAGCTTCAGAGTATGTGGACATAGCTGATAAGTATGCTAGGGATAATCACCTCGGACGTTATCGGGTGGTTCCTACCTGGGGAGCCAGTGAAGCCTTTTTGCCTGAGGATGCTGACCTGTTAATTGAGAATGCCCAGACAGGGCGAACCATAGCCAGGCATAACCTTAAGATTATTGATACTCTTTTTGAATCGACGGCTTGCCTGATTGGTAGTACCGGCAGGGTGTTCAGTTCCACTAAAAGGGAAAGGATAAAGTCTATCATTGAAACCCTGCGAACCGTAGTGGAGGATTTTTGAACCGGACATTACCGGATGTTCTAAGTTAGTAAAATTGGTACTATCAAGGTAAGCCTAGTGGAGGGCAAAAAGTTGAAAATCATTCAAGGTTTTCAGTCAGCAAAATCGGTATTAACCAGACAAGCTGCGGCTGAATTTTATCCAGTTTCACCGGGGCTAAGGCAAAGGCTAAAAGAACTGTTTGGGACTGATGACCCTGAGCCGGCGGTTAGGCAAATTATTAATGAGGTGCGTAACAGAGGCGATGTTGCCCTTTTTGATTATACTTTGAAGATTGATGGAATAAAGCTCACCTCACTGGAGGTAAGTAAAGAGCAGATAGCCAGTGCTTACCGGGAGGTGGATTCTGAACTTGTATTGGCACTCAAGCTGGCAGCAGAACGAATACGCTCCTTTCACAGTTTACAAAAGGAGAGCATTTGGAGTGGTGTTACCAAACTGGGCTCAGGTCAGCTAATACGCCCGTTGGAGCGCATCGGCATCTACGTTCCAGGTGGTACTGCCTGTTATCCGTCAACAGTATTGATGACTGCTATACCGGCTAAGGTCGCCGCGGTCAACGAAATTATTCTAGTTACACCACCAAGCTCAAACGGGACAGTCTCTCCATCTACCTTAGTGGCTGCCGATGTTGCTGAGGTTGCCCGCATTTTTTCTGTAGGCGGTGCCCAGGCAATTGCCGCCTTAGCCTTCGGCACCAAGTCTGTCCCTAAAGTGGATAAGATTTGTGGTCCAGGTAATATCTTTGTCGTTTTGGCTAAGAAGCTCGTTTACGGAGTAGTTGGTATTGATGGACTTCAGGGACCAAGCGAGGTGTTAATTATTGCTGATGAAACAGCTAACCCTGAATATTGTGCTGCCGACCTTTTAGCCCAGACCGAGCATGACCCGTTAGCCTCAGCTATTTTGATAACTACCTCACCACGGTTGGCAGATGAAGTTAATCAGGAGATTGGGCAACAGCTAAAGGATTTGCCTCGTCAGGCTATTGCTACGGAGTCTTTAGAGAGTAGAGGGAAGATAATAGTGGTTAATGAGGTGGATGAGGCTATAGAACTAGCTAACCTTTATGCTCCTGAGCACCTTTGCTTAATGGTAGACAGAGCAACTTCTTACATTGATAAGGTGTCTAATGCCGGGTGTATATTTATAGGTGAAAACTCAACTGTGGTCTTGGGCGATTATGTGGCTGGACCAAGTCATGTTTTGCCTACGGGAGGGACAGCTCGCTTTAGTTCATCGCTTAGTATAAGTGATTTTATTAAGTTTATAAATTTGGTTGCTATAGATGAGGCTGATTTAAAACAGCTGGGTCAAGCCGCAATAACCGTGGCTAGGGCTGAGGGGTTTGAGGCTCATGCCCGGGCAGTGGAGAAAAGACTGGAGAAAGACTGAGAACTATTATCAAGACTGATGAATCCCTCTTGTTAAGTCTTACGTCGTCCGTGCTTTATAGTCCTTGATGAACATCTCAATATCGTCACGTATATCAAGCAATTTTAAACGGATTATCCTTAATCTTTCTAACTCATGCTTATTAAGACGATCTTCTAAGCTTCGCGGCACATAGCCGAAGTGTTGTATATATGCCTTCATGCGCTTTATCCTTTGGCCAATATCTTTAACGCCAAGACTTTTCGGTGAATATTTGGCGTCACTCGTCATCCATTCTTCAAAGGGCTTGTCCTGCTTGGAGTCGTCACACTGAGCACACGCTGGTACCATATTACCTAAAACAGTATCACCGACCTTACTGATAGGTAATAGGTGATCCCATCGTTTGACCTCTGGACTTCCGCAAAAGGTACACTCAGGTTGCTCAGCGCCGAAGAACTCTCGGACTTTTGCAACCTCCTCTAGACCAAACTGTCTGACCGTAAAGCACTCCTTAAGGGTACGCTCAATCATCGGGAACACAAAACCGGTTGTTGTACGTTGTGGTACTTTTGGGAGTTTCATTACTCCGCCTCCTAAATCCTTCCAATTACATTTCATGGTAATGGGTTAGTAGAATATAGCTAGGGGGCACTTTAATTACCTGAACTGGTTTTGTCAAGTTGTCCTTTGAAATAAGCTTTGAATTCGTGCTAAAATGTGCCTATATTTAATTGATTTCTTATTGTGGGTGCGTAACAGTGGCTTCTTCTGAGGGGATAGAGAGATTTATACGGCCTGATTTGATTGCCTTTGGTGGTTATTCTGCCAGGAAATCCCCGGAGACATTAGAGGGGAAGGTTGAAGTTCCTGTAGAAAATATCATCAAGCTGGATGCCAATGAGAATCCCTATGGCTGTTCGCCGAGAGTAAGCCAGGCTCTGGCTGCCTATCCCGATTTAAATATCTATCCTGACGATGGGCAAACAAGGCTCAGGAAATTACTGGAGAGATGTAGCGGTGTTGATGCTAAACATATCGTGGCTGGTAGTGGCAGCAATCAGCTAATAGACCTTGTTTTACGCTTATTTATTAGTAAGGGTGACGAGGTGATAAATTGTGTTCCTACCTTTGGCATATACCGTTTTAGCACGGAATTATGTGGTGGTACTTTAGTTGAGGTGCCTAGAGATGAAAATTTTGCCGTTAATGTAAGTGCCATCAAGGCAGCCATTAGTAAAAAAACCAAAATGATAATTCTGGCTAATCCTAATAACCCTACAGGGACGATTACGCCTCAGCAAGATATTCTGGAGATAGTGGATACGAGACTACCTGTGTTAGTTGATGAGGCATATTATGAATTTAGTGGACAAACAGTTGTTCCACTGGTTAGCCAGTACAGGAATTTGATGGTGCTATGAACCTTCAGCAAATGGGCGGGGCTGGCCGGTTTGAGAGTTGGTTACGGTCTTTTTCCACCTAAAATTGCTGATTATTTACTTAGAATCAAAATACCGTATAATGTGAATGTAGCCGCTCTGGTTGCCGTGGAGGAATCGCTAAAAGACGCTGATTATTTAATGGGCAGGGTGAAGGCTATAATTGCCGAAAGGGGAAGACTATTTGGTGAATTAAAGAAGCTGAGATGGTTAAAGCCCTTCCCTTCACAGGCTAATTTTATTCTCTGCTTGCTTCTAAGTGGCGAGGCAAGAGAACTCAGGCAAAAATTACAGGATAAGGGAATACTGGTTCGCTATTTTGATGAGCCACCATTGCGAAATTTCATCCATTTTAGCGTGGGTAAACCAGAGCATACTGATGCCTTAATCAAAGCACTCCAGGAAATAGGAGGGTAGGTAAGTGACTGATAGGCTGGCTATTGTCAAACGAGAGACTAAAGAAACCAATATTAGCTTGGAGCTTAATATTGATGGCAGTGGTGAATATGAGGTGAATACCGGGATTTCAATGTTTGACCATCTGTTAGAGCAGGTAGCTCGGCACGGAGTATTTGACATAAAGTTATCAGCCGCAGGGGATGACCAGCATCACCTGGTAGAAGATGTTGCTATTTGTTTAGGTAAAGCCTTAGGCAAAGCCTTGGGAGAGAAGCATGGCATTGTCCGCATGGCTAATGCTGTCGTGCCTATGGATGATGCCTTAGCCATGGTAGCGGTGGATATCGGTGGACGGGGATATACTGTATTGGAATTACCCTTTAGTGATAATGATATGGCTGGATTTCCTACTGACCTTGTCCGCCACTTCCTTGAGTCTTTTGCTATAGAAGCTAAGCTTAATCTCCATGCCAGGGTTGTTTATGGCGTCAACGACCATCACAAGGCAGAAGCCCTATTCAAAGCCCTAGGCAGAGCCTTAGATGTGGCTACCAGAATTGATGAGCGGATTAGTGGCGAACTGCCCAGTACGAAGGGGTTAGTTTAGCTTCCTCCCTGTCAACCTCTCGTAAGCCTGCTGATACCTTTGGTTGTAGTTTATCCCTTGAGTTTGGGTCTCTCCAAAGTTACCCCTGTCAAGAGCTTCCCGACGGCCACGCCTATTAGCATAAAGAGTCCTCCCGCGACACCGAAGACTGGTCGGAGTCCCATCAAAGGGGCTAGGCTGCCTCCTATTAGTGGTCCAAGTCCATTGCCCAATGCGTTGGCACTCTGTGCCACGCCATAGGCAATGCCTTGCTGACTGCGGGGCACTGACAGACCAACGAGAGCATTTGAAGACGTCATAAGTCCTCCTTTAAGCAAACCCGTTAGAGCTATGAAAATGATAAGCTGAGTCACTGTTCGAGCCCACATTGGAGGCAGATACAACAAACCAGTGCCAAGGCAAGAAATGACCAGTATCTTTTTTAGATTGATATGTCCACCTAAACGACCAGTAATTATGGCAGAGATGGCAGCTACCACACCCATAAGGCCGAAGGCTAATCCAGATGCAGTTGCTGCCATACCTTCGGGATTTAGCTCTCTGATAAATAGGGAAATTATAGGTGTTATCATATGTGGGGCAGCATGTAGGGCACATAGGGCTAGTAACAATGGGAGCATCTCCCTGGACTTAGCTAAACGCAGCAGACTGCTTAATGAGGCACTTTGTCCCTTGGCAGGGCGCTCAAATTTCTCCTTAACAAAGAAGAGCACGATGAGGCCACCTGAAAAGAGAAAACCGCCGGTAATAAAAAAGGCAGCTTTATATCCAACACTATCAGCCATAAAGCCTCCCACTAGGGGGCCAAAACTCGTGCCCACAAATACAGCTACCATGAGGAGTCCCATAGCGAAGGGCATCTTGTTTCTAGGGGTCAAGGATGCCACTAGGGCTGAGGCGGCGGCAACAGTGCCGCTAAGCAAACCCTGGACAAAGCGCAAGGCAATAACATAGTAAATATTGGGGGCTAGACCTATGAGAGCTAAGACCACTCCAGCGCCGAACATAGCCCTGAGCACCATGGGCTTTCTACCCCAACGGTCAGCTACAATACCCCATAGGGGGGCGCTGAAGAACATTGCAATGCCACTAGCTGAGGTCGCTATACCTGCCCAGAAAGCAGCCTTTTGGCTGGTGAAGGTACCCAGGTCCTGAATAAAGAGCGGCATAAAAGGGCTAACGAAGCTGAAGCCCACTATCACTATGAACTCGGCAACAAATATAGTGTAGAGGTTCTTTCGCCAGGATTCTGAAATCATGCTTAAGTGTATTCCTCTCTGTGTTGCCTACACGAGGTGAGGGAGAAACGGTCTCTGCTAGTGACCAGAGCGTAGTTTCCATAGTATACTCTTAGATGTTGAGGCTCGCAATAATGCGAATGGTTTGGCCTACTAATAGAGGATTAGACTCATTCTTATTTCAGTCGCAGTTTGCTTACTTGTTCTTGGCTATGGAGTAGTCATCAGGTTTATATTTAGCAAGACTGATGGGCTATTACTCATATTGCTCTAGGGGCTAGTTCGCTAGGCTTAGCTATACTAGGTTTCTCTTTCCATTGCGCCTCAGTTAAGCCCAACCGTTCAAAAATCTCATTTACATAGCGCAGGTAGTATTGCTCGTCAAAGAGCGGCTCAAGCTCTCCTTGTGGCAGAGTAGTGGTAACCTCAGAGTCAGCCTTTAGCAGGCTAAGGAAGTTTTTATTCCCCTTCCATGCCTTCATAGCGTTTCGCTGGACAAGTTCATATGCTTTTTGCCGACTCAGTCCTTTGTCTATGAGAGCTAGCATTACTCGCTGTGAGAAGACTAAGCCCTTGGTAAGCTTTATATTCTGCTTCATCCTTTGGGGATAAATTTGTAGCCCTCTCATTATTGAGGTAAAAAGGGCGAGCGAGTAATCCAGTATAAGGCAGGAATCGGGTAGAATAATGCGTTCAGTAGAGGAATGGCTGATATCGCGTTCATGCCACAGGGCAATATTTTCCATTGAGGTTAGAGCATAGCTCCTTACCAATCGGGCTAGACCGCAGATTCGTTCACAAAGCTCTGGATTCCGCTTATGGGGCATAGCCGAAGAGCCAGTTTGACTTGCTCCAAAGGGTTCCTCTACTTCTCTAGTCTCTGTTTTTTGTAGACCTCTAATCTCAGTAGCGAACTTCTCCAGTGAGCTAGAGATTATAGCTAGGGTAGTAATGAATTGGGCGTGGCGGTCGCGTTGCAAAATCTGGCTTGATACTGGAGCTGGGGCAAGCCCTAATTTGGCACAAGCTTTCTCTTCAACCTCAGGAGATAATGTAGCATAGGTGCCTACTGCTCCCGAAATCTTACCGACAGCAATGGCTCTCTTGGCTTCAGTGAGCCTTAACCTATTACGCTTCATCTCTTCAACCCATAGGGCTAGCTTAAGGCCAAAGGAGGTTGGTTCGGCATGGATGCCGTGGGTGCGACCTATCATAACCGTATATTTATGTTCTATCGCCTTTTGTGCCAATACCGAAATGAGTTCTTTTATATCTTGACTTAATATCTCCATTGCTTCAACTAGCTGCAAGCTGAGGGCGGTATCTATTACATCAGAAGAGGTAAGACCAAGATGAATAAAACGTGATTCATTACCCAGGCTCTCCGATACAGCACCAAGGAAGGCAGTCATATCGTGGTGAGTTTCTTTGAGAATCTCCTCCATGCGTTTAAGATTAACTCGGGCTAGCTTTATCTTGGGCACAGCCTCTCTGGGGATAACACCTAACTCAGCCCACGCCTCACAGACAGCAATCTCTACCTCAAGCCACTTAGCAAACTTGTTCTCATCTGACCAGACCCTTTTCATTTGGGGTCTGGCATAGCGCTCAATCATTTCTTGTCTCCTTGTAGCTCACCTCTATATTTTTCATAGGCTTCCCTAATTTTATCATATTTCAGACCTAGAATTTCAGCAGCCAGGTAGGCAGCATTCTTAGCCCCAGTAGCGCCTATAGCCATACTGGCTACCGGTATCCCGGCTGGCATCTGAACGATAGAATAGAGGGCGTCAATGCCCTTTAACTCACTGGTGGCAAGTGGCACACCAATGACTGGTAGAGTAATCCAGCTAACCAGAACCCCGGGTAGATGGGCTGCTCCCCCAGCGGCGGCAATTATGACCTCAATCCCCTTGCTTCGTGCCGCCAGCCCATATTGTCGGGCTTTTTCTGGACGGCGGTGAGCTGATATTACAGACACCTCATAGTCAATACCAAGCTCCTTTAGTATGTCCAGCGCTGGCTGCATGGCTTCAGCGTCTGATTTACTCCCCATAACTACAGCTACTAGTGGCATATTAGCTACCTCACCCCCTTAAGTTTTACTTCCAAGAGTTCTCCCTTACTACCATATATAATAAAATATAATAAATCGCTGCTATTTAATGATAAACGAATTTATGACGTGGTCAAAGATTTTTTCATACTCATCATACAAGGGCTCTGCGGTAGAGCATACTAGCATATAGGTCTTGCCATTGGCGATAAATATAACTTGCCTTATTTTCACAACGGCAATTGGTTTGTAAATCACCTCGTAGCCCTCTCTGTCATTTACTACGATTTCTCTCTCTTCTAAGATAGTCCCGCCAAGCCCCTTAAGTCCTTCCCTAAATTCCTCATTGACTTCTTCTAAGCTTGTCAAATTGCTTAATTTAATTGTCACGATAAGAGTCGTTGATGTCCCTGGCTTGGTAAACATCAAAACGCTTTCAGTGTCTTCCCCATCTACGACTTCTATGACCTGACTTTCCCAATCTTCAGGATACTCAAACCCATAGCCAAGTATATAGTCATAATCCCGGATATATCCTGGCGTTACCGGCGTTATTGGTGGCACTGGTGGGGAAGGTTCCTCTGTGCTCGGCTGTGTGGCGCAGCCACCCATACAGCCAGTAATAGGCACCACCAGAAGGGTAATCAGTACACTTGTGACTCCCAAATTGAATCTTTTACCTCTCACTGTTTCCTCCCTTCATCGCTTAATGGTCTTTTACAAGAAAGCAAGATTTTTCTGGGGACCAATAGCGAAGCCCCTTTAACCATCCCTTTATCAACGTTTCTTTATTTCAGCGATGTCCCTTCGGTAGTGGCAGCCCTCAAAGTGGATTCGGGGCAGATTCAGATAGACCTTTTCTCTTGCCTCGGCAATGGTCTTACCCATAGCCACTACAGTAAGCACTCGCCCCCCGTTGGTTAGTACCTCACCCCCTGAGCCCATTTTGGTTCCGGCGTGAAATACCAGAATGTCTTTATCTAAATTATCTAACCCGGTGATGGGGAAGCCTGTTTTATATTTACCGGGGTATCCGGCTGACGCCATTACTACCCCAACGCAGGCATCCTCACTCCACTCTACATTTACTTGGTTAAGGTTACCATTTATCACTGCCAGGAGAATATCTACCAGGTCGGTTTTGAGCAAAGGCAGGGTAACCTGACTTTCCGGGTCACCAAACCTGGCATTAAATTCTAGCACCTTCGGTCCTTCATTGGTAATCATTAAACCACCATAAAGAACACCCTTGTAAAGCCTTTTCTCTTTATGCATAGCCTTTACCGCTGGTTCCATAATGGTTTCTTTTACTTTTTTAGCCAGTGGTGGCTTATAAAAGTGTGGTGGGCTATAACTACCCATACCACCGGTATTGGGACCATTATCACCGTCAAATACCGGTTTATAATCACGAGCGGCTACCATAGGTACTACAGTTTTACCATCAGTAAAGGCGAAAACACTTATCTCTCTTCCTGACAGGCGCTCTTCAATAACTACCCTGTCCCCAGCCGCTCCGAAGGCTTTAGCCTCCATGATGATGCCAAGCGCCTCTAAGGCTTGCGGGATTGAATGGGCTACGGTTACCCCCTTGCCTGCGGCTAGCCCATCGGCTTTAACTACCAGGGGTGGTTGCTGGCGCTGGATATATTTCTTGGCTTGAGTATATGTAGAGAAGCTGACACTGCGGGCGCAGGGAATTTTATGTTTCTGCATTAACTCCTTGGCGAATACCTTGCTTGATTCTATCTGTGTAGCCGCCTTGGTTGGACCAAAGATAGGAATGCCTATGCCTTGAAAGCGGTCAACAATGCCATCGGCTAGGGGTGCCTCTGGTCCGACCACAACTAGCTCAACTCTTTTTTCTTGGGCTACTTTAGCCAGCGATTCTATATCGGTAGGGTTAATATCAAGGTTATGGGCGATTTTAGTGGTGCCGGCATTACCCGGAGCTACATAAATCTCATTAACCTTGGGACTCTGGGCTAGCTTCCAGACTAAGGTATGCTCCCTGCTGCCACCGCCAACAACCAATATCTTCAGACTTCACCTCTTGGCACTAAAGTTATTGCTCTGTCTAATAATTCCTGAGCCTCATTCTTGCTCAGTTTCAATTTTTTTATTAATTGTTCATGCTCGTGTGCTGCTTCAACTAGAGCAAGGTCATAATTGCGCTGTAAATCCTTTTCTCTGTATGTTATTTGTGAGCCTTCACTTACCTCAATTGCCCAAATTAGGTGGGTTGCATATACTTTCCCCCATGCATAATATGTGGGCTGAACCACTTGAGGAATGGGTAGCATATTAGCTCGTCGATTAATAATATCGTTTGTTGATTCCAAAAGCTGGGTAATAGCTGGCTGAACTGCTTCTAAAAATTCGGCGGTAGTATTTGTTCTAGCGTTACATTCTGTAACTGTGTTTTTGTAGTAGTCCCTTTCTTTCTGGTGTAGAAAAGAGATTCTTAATTCTTCTTCTAGATAAGCCAAGCATTTGCGGCGTTCATCGCCTTGAATTTTCTGTTTACCAAATAGAAAGCTCATTTTCAGCTGTCACTCACTCCCACTCTATGGTTGAAGGGGGTTTGGAGGTTATATCATAGACGACCCGGTTTACGCCGGGGACTTCATTGACGATGCGGTTTGAAATCCGAGCCAGAAGGTCATAGGGGAGGCGTGCCCAGTCAGCAGTCATAGCATCCTCGCTGGTTACGGCACGGATGGCAACCAGATAGCCATAGGTTCTATAATCACCCATTACGCCCACCGATTTAACATCAGTCAGTACAGCAAAGCTCTGCCACAACTGCCGGTATAGCTTTGCCTTTTTAATCTCGTTCATAACAACCCAATCAGCACCACGCAGTATCTCAAGCTTCTCTTTGGTTACCTCACCAATAATGCGAATGGCTAAACCTGGTCCGGGGAAGGGCTGCCGCCACACCATTTCTTCAGGGAGACCTAAAGCCAATCCTACTTGACGAACCTCATCCTTAAACAGGTTTCGTAGTGGTTCAAGCAGGTTGAGTGTCATCTTAGCTGGCAATCCACCAACATTATGGTGAGTTTTTATTTTGGCTGAGGCTCTGCTTCCGGAAGCAGCACTCTCAATGACATCTGGGTAAAGAGTCCCCTGGGCGAGGAAATCAACCTTACCTATTTTGTTAGCCTCCTCCTCAAATACTCGGATAAATTCCTCTCCAATAATCTTGCGCTTCATCTCAGGGTCGGTTACTCCTTTTAAGCGGTGGAGGAATCTCTCGCTGGCATCAACGTAGATAATATTCATACCTAGATTAAGTCGAAAGACATTAAGGGTTCTTTCTACTTCTTCGCGACGCAGCAGCCCATGATTAACAAAGATACAGGTAAGCTGGTCACCAATAGCTCGGTGGATGATGGTAGCGACTACTGATGAATCGACCCCTCCTGAGAGAGCACTGATGACCTTGCCTTTACCTACCTGTTTTTTGATTGTAGATATACTCTCATCTATGAAGTTGCCTATCGTCCAGTTTCCCTGACAGCCGCATATTTGGTAGACGAAATTTTTTAGGATAGCCTTTCCTTCAGGGGTGTGAGCTACCTCAGGATGAAACTGAAGACCAAATATTCCTTCATTATTACCCATAACGGCGATAGGTGAATTTTCAGTATAGGCTAGGGGAGTGAAACCAGGCGGCATTTCTTCAATCCGGTCAGCGTGGCTCATCCATACTGAGGAAGATATAGGTAAATTGGCAAATAAGGGCGAATCTACAGCGCTCAAGTGGAGGATAGCATGACCATATTCATGCTTTGTTCCCGGTGTAACCTTTCCGCCTAGCTGTTTGGTGAGAACTTGCATCCCGTAGCAGATGCCCAGTATTGGTAGATGGCTTTCATAAATATAAGCTGGAGCCAGAGGAGCACCAGGTTCATTGACACTGGCTGGTCCTCCGGAGAGAATAAATCCCTTGGGATTCAGCGGAGCTATCTTTTCCCACGGGGCATCGTAAGGGAGTAGCTCGCAATATACCTGGCACTCGCGGACTCGCCGGGCAATGAGCATGCTATATTGCGAGCCAAAGTCAATAACAACTATAGCCTCACGCTCAGCTCCAGATACAGCTTCTTTAGCGGTAACAGGCTGCTCACCACCTATCTCCTTGGCAATTTCCAAATAGGTGGAGACTTCAATATCACCGCTGGTAACTACCCGGTGGCTCTCATTTGAGGTTTGTTTTGATTTATCTTCGGTCATGTCTCACCAAATCTACCTGCTGGCTGGACTATAACTGAGCCAATTTCCTTCCCAGTTCTTTGCATTCCTCCAAAACCTCGGGAGATGGCTTGCCAGTAGCAATGACATCATCAAAAACCTTCTTTAATTTAAGACTGTGGCATATTCTGTCTATAGTATCTAAAGCTTGCCTTCCTCCTCCACCGTGACTGCCAACTGCACTGTATGGTTTGTTGCCCACTTTGCCGCGAACAGCGTGAAGACTTCGGTCAAAGAAGTCCTTCATAGCCCCTGCCATATAGCTGAAGTAATTGGGCGTGCCAAAGGCGACAGCATCACAATCAATAAGGTCATTACTTGTTGCCTCGGCAGCTTTTTTTAAACTTACCGTAGCCTCTGCCAAAAGTGCTCCCTCATAGACCGCCTGTGCCATTGCTTCAGTGTTTCCACTCTGGGAATGGTAGATAATTAACAACTTTGCCATCTTCTTATATCTCTTCTTGTTTACCTAGCTCTATTATACACTAATCGACTAAATGGTGTAATACGATGTTAGTTGCCTTGGTCACTTTTGGCTGCTACTAAACACTGTGATATACTGTCGTCAGGAGAAAAAAGCCGTTCTTAGTAAATAGCAAAGGCAATGTTAGCTAATCTTCCTCCAGATATTCAACAGCAGGTTGATAGGGGCATTTCTATCCTTAAACGAGGGGCTATATCAAGGTAAGAACTCAAGCGAGTATGTGGGAGCATAGTGTTTAGGTAAGGAGGCTAGGTAATGCGCATTGCTATTGGCTGTGACCATAGAGGACTAAAATTTAAGCAATTTGTTATAAAGCTACTTGCTGAAGCGGAGCATAGTTATGAGGACTTTGGCTGTTATACTACTGACTCAGTAGATTACCCTGATATTGCTAAAAAAGTAGGTGAAGCGGTAACTACGGGCTATTTTGAATGTGGTATTTTGATATGCGATACTGGTATTGGTATGAGTATCGCCGCTAACAAGGTTAAGGGGATAAGAGCCGCCCTGTGTCGCGATGCCCTCGGCGCTCAGCGGGCTCGTCAGCACAATAATGCCAATATCCTTTGTTTGGGGACACAAGAAGAGCAAGGACTGATATCTGAAATCGTGGAGGCTTTTCTTAGTTACGAGTTTGAGGGTGGAAGACACGTGCGAAGGCTAAATAAGATAAAGGATATGGAAGGCTAATTATATAGGGGCGAGTTTGACAATAATTGGGCAGTATGTTATGTTTTGCTAGTAGGGCTGGAGGTGGGATTTCAGAGTTTTTACTCCGTCCGCCGCGGCGGGCGGTTTTTTAATTATAATAGAGCAGGATATGAAAAGCGATATTGTTAAAAAAGGTCTAGAGCGGGCGCCACATCGGTCTTTACTTTATGCTGTAGGCTTGAAGCGAGGGGAAATAGATAAGCCTTTTATAGGCGTTGTCAATAGCTTTACTGAGATTGTCCCGGGGCATATACATCTGCGAGATATCGCCCAGGCAGTTAAAGCGGGGGTGCATAGTAGGGGAGGGGTTCCCTTTGAGTTTAATACTATTGCTGTGTGTGATGGTCTGGCTATGGGGCATAAGGGGATGAAGTATAGCCTGCCTAGTCGAGAACTAATAGCTGACTCAATTGAAATAATGACTGAGGCTCATGCCTTTGATGCTTTAGTCTTTATTCCTAATTGTGACAAGATAGTTCCCGGGATGCTTATGGCAGCAGTAAGACTGAATCTACCATCTATCTTTATTAGTGGTGGTCCTATGCTAGCAGGGCACATGAGCAGTGATGATGGGGTTAAGAAGGTTGACTACATCTCTGTCTTTGAGGCAGTAGGAAAGGTCATTAGTGGGCAGATAACTGAGGAGAAACTGAAACACTTGGAGGAGGTTGCCTGTCCCGGTTACGGTAGCTGTGCTGGAATGTTCACTGCTAATACCATGAATTGCTTAACTGAAGCTCTGGGAATGGGATTGGTTGGTAATGGCACGATTCCCGCGGTTGATGGCAGGCGGCAGCAATTAGCCAAAGAAGCTGGGCAGCAGGTTATGGAGCTATTAGCTAACGATATTCGTCCTCGGGATATTATAACTAAGGATTCTATGCGTAATGCCTTTACTGTTGATATGGCGTTAGGTGGTAGTACTAACTCAGTTTTGCACCTCATGGCAATAGCTCGCGAGGCAGGAATTGATTTTCCCCTCTCCCTAATAAACGAGATAGGTGAACGCACCCCTCACTTGTGCAAGCTCAGTCCAGCGGGTGACTACCGCATTGAGGATTTAGACCGGGCTGGTGGCATAGCTGGAGTGATGAAAGAGTTACAGGAGCTATTGAACCTGGGAGCAAGGACAGTATTGAACAAATCAGTGGCTCAGGTTATTGCTGAGGCAAGGGTTCTGGATAGACAAGTTATCCACTCTGTCTCCGATGCCTACTCGGCTACAGGAGGCATTGCTATCCTTTTTGGCAATCTGGCTCCAGAAGGAGCAGTAGTGAAAAGGGCGGCAGTAGCTCCTGAGATGCTACTTCACCAAGGACCAGCCAGAGTGTTTAACTCTGAGGAAGAAGCTACCTCAGCTATTATGAGTGGCAGTATAAAGCCCGGTGAGGTAATAGTCATTCGTTATGAAGGGCCTAAAGGTGGACCTGGGATGAAGGAGATGCTCACCCCAACTGCTCTCTTGAGTGGCATGGGTAGGGATAAAGAGGTTGCACTTATTACTGATGGGCGTTTTTCTGGTGGCAGTCGTGGTGCCGCTATTGGTCATATCTCCCCTGAGGCAGCCAGCCGGGGACCTATCGCTGCTTTGAGAGAGGGGGATATAATTAAGATTGATATTCCAAATTATAAGCTTGAGGTAGAGCTTAGTGATAAAGAGATGACTGAGCGCCTAGCTCGTCTCGGTGAGTTTGAGCCTAAAGTAAAAACAGGTTATCTTAGATACTACGCAGAGAAGGTAGATTCGGCTAGCACTGGAGCTGTGTTTAAGTGATAAGGGGTTTACTATGAAAATGACAGGTGCCCAGATTATATGTGAGAGCTTAGTAAAGGAAGGGGTAGGGGTTATTTTTGGTATCCTTGGTGGAGCTATTTTACCACTATATGATACCTTACCTAAATATCCTCAGCTTCGCCATATTCTGGTACGTCACGAACAGGGAGCTGCCCACGCCGCTGATGGCTATGCCAGAGCCACCGGGAAGGTGGGAGTCTGCATGGCGACCTCCGGTCCCGGGGCAACTAACCTGGTAACCGGGATTGCCAATGCTTACCTTGATTCCGTTCCTCTGGTAGCTATAACCGGACAAGTAGCTAGACCTTTTATTGGCAAAGATGCCTTCCAGGAGATAGATATTACTGGTATTACTCTACCTATTACCAAGCATAACTACCTTGTCCTTGATGTGGGTTCATTAGCTAGAATAGTTAAGGAGGCTTTTCATCTAGCTAGGACTGGGCGCCCCGGACCAGTACTTATTGATATGCCACGAGATATTCAAATAGAGCAGACAGAATTTCACTACCCAAGCAAGCTGGATTTGCCCGGCTACGAGCCAACACTGCAGGGGCACCCGGGACAGATTAAGAAAGCGGCAAAGCTTATAAATGAGGCTCAGCGACCTCTTATTATTGCCGGTAGGGGAGTAATCATCTCAGGGGCATATTCTGAACTTAAGCAACTAGCTGAGACGGCACAAATACCGGTGGTTACTACTTTGTTAGGGATTAGTAGTTTCCCTGAGTCCCATGTTCTGAGTTATGGTATGCTGGGGATGCACGGCATGGCTTATGCTAATATGGCGGTTAATGCTGCTGACCTAATTATTGCTATCGGGATGAGATTTGATGATAGGGCTACGGCTAAAGTAAGCGCCTTTGCCCCTCATGCCCGTATTATCCATATTGACATAGACCCAGCCGAGATCGGTAAAAATGTGCGCGTAGATGTACCTATAGTTGGTGATGTGAAGATTATCCTAAGCGCATTAAATAAGCTGATTAGCTCCGCTGAGCATATTGATTGGGTTCAACAGCTTGATGATTGGCGAAAAGAGCACCCGTCAACAGTTATTAGGGATAGTGAGGGGCTCCTGCCTCAGTTTGTCATTCGCAAAATATATGAGGTAACGCGAGGCGAAGCTACCATTGTTACTGGTGTAGGGCAAAACCAAATGTGGGCAGCTCAACACTACTGGTATGATAGACCAAATAGTCTCATCTCATCAGGCGGATTAGGGACTATGGGCTTCGGCTTGCCAGCAGCCATGGGGGTCAAGGTAGGTCGTCCTGAGGATACTGTTTGGGTAATTGACGGCGATGGTAGTTTTCAGATGACTATTCAAGAGTTGGCTACTTTAGTTCAGGATGATATTGCGGTTAAGGTAGCTATTATGCATAATGGTTATTTGGGGATGATAAGGCAATGGCAGGAATTGTTGTACGGACGGCGATATGTAGCTTCATCATTAAGCAGCCCCGATTTTGTAAAGGTTGCCGAGGCATATGGTATTCCTGCATTAAGGGTTAAGCATAAGGAAGAAGTAGTTTCAGCTATTGAGCAAGCAATGAATTATCAGGGTCCCTTCATAATAGATTTTATGGTGGAACCGGAGGAGAATGTTTATCCTATGGTGCTGCCAGGGGCAGCTTTGGCTGAAGTCCTTGAAGAACCTAAGAAGGGGGTGGCAACATGGCCACGACGAAGCACACCCTAATTGCTTTGGTAGAGGATAAGCCCGGGGTGCTCAACCGCATGGCAAGCCTTTTCCGAAGGCGTGGCTTCAATATTGAGAGTATTGCTGTAGGGCATAGCGAACTACCTCACCTCTCGCGTATGACTATCGTGGTTGACGGGACAACCGCAATGGTGGAGCAGGTTAGGAAGCAGTTGGATAAGGTCATAGATGTAGTCAAGGTATCTGATATTACTGAGGGTGATATGGTTGCTCGAGAACTAGCCTTGATTAAAGTAAAAGCTACTTCGGCTACCCGAAGTGAGATTATGCAGATTGTGGATATATTCAGAGCTAATATAGTTGATGTTGCCTCTGATTC
>JAUVZA010000061.1 GCA_030602805.1 Dehalococcoidia bacterium | reverse complement strand
CTCACTCTCTAAAGGCGAAAGCATTGCTGATATGGCGAGGGTGGTCGGGAGCTACGCCGATATAATTGTCATCAGGCACCCCTGGGAGGGAGCCGCCAAGGTTGTTGCCGACTACGCTGGCATCCCGGTAATAAATGCTGGCGACGGAGGTCATGAACACCCAACCCAGACCTTGTGCGACCTTTACACCATCAAGAAGGAGAGGCAAACCATCAAGGGGCTAAAGATTGCTCTATGGGGAGACTTGAAATACGGGCGAACGATACATTCCCTAATCTATGCACTGGCTAGGTTCGGTGCCACTATCCTGTTTCGTCCCGGGCCAGGTCTTGAGATACCAGAGCATGTTATAAGGAAGCTAACCACAGAATATGGGGGAGAACTGAAAAGGTATGAAACTCTAGACCAAGTAGTCAAAGGAGGACTTCTCCCTCTTGATGCTATGTATATAACGCCAAGCAGCCCCCATCAACTGGCAATGATGCCTGACATCAGCATTCAGGTCGAGCTGAAGACAGGGGTTGATGCCCTTTATGTTACCCGGCTTCAGACGGAAAGACTCTCAGCTACTGCTGAAGGGCAAGGGCTAAAAGAGGACTACCCGGTGGTGGATAAGAAACTCCTCAAGAAAAAGGAGTTTAAGCGAACACTGGTTATGCACCCACTGCCCCGTGTTGATGAGTTAGCCTACGAGCTGGATGCTGACCCAAGAAGTATGTACTTTAAACAAGCGGCACGGGGGGTGCCGGTCAGAATGGCACTCATAGCCCTCTTACTAGGAACTAAGGAGATTTCTATTCCAAGAGAAGACAATTCTTTCATCCAGAAAATAGACTATCCCGTGTATAGGCGAGATTTTGGAGTCAGGTGCTCTAATCCTAAATGTGTGTCACTACAGGAAACTGAAACAAAGTATATTAAGCCCGAATTCAAAATAGTAGACCGTGAACCTTTGACACTGAGGTGCGTTTATTGTGAACACGGGTCTGAGCCTAAATATGTGGCTAGTTCAGACTGGCATGAAGGCAGATTGGCTAACAAAAAATACCATAGCGCTGACAGCCATTGGGCCAGAAAAATTAAACCAGAGAATCTGATTATTTTCGATTCAGAAAGTGAAGCCGAGGCTCACGGTTTCAAGCCCAGTCAATATGCCAGAGCACGTCGCTAGAGAAATACTGATGAAGGGAAAAAGCGAGAACAGAACAATGAAGTCCTTGCTTATTCATGGTGGTCATATAATCGACCCCAGCCAGGGGATAGACGAAATCGGCAGTTTGTTAATTACCAAAGGCAAAATCTCGTGGCTGAGCAGGGGAGAAGCAACCCCGCCCCAACCAGACTACGATGTCCTTCACGCCCAGGGGCTAATTGTCTGCCCCGGATTTGTTGACCTCCACTGCCACCTCAGACAGCCCGGATTCGAGGAAAAGGAAACCATCGCCACTGGAACTAAAGCGGCAGCTAAAGGTGGCTTTACCACTATCTGCTGCATGGCTAACACTAATCCGCCCCTGGATAATCAAACTACGGTAGATTATGTAAAGTCAATTGCTGCCACGGAAGGAGTAGTTCGTATTCTACCTATAGGCTGTATTTCAAGGGGTGGAAAAGGTCAAGAGCTAGTCCCAATGTGGGAGCTGGCTTCAGCCGGGGTGATTGCCTATAGTGATGATGGCGAGCCGGCGTCAAATTCACGGCTTATGCGCCAGGCGTTGGATTACAGCCGTACCTTTGACTTGCCTATTATTGACCACTGCGAGGACAAAGCCCTCACCGAAGGTGGGCAAATGAATGAGGGCATAATATCAACCAGGTTAGGTCTCCGTGGAATACCAGCCGCCGCTGAGGAGATTATAGTTGCCCGTGACCTGGCTCTGGCTGAGCTTACTGAAGGTCGACTCCACATTGCTCATGTCAGCACTGATGGCTCGGTTGACCTCATTCGCCGTGCCAAAGAGAAAGGCATCAAGGTTACGGCTGAGGTTACACCCCACCACCTGACCCTGACCGAAGAAAAAGTCATAGGCTATAACACCAATGCCAAGGTAAATCCCCCCTTGAGAACTAAACGGGACATTCAAGCCTTAATTCAGGGGCTCAAGGAAAACGTAATTGATATTATTGCTACCGACCATGCTCCTCACACTGAAACCGACAAGCTGTGTGAGTTTGCCCTCGCCCCCTCTGGCATCAGTGGCTTTGAAACTGCCCTGGGCAGTCTTATGAGTTTGGTGCACGATGGGCAATTAAGCCTAGTTGCCCTTATCGCCAAGCTTACTTATGAACCATCAAAGATTATTGGTAATAAATATGGCAAACTGGGCACTTTGGATATTGGAGCCTCAGCCGATATTACTATATTCGACCCTGACTTGGAGTGGATAGTAGATACTAAGGACTTTGCTTCCAAAGGCAAGAATACCCCTCTGGCCGGCTCAAGGCTTAAAGGCAAGGTAATAGCAACCATATCGCAGGGGAGGCTGGTCTATAAGGATGATTCAGTTAAAGTTAAGAGAGAAGGGAAAACACTAAAGGAGAGTCAAAGAGGAGCGAAACCTCTCTTACACAACTAATTCCCCCTCTCCTGTAAAGTAGAAAATAGTAAAGGGGAGTTTAAGAGGGGCTTCGTCCCTCTTCAGAGAAAATCTTCCCCTTCCCCTTATCAAGGGGAAGGGGATAAAGGGGATAGGGTTGATAAATAAAAATTATGGCTAAAAAAGCAATTCTGGTCTTGGAAGATGGCTCAGTCTATGAAGGTTATTCCTTTGGCGCTGAGGGAGACGCCTTCGGTGAGGTGGTATTCAATACCAGCATGATGGGCTATCAGAAGATGCTAACCGACCCCTCTTATGCCGGGCAGATTGTAGTTCCCACTTATCCCCTTATTGGCAACTACGGCATAAATGAGCAGGACTTTGAATCAAATAAAATCCAAGTTAGGGGCTTTGTAGTCAGGGAGGAGTGCTACCAGCCTAATCACTATCTGAGCACTAAGACTATTCACGAATATCTAGCCGAGAGTGGTATACCCGGCATAAGTGGTGTGGATACCCGGGCTATCACCCGCCGACTGCGCTCATCGGGGGTAATGATGGGCATTATTACCAGTGATAAGACACCACAAGAGGCTCTGGAAGAGTTACAAAAGGCACCCAGCTATGGTGAAACTGATTTTGTTAAGCAGGTAACCACCGATGCCCCCTACCAATGGGAGCCAGAATTAACTGAAGAAGTTCCACAATCTTTATGTAAAATAGTAGTCCTTGATTGCGGCTTGAAATACAGCATACTGCGTATTATGCGTGGCATGGGCTGCACAATGAGGGTAGTCCCCGGCACTATGTCCGCCGATGAAATCCTGAACCTGAAGCCTGACGGCATTCTCCTTTCCCCCGGTCCGGGTAATCCAGAAGTCTTAGACTACATAGTGGACACGGTTAAGAAGCTCATCGGTAAGAAGCCGATTATGGGCATTTGTATGGGTAATCAGCTAATCGCTCGAGCCTTTGGTGCCAAGACCTTCAAGCTGAAGTTCGGGCACCGTGGGGCTAACCACCCAGTCCGAGACCTGGCTGATGGTCGAATCCACATCACAGCTCAAAACCACGGCTACGCCACTGACCCCGACAACCTCAAAGGTGGGCTAGAGGTTACCCATGTAAATCTGAACGACGGTACGGTGGAGGGCTTACGCCACAAGGAGCTGCCCATCTTCTCCATCCAGTACCACTCCGAAGCCTCCCCCGGCCCCCTGGGCAACACCTACCTATTTGGGAAGTTTATCGAGATGGTGAGAGAGGAGAAATCATGATTAGCGTAAGTAAAATCAAACAGCTTATAGAAAAGGCAGAGGAAGGGCCAACCCTTGACTATAAAGAGGATTTACTTTTAGAAACTGATGGCGACAAGGCTCAGTTTATTAAGGACGTACTCAGCTTATCAAACAGCGGGGGAACAGCCCACCTCCTTATAGGCGTTGAGGATGGAACTGGGAAACCTGTGGGCTTCAAAACTCCTCACAAAGTGGAGCAACTAAATCAAATCCTAAAAGATAAATGCGATCCACCCTTGCGTTTAGAATACCGAGAGATAAAAGTAATGGGCTATAAAATTGGAGTAATCGAAATCAATGGAGAGGATCCGCCATACATTGTATCAGTTAGTGACAGGTTTGGGAGTCATCTCTCAGCTAATCCCCAAAAAGAGTTCTACATTGAACGGGGCACGGTCTTCGTCAGAAATCACAATATGAATGAAGGTGCAAAAAGGGCAGACTTGGACAGACTGCACAAGGTACAATATGTAACATTGCAAGCTGACCTGCAACTGAGCCACGAAGTATCAATAAAACCTTCAGACAACTTAAAAGAGGTAGATATTAAATTCTTTCTGACAAATGTCGGAGAGGTTATAGCAGCAAATACTTATGTGTGGATGCAATTCAAGAACGTTAGAGAAATAGTCCAATGCAAAGGTATGTGGAGAAACATAAGCAAACTTAATGAGAACATTCCTACTGTACAGATAGTATTGCAAGTACCACTAGTTCGGCCAATTAGAAACGATTGCGAGGGGGTTGCCGTGAAAGTAGATAGTGATGTTGAGCAGATTGAGAGTCGGGTGATTATGGGCTCAACAAATATGAGGAGCAAAGACGGAACTTATGCTATTCCCCTTAAAGAAACGAATGAAAGCAAATAGAGGAGTAAAGTTTGTCTAAACCATCTAAAGTCCTGATTATTGGTTCGGGGCCGATAATTATCGGGCAGGCAGCGGAGTTTGACTACGCTGGCACCCAAGCGTGTAAGGCGATGCGGGAGGAGGGGGTAACCTCGGTGCTGGTCAACTCCAACCCAGCCACCATTATGACTGATGAAGGCATCGCCGATATTGTCTATATTGAGCCGCTCACCGTAGAGATGTTAGGTCGCATCATTGAGCGGGAGCGCCCCGATGGACTGCTGCCTACCCTCGGCGGTCAGACGGGGCTTAACCTAGCCGTTGATTTAGCTGATGCCGGCGTTTTAGATAAATACAATGTCAGGTCCCTGGGGACGCCAATACAAACGATAAGAAATGCCGAAGACCGCGAGCTATTCAAGCAGATGATGGTTAACATCGGTGAGCCGGTGCCACCAAGCGCTACCGTCAATACCTTGGAACAGGCCAGGAAAGTAGCCAAAAAGATAGGTCTGCCCGTGGTAATCCGCCCGGCCTACACCCTGGGCGGGACAGGGGGTGGCTTTGCTACCACCCGGGAGGAACTGGATAAAGCGGCAACCCTGGGACTGGCTACCAGCCCTATCCATCAGGTGCTAATAGAAGAATCGGTAGCTGGCTGGAAGGAAATAGAATATGAGGTCATGCGTGACGGCGCCGATAACTGCGTCGTCGTCTGTAACATGGAAAATATTGACCCGATGGGGGTGCATACCGGCGACAGCATTGTGGTTGCTCCCAGCCAAACCCTAACCAATAAAGAGCACCAGATGCTGAGGACAGCCAGCCTCAAGATTATCAGGGCGCTGGGGGTTGAGGGCGGCTGTAATATACAATTTGCCCTTGACCCTAAGAGCAATAATTACTATGTAATTGAGGTTAATCCTCGGGTCAGCCGCAGCTCAGCCCTGGCCAGTAAGGCTACCGGCTATCCTATCGCCCGCGTGGCCGCCAAAATAGCTGTCGGTAAAAGGCTTGATGAAATTCCTAACGCAGTAACTGGAAAGACAATGGCTGCCTTTGAGCCAACACTGGATTACCTGGTAGTCAAGATTCCCCGCTGGCCATTCGATAAATTCGCTTTGGGTGACCGGGGGTTAGGAACACAGATGAAAGCCACCGGCGAGGTAATGGCTATTGATAGGTGCTTTGAGGCCGCCCTGCAAAAAGCAATCCGCTCCCTTGAGTTTGGCAACAGGTCATTACTGTGGGAAGACCGAAACTGGGAGCTAGGAACCAACATTAATGCCTACCCTCTAGAACCTAACGACCTGAGATTGTGGGCAATTATGGCCGCCTTAAGGCGAGGAATAAGCGCCAAAGAGATAGCCGAGCAGACTAAGATTGACCTGTGGTTTACCACCAAGCTACAGAATATTATAGATATGGAAAAACAGCTCCTGTCTCAACCCCTGACGCCGGAGCTCCTGCGGCAGGCAAAACGACTCGGCTTCTCTGATGAGCAGATTGGAACCTTAGCCGATAGACTCCCTGAGCAAGTGAGACAGTTGCGTCATAATTGGAATATCCGCCCCGTTTACAAGATGGTTGATACCTGTGCCGCTGAGTTTGATGCGGCTACCCCCTATTTCTACAGCACCTATGAGCAGGAGAATGAGGCTGAGCCAAGCCAGGGAAACAAGGCGATAGTCATTGGCAGCGGACCTATCCGCATTGCTCAGGGCATTGAATTTGATTACTGCAGCGTTCATTCCGCCTGGGCACTCCAGGAATCTGGCTTCAAAAGTATTATGGTCAACTCCAACCCGGAGACAGTGTCCACCGATTTTGACACCAGTGACCGCCTCTACTTTGAAGCCCTGGATGAGGAAAGCCTGCGTGACATCCTAGAAAATGAGAGCGGACAAACTATAGAATCTTCAGGCAATGCTCCCCCACCATCTATTGTTCAATTCGGTGGTCAGACAGCTATAAATCTGGCTGAACCCCTGTTTCGCAGTGGAATGCCTCTCCTTGGCTCCAGTGCCGAAACTATTGACCTGGCTGAGGACAGACGCCGATTTGAGAACTTCCTCAGCGAATTAGGTATCCCCCAACCGCCGGGAGCCGGGGTAACCTCTGTAGACGAAGCGCTCAGTGTGGCTAAGCTTATCGGTTACCCGGTATTGGTTCGCCCTAGCTATGTCCTCGGCGGTAGAGCTATGGAAATAGTTCACAACGCCAGTGAACTAGTCCGTTACATGAACCTGGCTATAGACCTGGACACCAGGCACCCTGTCCTTATTGATAAATATCTAGAGGGAAAAGAGGTAGAGATTGATGCCGTAGGTGATGGGGAACGTGTTCTCATTCCGGGAATAATGGAGCACATTGAACGGGCAGGAGTGCATAGTGGAGACTCTATGGCTGTCTATCCGGGGATAAACCTGACTGAGCTAGAGACAGAAACTATTGTTGACTATGCCATCCGAATCGGGCTGGCACTCAAAATCAAAGGCTTAATGAACATCCAGTTCGTTATTATGCCTGGTAGGGCTACTCAAACATCAGCAGTTTATGTATTAGAAGTAAACCCTCGGGCTAGCCGTACCATCCCCTTTATCTCTAAGCTTACCGGTGTCCCAATGGTAAATGTGGCGACTAAAGTTATGCTAGGTAAGAGCCTCAAGGAGCAGGGTTATAACACCGGGCTATGGCCAAGACAAAAGCTGGTGGGCATTAAAGCCCCGGTCTTTTCCATGTCCAAATTACTTGGAGTAGATACCTACCTTAGCCCTGAAATGAAGTCCACTGGGGAGGTGATGGGAATTGACTATACCTTTGATGCTGCCTTAGCCAAGGCACTTCTAGCCGCTGGACTGATGCTATTACCCCAAGGAGCCATACTTTTCAGCATTGCCGATAGGGATAAGCCTGAAGCCCTAGCTATAATCAGAAAGTTCTCCCAAGTAGGCTATAAACTTTATGCTACCGAAGGCACGGCAGCTATGATTGAGGCAACTGGACTCCCGGTAACAATGATTAGCAAAAAGCTGAGTGAGGGGCATCCTAATGTTATTGACATTATCAACGATAGCACAGTAAATGGCGTGGTTAATACTATTACCGGAGGTCGCATCTCGCTAAGGGATGGTTTCTACATCCGCCGTGCGGCTGCTGAGAAACGTATCCCTTGTTTTACCTCCCTTGATACCGTTCGAGCTGCAGTAGACATACTTCTTAACGGGAGTCAAACTTACAGCGCTCAGCCCCTACCAGACTACCGAAGAAAGGAATCCATTTGAAGCAGGTTACAGCTTCCGTTATTTCTAACCGTGAAGTTATGCCAGAGGTTTACCTTATCTGGCTGGAATCTCCTCAGATAGCCTTTACCGCGCAGCCGGGACAATTTGTCATGGCGCGCTGTGGAGAGGAAACTTTGCTACGCCGTCCGTTAAGTATCCACCAGCTAGCTGATGGCGCTAAACTTGCTTTTCTATTCAATGTAGTCGGCAAAGGCACACATTGGCTAGCTCAATGCCAAGTTGGCGATAATATAGACCTGCTTGGACCACTGGGTAACGGCTATTCTATTCATTCTGAATCACACAACCTGCTATTGGTGGCTGGTGGCATTGGTATTGCCCCATTACGCTTCCTAATTGACAAAACACTTGAACAAGGTAAAGAAATAACGCTGCTTTTGGGGGCGCAAACGTCCAGTCACCTTTATCCTAAAAACCTTCTGCCACTTGGGATAGGACTAGCCGAGACTACTGAAGACGGGAGTGCTGGCGAAAGGGGCATGATAACCGACTCATTTCGGGGGTTTGTCTTCTCCGCTTGGGCAGACCAAATCTTCGCCTGCGGGCCTATGCCAATGTACCGTGATATGGCACGCAGAAAGCAGGAACTTAAACTTGAAGGGAAGCCGGTCCAAATTTCTCTGGAAGTGAGGATGGGGTGTGGGCGTGGAGTTTGCTACGGGTGCACGCTAAAGACAAAAAGCGGATTGAAGCAGGTATGCACAGATGGACCGATATTCGCTTTAGATGATGTCCTCTGGGATGAATTAGCTTATTAGTTTAGGAGGTTAGAATATGGTAGTTACCAGGAAAATTAGTCTTCAGACTAAAGGAGAGTGCGATATTATTGACATTACGCCACAGGTAGAACAACAACTGGCTGAGGCGGATATAAATAATGGAACGGCTACCCTGTTTGTCGCCGGTTCAACCGCTGGAATATCTACCATTGAATTTGAGTCTGGTTTACTTTCTGACTTTCAGAGTATGTGGGAGCGAAATATCCCTCAGAATATCCCCTATAACCATGACCGCCGCTGGGGTGATGGCAATGGATACTCTCATGTCCGCGCCTCACTACTAGGTGCCTCCTTAGTAGTTCCCTTCAATGATAAAAGGTTAACCCTGGGCACCTGGCAGCAGATAGTCCTGATAGATTTCGACAACCGACCCCGGTCAAGACAAATTATATTGCAAATTATGGGTGATTAGATTGTTTATCTACCTTGTATCAGGGAGAAAAATTCAGCCCTGGTTTCTACCTTGCGGCGGAAGGTGCCCCTGAGGGCTGAGGTGACGATAGCGCTTCCTGGTTTCTTAATGCCCCTCATAATCATACACAGGTGCTCAGCCTGGATAATTACCCCGACTCCTTCAGGCTTAAGCCCGTCTACAATGGCTTCAGCAATCTCAGTGGTCATTCTCTCCTGAAGTTGAGGACGGCTAGCCACAATTTCCACTACCCGATCTAATTTTCTAAGACCTACCACACGCCCATCAACATTTGGAATATAGCCTACATGAGCCACACCGTAAAATGGCAAAAGGTGATGCTCACACATAGAATAAAAGGGAATATCCCTTACGATTATCATTTCCCGATGCCCCTCTTCAAAA
>JAUVZA010000048.1 GCA_030602805.1 Dehalococcoidia bacterium | reverse complement strand
CATAAACTTCCTCACCATATCAGGTGAAATCAGCGGCCCAGCCTTATAGCACATATCCTCCCAGAAGGTAGCCTGCTGAACCTTGATGTCCTTTAGCACACGTTTGATGACCTCAGTTTCCAGGTAGAGCACCTGCTCCATCATGTCCTCAATGAGCCCTGGGTCATCATAGAACATGTAAAGTATTCTTTCGCTCCCTACCCATTCTCGTAAGTAGCCATAAAAGCCGCCTACCTCCAACGCTATTGGGGTCTCCTCACCTAACTTGTTCATTTTCTGGGCATAGGCATTCCAGTCAGCCGGGTAGCGTTCAGGGGTATTGGGGTCAAGCCGCTTCTTATATTCGTTCCAGGTAGCTCTATCCCTAACCGGCCAATCTAGGTACATAGGCATTCTAGTAGAATCCTTAAGTACCCTGAGTGTTTGGCTGTCTCCATTTATAAAGGTAGCGGTACGTTCATCCTCTGAGATAATCCTGGGCTCATAACTAGGAACTACAGGTGTCCGCTGCCATCTTGTGATTCCGTAACTAGGAATAGATGGTTGGTTCGTTCTAGCGGCACCGATACCAGATATGACCTGAGTTAAGGAGTGCCAGTGGTCGAACTGAAAGTAGTCGTGGATAAAGGGCGAACCATCAAACAACTCATCGAATGAATGAGCAGGTAATATCTCCTCAGGGGCACCCTGCTTGACCCATTCCTCTAGTGTTTCTGGCCAGAAATGGTCACGGATGTACAAATCACCTAGTCGTTCAAAACGGCAAATACCTAGGAACCGTTCTTTAGGCGAGATATTCATCTAAACCCTCCCTTTCTACAAGTGCCATCAGGCGAGTGGCTTCATCTACTGCCGATGCGCAATCTTCAGCAAAGCCCTCTGCCCCTATGCTATCGGCGAGCCCACGGGTAACCGGGGCACCACCGATCATCACCCTGACCCTGTTTTTCAGCCCGGCCTTTTCCAGTCTCCCAATAACTGTCGGGAAGTAGGTTACCGTGGTGGTAAGCAGACCAGACATCGCTACAATGTCAGCATTACTCTCTTTAACTGCACTGGCAAAAGAATCAGCAGATACATCAACACCCATATCAACGACATTAAAGCCGTTGCTCCTCAGCATCATGCCAACCAAGTTTTTGCCGATGTCGTGGAGGTCACCTTCCACGGTTCCCAGCACTATGATTCCTTTTTTGTGGATATCGGCACCGGCAAGGTAAGGTTGCAGTTCCTCAAGCCCCCTGTTCATGGCACGAGTTGAGATTAGTATCTCAGGGAGATATACCTGCCTATCTTTGAATAATTGCCCCAGGGCTTGCACGCCGTGTACCAGACCCTTCTCCAGAATATCAATGGCAGGCAGGCTTTCAGCCAGTGCTTCTTTTACTAGCTGAACGACCTTCTTGTCATCGCCCTCTTGAACTGCTTGAGATAGAACACTAGAAAAGTCAGTCATTTTTAACCTCTTTTTTATTTTAGATGAAAGCTCTTGACACCTCAGTTTCCCCCGACAGGACCAGCTTTCCTTACCAAATTCACTTTAGGCTTAACCCCTTTATTTACCCAGTTCTTGGGCCAGTATCCACAGAGAACCCTGGCTGCTTCCTGCCCTACGCTTGTCCTCGCTCGCTTTAAGGCGGCATCAGAATAAGCAGCGTTATGGGGAGTAACCACAACATTGTCCATCTTAAGCAGAGGGTTATCTGGCTCAACTGGCTCCTTTTCAAAAACATCCAATCCAGCGCCAGCAATCCACTTTTCCTGTAGAGCCTTAATAAGAGCCGCTTCATCAGTTATTGGACCTCGTGCCGTGCTGATATAATAGGCGGTTGGTTTCATCTGCTTGAATTCCTTTTCCCCAATTAGATGGTGAGTTTCCTCGGTTAGGGGAGTGTGAACAGAGATGAAATCCGACTCCCTGAGCAGCTCAGGCAGACTAACCAAGGTTATCCCGTACTCCTTGACTAGAGATTTATCTATATAAGGGTCGTAGCCTAATACTCTTAAATCAAAGCACCGCGCCCTTTTAGCTGTCACTCGCCCAATGTTGCCACAACCTACCAGCCCTAGAGTTTGCCCATAAATTGAACCCATCGGTGCCCGGGCTTTCTGGGCTTCAACCCAGTAGCCTTGCTTGACCATGTCATTCAGTAATGCCAGCTTTTTAGCACAGGCAAGGAGAAGAGCTATAGCATGATTAGCGACTTCTTCAAGGCAGAAATCGGGGAGATTGACAACAAGAATACCATTATCAGTAGCTGCATCAACATCAATCGTATCATAACCGATGCCATAGCGGACGATTACCCGGCATTTTGGTGATGCCTCCATAACCCGGCGTGTTATCTCACCATTCGCCGTTATTATGGCATCGGCATCCTTAGCCGCTTCAATTATCTCACTCTCAGTGGTGCAATCAGCTATTACTACCTCAGCTTTCACCTTGGTCAGTTCTTCAGCCTCTTCAAGAACAGGGAAGTGGTCTTCCATTTTATCCACCCGAACCACTTTAAATTGCCTTTCCACCAACTTTAATCTCCTTCCTAATTTCTCTTTGTGGTAGCAATCTTGTCGCTCAACAATGTTACCAGTCCCTCAAGGCTGTTATTTCATACTGAAGCAAGCAGTTCCCGCATACTCTCTCCCTGCTGTCGGCACCATCCGTATATGATCCCTAAGTCCGTACCAATACAGAAATGGCGAACTCCCATCTCAACATATAGTTTTGACTGCTCAAAGCTAGCCGCTTCCACCCTGGGGGCTACACCCTTTTTCAGAGCTAGTTCTATCATGTCGCGCTGTATCTTTTGCACCCCAAGGTCTTTCCCCTGACCTGGCTTACCAATGCTTATTGAGTAGTCAGCAGGACCGAATTGGACCATATCCACGCCTTTGATAGACAGTATTTCTTCCAAGTTTTCCATGGCGCCTTTTTTCTCAATCATAATGGCGATGACGACTTCATCCATCGCCTTAGCCCATGCCTCTGAACCAGCCTCCAGCACATAGCCAACATTTCGCCGCATACTGCAACCGTGGATACCACCAGCCTCAGGTGTCTCCGACCTGACGAGGCGAATACATTGCCTAACCTCTTCCGCAGAACGGCAGTCAGTAAAGAGCAAATTCTGGATACCAGCACCTAGTGCTCTAGTAGCAATAAATCCTCTTGTCTGCTCCTCTACCTTCATCATAGAGGACATGTTGGGAAAAAGCTCAATAGCTCGGCCGAAGTTATCCAGTTGCTCCAGACTGAAGGGGGAATATTCGCCAACATATTCAACATAATCAAAGGCACCGGAATGACCGATTACTTCCACAATTCCTGGCCAAGGGGTTATGACATGGGTACCTAGGGTTGGTTTACCTTCGTTTAAGAGTTCCCTAAGTCGATTGTTTTTCATCTTGTACCTTCCTTTTTTTTAGAATTTATCGTTTTCTACTCATTGACTTCTCTCACTAGAGGTTGTATTCAATGTTCAGTTCTTTGGCTACCTCCTGCAGTGAAGCGATCACTTTGGGATGCAGAGGAATTCCCTGACGACGATGTTTCTCTGTTTCTTGCTCAACTTCACCAGCCAGGTATATTCTATCCACGCCTGGTGCCTTTGGCAGGCCGTGGTGTGCCTTGATCATATCATCCATTCTTTTCTTAAATTCATCGGTGGGCATGAAACTATCAATGCAGAGAGCACCGAAGAAGTGATTTGCCTTACCCTGAACGCTTGGCCCGCTCTCCCTCTCTGGGACAGTCAGCCCTCTGGAAAGAGTGCTGCAGAGGATGTCGACGGCTACTGTTAAGCCGAAGCCCTTATACACCCCCAGTTGGGGTGTCCCCCCCAGGGGTAAAATACCGCCAGTGCCACCAGTCACTTTGGTAGCATCAGTTACGGGATTGCCATCCATGTCTACCGCCCAGCCCTCCGGTATAGGAGTGCCATTTCTGCGTGCTAGCTCCAGCTTACCACCAGCAACAACGCCAGTGGCCATATCGAGAACGAAGGGAGCCTCTTTCTTTGCCGGGACAGCTATGCTGATAAGATTACTGCCAACTCCTTTACCCCGGCTACCTGGGGCGACTATACCCCTGCCGCCCTGGGACAGGGATATTCCAATCATGTCACGGGAGAGAGCCATCATTGCATAGTAGGCACCAGCACCAAAGTGAGTGCTGTTGCGCACAGCGACGAAACCAGCACCTGTTATCTCAGCCCGGTGTATAGCCTCCATCATGGCGCGGTAGCCTACAACAAAGCCCAGACCCTGATCACCATCCATAACAGCCGTAGCTGGAGCCTGACTGAAAATCTTAATATCTGGCTTAACATTGATAAGTCCTGTTTGTATCCATTTCACGTAGAAAGGTTTCAGGTGAGCAACGCCATGAGAGTCAACTCCTCTAAGATCACTAGCGACGAGCATTCTAGCGGTTACCATAGCATCCTCGGGGGGCACATCGAGTTTTTCCAGTACTTTAGCTGAGAAATTGGTTAACTTCTCGACATCAACACGCTTTCCTTCTACAGCCATTGCATCTTATCTCTTTCTCTCCTTAAAATTCATTTTATCAATCATCTAGACTACACACCCACTCTAGGTCCAACTCCTGTAGCTTCTCCTTTGTGGGTACGGCTTGCTCGGGGTCCCATCCCGCCATCTTATAGTAAGTTTGTATGGCTTGGTGCATGGTCTCTCTGCCTATCCCCTTATCCTTTAGGGGACCACTGTTGAAAGTTTTGTAAAGGCGATCGGGTATGATGTCATCCTTAGCGGTATAACCTTCCCTGGCGTTAAAGACTCTGGCTAATGCCAGGGCCCGTTCTCCCACCTTCATCAGTTCAAAGACGCTTGTATTCCAGCCAGTGGCTCCATTAACAAGTTGCATAATCTGGCTATGGTTAAAAGGCAGGAACATACAAATAGTAGCGCAATTTCTGAAATACTCCCAGTTCACAACACACTGGAACGTACGCACCTTGGCCGGGCTGAGGTCAAGACGTGATAGAGGTTCTTGTATACCCAGTTCCTTCAGTCCTTCCATAGCTCGACCTTCAACTGCGAATTCATCATCATGCATATTATGGCAGTGGTCTGCTCCTGTAGGCGAGATGGCATATCCGATTGCTAAAGCAACCTTACCTCTAGGGTCGTGCATCGGTAGCTCTTGCCCTTTTATCTGCATAGCGTACTCAGCAGCACCATGACCAATCTTCTCGGCGGTACGCTTGGTTCCCTCCGCCAGTATATCACCCAGACCTTCCCGCTTGGCAATCATCTCCACCATTGTCATCATTGCCTCAGCGTTTCCAAACTTAAGCTCTATACCACCTGTATCCTTCTTGGTCAGGATTCCCCTTTCAAAGCATTCCATAGCAAAGGCGATACTATTGCCGGTGGCAATGGTGTCCAGACCGTAGGCATTACATAGCTGGTTACCTTTAGCTACAGCCTTTAGGTCGTTAATGCCACAAAAAGAGCCTAGAGCGGCAATGGTTTCATATTCCGGCCCTCCGTAGACGGGGTCCACGTTGTAGGGTGGTCCCACCTTGACCTTGCGCTTACAATTGATAGGGCAGGCATAACAGTTGTCTCTGCCGACGAGTATGGTTTCTGTCATCGTTTGTCCAGCAAGATCCATGTAGCCCTTAAATTGTCCTTCCTGAAAGTTACGGGTGGGTAATATGCCATCCTCATTTAGCACAGGCACTCCCTCAGAAGTACCATGAGCGGTCATTCCCGCAGAGAGGACTTTATAGTTGTCCGCCAGCCACTTGGCTACTTCACGAACCTTCTCTGGGTGGGCTAAGGGCAAAGCCTGGTGCCCTCGCACAGCGATAGCTCTTAGCATCTTGGAGCCCATAACTGCACCGTGGCCATTGCGACCATAAGCATGGATTAGGTCGTTAAGAACACAGGCGAACCGCACCAGTTTCTCTCCGGCAGGCCCAATCTGTGTGACACGCACCCCTTTATCACCTAATTCGTCTTGGATTTGCTTCTCTACCTCTTTGGTAGCTTTCCCCCAAAGGTGAGAGGCATCTCGAATCTCCACCTTCTCATTGTTAATCCAGAGGTATACTGGATTGGCAGCCTTGCCTTCGATGATAATAGCATCCCAGCCGGCCCGTTTCAGTTCTGCGCCCCAGAATCCACCAGCTTGAGAATCACCCCAGCCACCAGTGAGGGGAGACTTAGAGCCTACTCCACTGCGCCCACTGCCGGCACACGGAATGCCTGTAATTACTCCTGCGGAGAAAATAAGCTTGTTGTCCGGGCCCAAGGGGTCAATCCCTGGCTTTAGTTCCTTAAGTAGATAGTAACCTATAAGTGCTGTCCCACCGAAGTATTGCCGGTAGAACTTATCGCCAGGCTCTTCAATAGACACACTCTTATCAGATAAGTTCACTCTCAGGATTCTGCCGGTATAACCACTAGGCTTGTTCTTCACTTTTTAACTCCTTTCTTAAGATTAGATATCCACTTATATTGCTTTGACTAGCAGCCTCCTTTTCTATTCTTTTTTCGCTCTCATCCCATAGCGTCCGGCACCACCCCTCAACTTCGGGTCCAGTAAATCTCTCACCGCATCGCCAAACATATTTATACCATAGACCACGCTACCCAGGGCCAGGCCGGGCCATATAACCATCCAAGGTGCCCGGAGCATATGGATGCGTGCCATGCCACTAAGCATACCTCCCCAGCTCGGAGTCGGGGGAGGGATACCGAAGCCGAGGAAGCTCAGGGCAGCCTCAGTCAGAATCACGTTCGGCACCCGTATGCTAAATAGGATAATTGTGGGTGCCATAACATTGGGCAGGATATGCCGAACAAGTATTCTCCAAGTTGGGCAACCAATAGCCTCCGCCGCCACCATATATTCATTCTCTTTAAGGCTGATAACAGCACCTCTTATTATCCTGGACCCAATGATACCAGTTCTTAGCCCCAAAACAACAATTACCTGCCATATACCTGGTCCAATGATAGCGATTACGACTATAAGAAACACTAAGGAGGGGAAGGACATAACGGCATCAACGAACCTCTGCACTATCAGGTCAAGTTTACCGCCGATGTACCCGCACACAATACCTATAATTAAAGAGACAATCGTAGCCAGAGTAGTGGCAGTCAAACCGACAATCACCGAGACACGAGCCCCGAAGATGACACGAGAGAGAATGTCTCGCCCCACAGTATCTGTGCCCAGCAAGAACCGGGCTGATGGTGGAGCCAGTAAACTCTCCATATGACAGTCATTCACTGCATAGGGGGCTAGGAAGTCAGCAAAAATGCCAGTGAGCAACAGAAGCAGGGTTATAATCCCACCGACAGTACCCAGCGGCTTCTCCCTTACCAGCCTTATCAAGAAATCGACCAAGCGGGAGTGTCTCTTTGTCTCGGCTACTCTCCCTGATGAGCTATCGGCCACACCATTACCCCTTTCTTAATTTTTCCTTTATTTATAGTGAACTCTGGGGTCTAAATAGGCATAGGTTAGGTCAACTATCAGATTGATTAGCACCAGCACGACTGCAAAAACGACTATTACTCCGGTAATTATCGGATAATCTCTGTTCGCGGTAGCACTTATTATTAGACGACCCATCCCGGGCAGCATAAATATCTGCTCTATAATAACCGTACCCCCAATCATAATCGGCAAGTGAATTCCTATTAGGGTGACCACCGGGATTAGCGCATTCTTCAGGGCATGGCTTATGATGACCACTCTCTCCTTGAGTCCCTTCGCCCAGGCAGTCCTGATATAGTCTTGCCTCAGCACTTCCAGCATCATGGTGCGGGTCATTCTCATGGTTGACCCAGTCAAAGCCATGCCCAGAACGGAAGCCGGTAATATGAACATTTGCAGATTGCCTATTGGGTCCTCAGTAAACGGGATAAGCATTATAGGTGGCATGTGACCCCACCATATTGAGGGGAAGACTATTACCATTGTTCCTAACCAGAAAGCAGGGATGGAGATACACAATATGGCAAAGCTGCGGCCGATGTAGTCGCCCCAGGTATCCTGCCGTATCGCTGAATATATACCTATCGGCAAGGCTATTAGTTGGGATATTATTAGACCCATAATGCCAAGCTGAAGGGTTATTGGCCACGCATCGGCCACCATTTTGATCACAGGGACCATCTTCCACCAGGAAACACCCAGGTCGCCTTGAAGAACACCACTGAAACTGCCGTCCGCGCCGGGAGCAATTCCCATCCAGCGTCCATACTGGAGAAAAATGGACACATCCATCCCCAGGGCTTTCTCAACCATAGCTCTGTCGAGTCCTGCCCACCCAGCCTGTGTAAGCTTCACATCTATTATGTCGCCTGGAAGCACGCGTACCAAGAAGAAGACCATTGCACTAATCAGGAGCAAGAGGGGTATTACCAGCAATAATCTTCTGATTATATAAGCTCGCATACTACTTCTTCCTCGGTTGATAGCTATTAAGTATTGCTTCCTTCCCCATTAACATCTTTACTTTGGGACGCCTATATCTTCGAGTACGCCGAAGAGTTTATTCTTCTGTTCTTCTGTAAGCCCTATGAACGGGGGTCTTACAGGTCCCCCGTATAACCCCCGGTATTCTTGTCCTGCTTTAAAGACTGAGGCTCCGAAGAAGGCGCTGTCACGGAAGAATTCCCAGAATGGACCTATCTTAGCGTGCCATTTATCCGCTTCCTGATACTTGCGTTGTTCCAGCAGACTCCAATACTTCGCTTCGAACTCTGGCCAGAATACTACAGGGCCAGTGATATATCCAGCGGCGCCATGCATATGGCCTACGGTGGCTGTATAGGCGATGGAGTTGTCAATGAAGGAGAACCTCTTCGAATAGAGACCTAAAGCTGTGACGTAATCCCTCATAACATCCCCACCATACTTCATCGAAACTATACTCTCTATCTCGGCAAGTTTACCCATTAACGGCACGGAGATGAATGAGCCTATGCTTCTCCAGGGTTGGGTGTAAGCCATTATTCCTATATCCTTGACTTCTTCTGCTATTACCTTGTACCACCTGTATATGTCTTCTTGAGTTATAGAATAGTAGTAGGGTGGTGGTATCATCACACACTTAGCTCCAGCCTCAGCAGCGTTATTGGCTAACTCTATAGCTTCCCTGTAGTGGCAACTGGGGACCCCCGCAACTACCAACAGTTCATTTCCTGCAACTTCCACAGCAGTTTCCACCATTATTTTACGTTCCTCATGCGAAAGACTCACGTATTCACCAGTTCCACAGGGACATATTATTTGTCCTTCACCCTTGGTAATTCCACCATCCATAACGAACCGGATGTTTTCCTTCAACGCTTCTATGTTCAATTCGTAATTGTCTTTGAATGGAGCCATCATAATCACCGTCGGCCCTCTGATTTTCCTTTTAACATCTTCAAAATCTATCACAGTTAATCTCCTTCATTTATTTTTGTTCCACCTCACCACGTTACTCCGTATAGGCATTAACCTCCTTTATTTTTGATGTTGAATTTAATCTATCTTCTCCGACATCACTCACTTCACTTGCGGTGTGCCTTGTGCTTTCTCCAGAGCTATCCTTGCCCCCTGCATTAGAAAGTCGTCCGCACCCCCCACCGTATTGAGCGTAAAGCCTTTCTCTATAGCCCACTGGATAATTTCTTGAGATGTAGCCATGCCAGCTGGCTTCCCCCAGTTCTTAGCTGCCACCAACACCTTGTCAAAAGCCTCTATATACTGGGGATTGTCCCACTGTGGACCATAAAATCCAAAGCTAAGGGAGAGGTCCAGAGGTCCAATAAAGCAGGCGTCTATCCCTTTTACTGATAGGATACCGTCTATATTACCAACCGCCTTTCTGGTTTCTATCTGGACTACTACGAGGATCTCATCATTGGCTGTTTCAATATAATCCGGGTCAAAGAGGGCCGCCCTCCTTGGTGCGCATCCTCTAAGGCCTTCGGGTGGATACTTGCAGGCACGTACGGCGTACTCCGCTTCCTCCTTCGTGTTAACCCACGGGATAAGGACACCGTGGGCGCCTATATCGAGGACACGCTTGATAATGACCATATCGTTCCATTGTGGCCTTACAATGGGAGTGCAGTTGCTCCCATTCATGGCTTGCAGCATCTGCTGCATGGTCTCGAAGCCCAGGGGCGCATGCTCACCGTCTAGAATAAGGAAATCGAACCCAAGCCGAGAGAGCCTTTCGGTCACATCTGGGTGACCGAAACCGACAAAGGTTCCAATAACAACCTGACCTTTCTGCAGTTTCTCTTTGAGTAGATTCTTCAATGCTCAGTTCCTCCTTTTTTATGATTGGCTATCTCTCAATTAGCTCCAAAACAACAAACACTTGGAAGGGGGCCGTAAAGATGCTTAGCCCCCTTCCTTGGGTGGGGTATAACCAGTACTGCTATACCTAATATCCCATTTGTGCCTTCAGAGCCTGGTCAATCCAGGCTGTGGCCAAGATGGGCGCAATACCTTCATAGTCTGCAACGTTATACTCACCGAAGTAATTCTTTACCCACGGCCAGTAAAAGGCCCCTTCTGGCGGAAGGCTGGCAGGTATAACGAACCCCTGCGCTATTAGATATTCGCCTGCCTCCTTAGCCAGGATGTTTTGCTCAGCGATATCTAGCGTGGCCACCATCTTGTCTATCATCGCATCATAGTGCGGGTCCGACCACCTACCAGTGTTCATCCACTGACCCGTCGTGCCTGTCGCTAGGGCCATAAGTGGGTGGGCCGTTTCTATTCCAGCTATGACGGCGCCATGATATTGGACTGGCGGCTCAATCCACCTGCCCCAAGTGGCTCTGTCACCTGTTACTATTGTAGCCTCAACGCCAATCTTAGCCCACTGGTATTTAATCAGAGAGGCTAGATCTAACGGTACGGGCTCGGCCATTACGTGTAAATCTGTCTTCAAGTAAAGGCCATTAGCATCAGGGGGACCAAGAACATCTTCCAGCATGTCCATTGCCAGGTCCGGGTTATAGACATATAGCTCTTGAACTGACGCGGGCAGGTCTTCCATTGGGGTGTAAGGAGGGTCGGGATTCCCTATACGAATTGGGTACCAGGGATGTGGTGTTGGCTCCTTGGCCTCGAGCAAAGCGAGGGATCTCAAGTCGGTGCCGACCATCATAGCTTGCCGAAGTTTCAGGTTATCGAAAGGTGGCTCGTTACACCTTAGCCATATGCCCCTTCCATCAGCCCCAGCAACTTTGGTACTTAGCAGCTCAGGAGCTTGTCTTTCGAGGCTGTCCCAGTGTATAGAGGGCAAATGATAAAAGTAGTCAATCTTCCCCGTTCGCAGGGCAGCCATTTGGGTAGACTCATCGGGAATGATGGGCTGTACCATCTCGTCTACAAACGGGTATTGATATTCCACGCCGTCGATAGGTGTCGTTTTCCAGTAATTGGGGTTTCTTACATATTTCATGTGAGAACCAACGACATACTCCTTGATCATAAATGGTCCGGTGCCAACCTGATTCATCCAATCATCTTCATCGGCGGCTAACAGTTCAGGTGGACCAAAGTAGTTGCGGTCTTCATAACCAATGAGATATATCCAATTACTGTCGAACTTAGTGAATTCAATAACAAGGGTGTATTTATCCGTGGCGTATATGTCCCCGGCAAATCCATCAATCCTTGGCTTCCCCGCTGGGGACTCCCTGAAGTCAAGTAGGTCAGAAACCATATCCTCGGCAATAAGTTCCCTGGGTTTGAAATCGAAACCTAGGTAGGGATTATCCTGCCACATAATTCCCGGTCGGACATGCCAGATCAACTTGCTCAGATCGGGACTAACCTCCCAACTTTCGAGCAGGACACCAGTCAAGTACTGCTCGGGGATATACGCACGGACATCAAATCCATATTCACCAGTGCCCCTGGGCCCAAACTTCTCAAAGTCGCCCTGAAGTGGCATCTCTTGAATGGGGAAGAGCCACACCATTTGGTTCACATCACCTTCTTTTATGTCCGGGCTTGGTGGGTCCTCGACCATCCTGGGATGGAAAACAGTAATCTTCCCGCCATATTGTGGCCCGACTACTGCTGGCTTTTCCTCCACCTCTTCCGCCTTTTTCTCCGGCTCCTTTGTTACCACTTCAGCTTCCTTTTCCTCCACCACCGCAGGAGCACACGAGGCTAGAACCAGAGCTACCACCATCAGGCCACTTACAATCAACCAGATTAATTTTTTATTCACTTTTTTACTCCTTTATTAAGATTTCTCTATTCAGTTGTGCTGCTTCAATAGGCATTACCTCCTTCAGCTGGCCCTGCCGCTAAGCCCGATTACCCCCAGGGCTCCGGTCACGGGAGGGGTAAGCTGCCCATAATTATGCTACTAGATGGCATCTTCCGTAGCACCCTGGTTTCCCCCGGCAGGACCAGCTTTCTCTTTTTATATCTCCTCTCCTTTACTGGGTTTCCCGCTCCGTTATTCTGGGTTTCTCTGCTAAATGGCTCGCTCTCGTTTTCTGGTTTTCTCAATTTGTCTGGCTCGCTCAATAATACTGGATTCCTCATACAGCTTGGTCGCTCACTTTCAATCGGCATCCAGCCGCCTTAATAAAACCAAAGGGCTCAAAGGTGCACCCACACTTTGGGTTCCCTGAGCCCTTTGGTTGACTTATCTTCAGGATTAATTTAGAATAGTAACAACTAAATAACCTACTCATCTCATACCTCTAGAAAGACCTGTGCCCACAGGTCTTTTCATTTTCCTTGCTTTTGTTCCTTTCCCTCCCTTGCCGCCTTCTCCTCTATTGCCTCTTCAAGCCACTTACCAAGCCTTTTCTGCGATTCGATAGCACTATGGTGTGCCTTTCGCAAAATGCTTGGCTTTATCTTAATATTTCTTGATTGTCTGGCTTCCTCATCCACAGTAGT
>JAUVZA010000044.1 GCA_030602805.1 Dehalococcoidia bacterium | reverse complement strand
AAGGAAGGGAATTTGTCAGCTCTTTCCAAATTGCTTTCAAGGCTCTGATTGGCCTTATGTTGCTGCTAATCGCAGGCATTATCCTCATGAAGCGAGAGGTAAGGAGCTCTACCCGCAAGCTAGGCATCACCTTCCTGACTTATGGAGTCCTTTGGTATGCGGGTACTTTCGTAGGCAAATACTTCGCCGAGAAACAGATAGCGCAACTTGATATCCCACCTTACTTCCAGGAGTTGTTACCACGGCTAGTTAACGCCTTTTCGGCTCCGCTGCAATGGTTCAGTCTCGGTCTTCTGATTGGTGGGGTAGCTCTAATTGTAGTCTCTTTTGTCTACCCAAGGTGGCGCCGAACTGCATCCTGAACCGCTGACTATTCTTCCTTTATTTAACGAAATGACGGATTTTTACCTTGGTCTTTAGCTAACAAAATCTCCCTCCCCACAGTCGTAATTATATCTCGCACATACAAGGGCTCATTACTAGAGGTTAGCTAATAGCATAAGCCGCACATTTTACCTTTTACCTGAACTCATGAGTATGTTATATTGTACCATTGTGGGCAGGTAAATTTGAGGTGCTAAAGGTTAGATGTCCTAACTGTGGTCTAAAAGCTAGTGGTGACTACTGCCAGTGGTGTCATTACCCAATACTGAGGGGTAAACCAACAAAGGGTCGAAAAGCTAAGAAGCAGGCTGAGGAAGCTAGAAAAGCCAAAGAGGCTGAGAAACAGGCAAAGATAGAAGCTGAACGGACGGCCAAAGAGAAGGTCAGGCAAGAGACCATAGCTGCTAAAGAGAAGGAGAAGCAGGATGCCATAGAAGCCAAGAAGGCCAAAGAGGCTGAGAAACAGGCAAAGATAGAAGCCGA
Organism: Dehalococcoidia bacterium; assembly: GCA_030602805.1. Lineage (GTDB taxonomy): Bacteria > Chloroflexota > Dehalococcoidia > Dehalococcoidales > JAUVZA01 > JAUVZA01. Next base: position 12,784 of record JAUVZA010000044.1, on the reverse strand, counting down.
AGAGAGGGCCAAACGAGAGGCTGAGAAGTGGGCAAAACAGTTAGAGAGTATTCGTGAAGAGTTAAACTCTGGGAAAATCGGAACAAAGGAAGCCATAGAAAGGTTTAAAGCCGTGATTTCCCATATCAAACTGGGGGCATAGGCATCTTTCTATGGTAAAATAGCTTCAAGAGCTCCTTGTTTAGCTTCATCAGATGGGACTGGCTGGAGGAACCCAATGGGTGAAAAGGCCAACGAGACATTGAAGTAGAATTGGCTCCACAAACACAAAGTGCTGTAGGATTGTCACTCTACACGTGGGCTCGGAATTGGGGCTTACCCTCGCCTTCTAACCAACGCTACCTCTCTTCCCAATGTCGTAACTACATTCTGCACTATTTACTCTCAATCCACAATGGCGGCATACAGCTTCAAGCTATCCTCAAACCTTATTGACCTAGCTTCCCGCTGTAGTCAGGCACAACGGATCCCTTATCTGTTGCTACAAAGCGTGTCTGAAGCTAAATGACCTTCCTTTTTTATTTAAGTATTGACAAACCCATGGGAGAGGACTAAACTCAAGCTCCAACATGTGAAATAACCTTTAAAAACATATTGATTTAGGTGCACCATAATGAAAGAAAGGCACTGGAACTATTGACTAATCCAGCGGTGGTTGGGGCTCTTTTGTTTTGGGCAATTTAATAATTCGGGGGGGACACAATGATTATTGAGTGCCCTGAATGTGGGACAAAAAACTCAACCCTTGAACCCCCAAAGCCTAGCAGAAAGTATCGATGTGGTCAATGTGGAGCAGTTATTACTTTTCTACAAGCTGCCGATGCTCAGGATGACACAACCTATGTCCTACCGACCGTAAACAAGCTCTCTGTAGCTAAAGTTGAGACAGGCGCCCGAGCAGCGGAAAACACCTCTGGTCAAAGAACACTACCTGTGGTTCCCAAAGGGATTGTAGAATATCTGAGGAGGGGGCGGGGAATAAACCGTAGTAGAAAAACCCAAAAACTTATTAAAGAATGGATAATACATGCCGATCTTCCTAGTACATCCCTGAAACAACAAGAGAAATTCATAAACGTCCCAGTAGACAAAGGGGAAACCAGACAGGGGCTTCGAGTTCTATACATATTGCTCGGGCTTTTTATAACCATGTTGGTCGTAGGTTTAGTGCTTTTCTTCACTCAATATTATTGACAAACTCTCAGGAGAGGGCTAAAATTACGCTCCAGAATATGTGCAACAATGTATTATGCCTATAATAAATGTTTGGCACCGACTTAGCGACCCTGAAGCTATAAAGCGCATCCCCCGAAAGGCGGGGGCATATGAGCTCGCCAACAAATACAGAACCGTCATATACATAGGTCACGCCAAGGGTGGCAATCTCCACCGAAGAATACAGGACCACACTCGCGAATACGCAAATGACTGCATTCGCAGAAATGCTGTGTATTTCCGCTACATGGTTATGAGAGCCTATGCGACCGGAGAGAGAACACTTTTCAGGGAATATAAAGCTAAACATAATAACAAAATCCCGCCTTGCAATACTCGTGACCCATCACTCAGCCATTGATAACCTCTCAGGAGAGCATTAAACTCAAAGTCACTTCTTAAAATCATTCCTTTATTTGGGTTGACAAACCCCTAAGACAGGACTAAACTCGAGCTCCAACATGTAAAATATCATAAATCTTAGTATATTGGTTTAGAAAGATGAGCCGTGTGAAGGGCATCAGAACCGTTAAAAAGAGTAGCGGTGGCTGGTGCCCTTTTCCATGGTGATTTGGGAGGGAGGTGGTGCCTATGCTGAATTAAGGTAGACGCCTTCACCTGTAAGCGGCGGATAGGTTAGGTTACCGTATTTGAATAGCCCAATAGATTTAAAAAGGAGGGTGCAATGAATGTAATAAAGCGAGCCTTTATGAAAATCATAGGCAAGAGGTCTAGACCTATGATGGAGCACACGTTCGTAATGATAGGAGATTTGTGCAGGGCTTTCTACGAGAAAAATGGAAAGGAAGCTCTACCAATAATAACCGAAGTTGCGAGCAAAAGTGGAGCGCAGCGGGCAGAAATTATGCAGAAAATGATGCCAGTCAAAGACATGAAGGATGTTGGTGAATTGTTTAAGATGATGGATTTGATGATGGAGATGGGAATGGAGATAATAGAATTATCAGACGATGCGATTCACTTCAAAGTGCAAAAATGCATGCTTGGTATAGAGGGAACAAGCAAAGAGTTATGCGAAGCTATGATGGCTACTGACACGAAGATGCTAAATACCCTTCTGGGACAAGAAGTGGAGACGAAGATACTTAAATCCGTAGCAGCAGGAGACAAGGAATGTGAGGTTATCTTTTCTAAAAAGTAAAGAAAATAGGAATCCAATATTGATAGGGATACCGAAATCTTTAATAACTGTGAAAGGAGGAAAACAATGACAAAGTACTTAATTGAGGAGACTATAGCACCTCAGGGCTTCCAAGGTATATCACAGAAGCCCGAAGACCATAGCGAGGTTCTTAGACCTCTTTTTGAGGCTGTAGGTTGTAAGTTGGAGCAGTTTTATATTTCTGGTATAGAGAATAAGGCCTATCTGATAGTTGAATCTCCTGACCTAAACAGTGTATACACACTAGGCGCGACTTTTATGGCTGGTGGAGCGGCATCATCTATCAAGTATATACCGCTTATAACATGGCCTGAAGCAGTGGATTTAGCCAAGAAAGCAGCTAGTCTAGGATATCGACCTCCTGGTAAGTGATATATCAGCAACCAGTCTCACATATTAATAGATGAAACTATCCATCGGACTCAATTAGTGAATGTTAGCAGGTCTTCAATAGTCTGCTAGCCTCCTATATCTAGTGCAACCTTGCGGAAAACCCAGATTGAATTGAAAGGAGGACATGTCATGTCAGTAGAAAACAACAAAGCTCTCGTCCGGCGTCTCTATGAGGAGGCCTTTAATAAGGGTAACTTGGCCGTAGTAGACGAGATTCTCGCTCCTAACTACGTCCGCCACGGTCTCGCTCCGGGAGCACCGCCTGGCCCCGAAAATACCAAGCAAGTCTTCGCTGCGATGCGCGCTGCTCTCCCCGACGTCCACAGCACTGTTGAGCTCATGGTCGGCGAAGGGGACAAGGTCGCGGCCCAAGTGACAAGTCGCGGCACACACAAGGGTGAGTTTATGGGTATAGCCCCTACCGGTAAGCAGGTGACGGTGACAGCGATCGGTATCTACAGCTTCGCTGGCAGCAAGCTCGAGGAAGCCTGGATCCAGATGGATGAGCTCGGCATGCTGCGACAGCTCGGTGTTGTCCCGCCCGTGGGCGAGGGTGGTGGGTAACCCTACTCACCCGCCCTTGCTTCAGCTAGGTTAACCAATAGGTAAAAGCCGGTTTTTGGTTGCCCCTTTCATGTTTGGCGAGCCCCGTTTCGCGGCGTGGGGCTCCTTGGGGTTAGTCCGGGATGAGGGCGCTTCTGCCTGTCTAAAATCGTTCCTTTTTTCACCAATGGAAATGCTAGTTAGTCGTGCTACTGCCCAAGGAATAACCTATGCCCTGAATTTTAACCAGATTTTTATTAACCTGGGTCTTGGCTCCCAGTATGCTCTCCACAAGCCATAGATTAGTCTCTATATGCTCGGTCAGCTTTGGTATCCTGTATTGGCTAACCCCATCAGCTAAAGCAGCATAAAAAATAAGCTGGTCAGCTAAATAGCGGTCAACTGTAGCTCCGGTGGCTAAATCCTCTATCAGGTTCCCAGCTACATATCTACCAATGTCCTCTGAGGCTCGTCTTGGCTCACCTGCCCTATCAGCACCAATAATGCACCCCGAACTAGTTTTAGCATATAGGGCAAGAGCGGCTCCCCTCTGAAGTGCCAGGGTATCATAGATAATCTCTACTTGCGCACTATATCCATTTGATTCAAGCACTTCGCTACACTTCTGCATCATTCGCTCACTCACCCTCTTCTCCTTAAGATGAGAGGAAAGGGCAATCCCTTCAATCCGGACCACATCCCCCTGATTAGGTAGCCTGATTGGCTTTATTTTCCCTGTCACCGGTTCCACAGCTACCTTGATAACTCCATCCCCACGGGGGACATAGCCGGGACGAATAACGCCAAATTTAGCGGTTATACCCATCTTGCTCAGCATCGGGGAAAGGACATATTGCATATGGTAAGCAGAAGGAGCGAAGTCTTGAAACAGCCCCCCAGATATCTTAAAGCTCATCGCTCCCGTAGAGAAACAGGCAACAGGTAGAAGGGTTATAGCTAGCAAAGTAGTAGACCCGGCGGTTCCTATATTCCACTCATAGCAGCCACTTTTAATCTCTCCCCCAGGCCTAAATCTTATCTCCTTAGAACCAATTTCCCCTCCATCCAAACTACCCTGGCATATCTGCTGCACTGCCTGGATGGCTTTAAGATGCTGAGGTCTTAATCCTGGCTTTTCTCTCTTGGCTCTAATATTGATAAGGTGGAGCTCCTCACCAAACAGAGTAGCTAAGCCAACAGCAAAACGAACTATAGTGCCACTCCCCGATTTCTGAGCCCCATCAACATATATCATTTAATCCCCTCTAAATCACCAGAGCTACGCTTACGCACAATGAGCTTAAGCCTATTCTGTCCCACCACAGTAACTTCCTCACCAGTGTCCATTTCCCCACTTGTTGATTTTGCCCTCCAAAGCTCACCCTTAATTCTAACCAGACCCTCTGGCACTAAAGGACTCACTACCTTACCTTCGCTGCCGAGCATAGCCGTCAGGCCATCCACTGGTTTCCTCCTCAGGGCTCGGCTACCCATCCAATAAGTAGCAATAGTATAGGCACACCATGCTAACATCACAATAATAAGAACCCATAAGGGTATATGGATGCCTAACCTAGGCAAACCCCAAAGCACGCCTGCGGCTAGAGCCACCTCCTCCAGCGTAGTGCTAACAATAGCTATTATAAGTCTACCTTTCATCTTCTTGCCATTTTATTATAGCAGGACAGCTCTGTTGCCGATACCCAAATATAGGTGCTATAATTGGCAAACATAATTATTTATAGAAGTCGCTTATCAGGGAAAGTTTGAAGGGGCGAAGCCCCTTCAAAACCTATCTTCCCCTCTCCTTTGAAGGAGAGGGGGATAAAGGGGGTGAGGTTGGTAATGAAGCTAAGTCGTGAAGAGGTATTACATATTGCTCTCCTGGCTCGACTGGGTTTAACTGAGACCGAGGTGAATAGGCTCAGTGAGCAATTATCCAACATCCTAGAAAACTTCGAGGTGTTACAGCAGGTAGATACCAGTAACATCCCACCTACCGCCCAATCCATTCCCCTCCAGAATGTAGTGAAGGAGGACAAGGTAACACCTTGCCTATCCCAAAGTCAGATTCTGGCTAATGCCCCCCGAAAAGATGGGAATTTCTTCAGGGTAAAAGCCGTTCTAGAGTGATAAATGTTGATAGGCTATATAAGAAAGGCCTTTACCTTGAATACTTTACGGTTGGCTATAACATCCTTGAGGCTATTGTTTCAATTGTATTTGGCAGCATTGCCAATAGCATCGCCTTAATTGGATTTGGACTTGATAGCATTATTGAATCACTATCAGGTCTAGTTTTAGTTTGGCGACTGAGCCAGCATGGGAAAATATCAAAAACAGCAGAGGAGAGACTAGAAAAGAGAGCAACAAAGTTTATAGCCATAACTTTCTTTATCCTTGGGGTGTATGTCTCTTTCCAATCCGTAAGGAAGTTAGTGATCGGAGAAATTCCTGAGCCATCTCTACCGGGCATAGTAATAGCGACTGCTTCAATAATTGTCATGCCCCTGTTAACTTGGCAGAAATATAAAACAGGTAAGCAAATTAATAGTAGAGCATTAGTTGCTGACTCTAAGGAAACGCTGGCATGTGCCTTTCTTTCGCTAGCTTTATTACTAGGCTTGGGCACGAACTACTTGTTTGGTTTCTGGCAAGCAGACCCGATAGTCGGGATGATAATTGCGGCATTCCTATTCAGGGAAGGGTGGGAAGGCTGGAAAGACACTAGCGGGAAGGAGCTTGAAGTTGATAAACAACCATAACCGATTGACCATCCATGAGGCACACAGGCTACTTAAGGCTAAGCAACTGTCCTCAGTAGAACTAACCAAAGCCTGCCTGGAGCGTATCCGCCGGGTAGAACCAAAGGTTCACGCCCTGGTTACCATCACCGATGAGTTGGCTCTAAGGCAAGCCCAAAAGGCTGATGAGCTGATTGCTGCTGGTGATACCAATCCCCTCACTGGCATCCCGGTGCTAATCAAGGACAACATTTGCACTAAAGGGATACCAACCACCTGCTCATCAAAGATGTTAGAAAACTTTGTGCCGCCTTACGATGCCACCGTGGTGGAAAGATTAAATAACTGCGGTGCCGTAGTTCTGGGCAAAGCCAATATGGATGAATTCGCTATGGGCTCGTCCACCGAGAACTCTGCCCTGTTCACTACTCATAACCCCTGGGATTTAAGCCGTGTCCCCGGTGGCAGTAGCGGCGGTTCAGCGACTGCCGTAGCTGCCGGCGAGATCATCTACGCTCTGGGCTCAGATACCGGGGGGAGTATTCGTCAGCCGGCTGGTTTCTGCAGCGTCACCGGCTTAAAACCTACCTACAGCAGGGTGAGTCGATATGGACTAGTTGCCTTTGCCAGCTCCCTCGACCAGATTGGTCCCCTAACCCAGGATGTTACCGATTGTGCTCTGGTGTTAAATGCCATCGCTGACTATGACAGTAGAGACTCTACATCAGTTCCCTATCCCACACCTGATTACACCCAGTGCCTCAGCACTAACCTCAAGGGGCTTCGTATCGGTGTCCCCAAGGAGTATTTCGTCGAGGGAATGCAAACTGAAGTGGAAACAGCTATACGAACCGCTATCAATAAGCTCGAGGAGCTAGGGGCGAGGGCAGAGTGGGAGGTATCACTGCCCCATACGCCCTATGCCCTGGCGGTATACTACATTATTGCCCCCTCCGAGGCTTCGGCTAACCTGGCTCGCTATGACGGAGTAAAGTATGGCTTCTCCTATTTAGATGCCGACAGTATGTGGGAAGCGATGGAAAAGACCCGCCAGTATGGTTTTGGCGCCGAGGTAAAAAGACGCATTATGTTGGGCACTTATGCCTTATCAGCCGGTTATTACGACGCCTACTATCTCAAAGCTCAAAAGGTTCGCACCCTGATACGGCAAGAGTTTGACCAAGCCTTTGACAAATTTGATGCCCTGGTAACCCCAACCTCCCCTACTGTCCCCTTCAAAATCGGTGAGAAGATAGACGACCCGCTTCAGATGTATCTGAGTGATGTCTGCACCCTACCCATAAATATTGCCGGCTTACCGGCTATCTCCATCCCGGCTGGCTTTGCTGATGGGTTGCCCATAGGAATGCAGATTATCGGCAAGCCGTTTGCTGAGGAAACCATCCTCAAAATCGCCTATGCCTACGAGCAGGCGACAGAATGGCATAAGAGGAAGCCGAAAATATAGACAAGGGGGAAATATGGCACAATTAACGAAAGAGTTGCGACAGAGGGTGATGAGAGGAGCAGGCTGGAAGTGTTATCGGTGCAGAATAGGCATTAATAGCCTTACTGGTGAAATACACCATAGAGATGGAAACCACGAGAATAACAACATTTCCAACCTCCGTCCTGTATGTAAGAAATGCCACAAAGAACTCTCTAAAGCACAGATGAAGCGCCGAGCTAGGGATAGTTGGTTTTAGTTAGGAGAGCTGAAGAGAGGCGAAGCCTCTCTTATATAAATCTTTCCCCCTCCCTTAGATAAGGGAGGGGGATAAACCCCGTTAGGAACTCTAACAGGGTAAAGGGGGAGGGTTACCTAATAAAAAGCCTATGTCATCTCTTGAGATTGCTTCGTCGCTGACGCTCCTCAGAATGACAGGGGAGTAAGAAGCTGGCGCTCCTCGCAACCACGAAAGGGGGTGTCATTGCGAGCCGAAGGCGTGGCAATCTCAGTGGTAGGGTGCTTCTGGAGATTGTGGAGCTTGTTCTGAGCGTAAGCGAGGAATCCCTCTCCGAGTTTGCTTCGGCTACGCCTCGCAACCGCTAACGCTCCTCACAAAGACATGAGGCTGGCCTAAAGGGGAATAAGGTTGAATAAGCTTAAAGTAAATTGCTATTCGGGGCATACCTACGCCCAAAGACCAAAGTCTTTTCTTTGGCAAGGTAGAGAATATAAAGTGGAGCGGACAGAAAGAGCCTGGCAGGAACCGGGAGAGAAGCATTTCAGAGTCAGAACCAAGGATAACAAACTGTTCAATCTCTGCTATAATGAGGCAGAAAAAGAGTGGTGGCTAATTGAGCTAGTGGAGGGTCAAAAATGATAAAAGACATTCTTAAAATACTGGAAAATGATGCCCGAACTACTATCAAACAAATATCAACTATGACCGGCACCCCCAGCGCTGAAGTAACCAAGGCTATTAAGCAAGCCGAGAAAGACCGAACCATCCTGAAATACAAAACTGTAATTAACTGGGACAAGGTGGAAGATGAACAAGTATAGGCTTTAATTGGAGTCAAGCTCATCCCCCAAAAAGATGTTGGCTTTGACTCCATAGCTGAGCGTATCTACCGCTTCCCCCAGACTCGCACCGTCTATTTAGTCTCAGGAACTTATGACCTGATGGTTCTGGTAGTGTGCCAAACCTCACACGAGATAGCTGATTTTGTATCACAGAAGCTTGCCCACATTGAAGGGGTCCAGGAGACAGTTACCCAATTCCTACTTAAGCGATATAAGGAGGATGGTGAAATTATAGAGGGGAAGGAAGAGGTTAAGCGGCAGCCAGTAATACTCTAGAGATAAGCCCCTTGTCTCTCTATTTACCTAATCAGGAGATTATTATGTCAACTAATCCCAAGGGGTCAGCACAGGAAATATCATATCTCACAGCGAGTAAACCAGATATCCCCTTCAGGGATACGCAAGTTCTTTGACCTGCTAGCTTCTATTGAAGGGGTAATCTCGCTAGGAGTTGGGGAGCCTGATTTTACCACCCCGTGGCATATTCGTGAAGCAGCTATCAACTCACTGGAAAAAGGCTATACAATGTATACCTCAAATCTAGGGATGCCTGAGCTGCGTCAGGAATTATCAAGACACCTGAAGAATAACTATAACCTTGAATATGACCCTGATAGTGAGCTTCTGATTACAGTCGGTGTTAGCGAGGCACTGGACCTGACAATGAGGGCTCTCCTTGACCCCGGGGATGAGGTTATTATGCCCGACCCTTGCTATGTATCCTACAACCCCTGTGTCATTCTGGCTGGAGGGACACCAATTATGGTGCCTGCCAACGAAGAGACTAACTTTGAAATTAGTGCCACTGATATTGAGGCAAGAATCACCAGCCAAACTAAGGCAATTCTTATCGGTTACCCAGCCAATCCTACCGGAGCCGTGATGACTAGAGACAAACTGGCACAAATAGCGGAAGTAGCCCGGCGTCACCAGCTATTAGTAATCTCTGATGAGATATATGCCAAGCTAGTCTACGGGGTGAGGCATGCCTGCTTTGCCACATTACCTGGGATGAAGGAGAGCACCATTCTTCTGGGTGGATTCTCCAAGTCCTATGCTATGACCGGCTGGCGTATTGGTTACGCGGCAGCTCCCAAAGAGACCATTGCCTCAATGACTAAGATTCACCAATATACTATGATGTGTGCCCCAACAATGGGACAGGTAGCCGCTATTGAGGCACTAAAATCAGGAGAGGACAGTGCCACTGAGATGGTTGAGGACTACAACAGGCGACGCCTAATTATAATCAAGGGACTAAATGATATTGGTCTACCCTGTTTTGAGCCCCGAGGGGCATTTTATGCCTTTCCATCAATAAAAGGCACCGGCATGACCTCAGAGGAATTTGCTGAAAGACTTCTCATTGAGGAAAAAGTAGCAGTTGTCCCTGGCTCAGCCTTCGGGCAGTGTGGTGAGGGATATGTCCGTTGCTGTTATGCCACCTCATTAGCCGACATTGACGAGGCACTATCTAGAATGAAGCGGTTTGTGGCTAAACATCGGATGGTGTAGCCCTTAGATTATTTATTAACCCTATCCCCTTTATCCCCTTCCCCTTGATAAGAGGAAGGGGAAGATTTATATAAGAGGGGCTAGCGCCCCTCTATGACTCCCCTTGTGATATAATAAAGATGAGATAATTCAAAGGGGAGGTTAGTGAAATGGCTCGGAAAAAGGGAACACGTATAGGTGAAGAGGCTTTGGACTCTCTCAAGAGATTAGGAGTGCCGGTCGACAAGCGTTATATAAGCCAGCATAAAGCCTACATAGATAAAAAGAAGAAAGAATTAAGGCTTAAATAAGAGGAGGTTTATAAACTCCATGTTCAGAGTAATAGGTTTTAGCCTTTTTATCCTAGTTGGAATATTAGGATTAGCATATTTTATGTTTGGCATCTTATCTATTGGGTTCTGGATAGCTGTGGTTATCTGTGCACTATTAACATGGTGGGCTTATTCAAGATATAGAAAATTATATACCATTGTAGAGTGTTCAAATTGCCACCGCAGAATGACTTATAAACGATTTAGGGACGCTGGTGGATGTCCAAAGTGTGGGACAGACCTGTATATTCGTTCTGATTAAGCGAATCCTAGATTCACAAACGAAAATAGGGGGTGAGTAAAATGCCTAGGCCAAATAGACCTTCCATAGCGGAACCAGCTATAGAGCAAGGCGGCGGGGATAGACGAGAGAGAAAACCCTTGAGAAAAGAAGCGCAGCGGCGCGGCAATAAGAAAATCTATCGTAAGTTGAGACAGGCTTAGAGCTTGAGCGGATACCTGGAAGCTATAATAGAGAGTTTAAGAGGGGCGGAAGCCCCTCTTTCTTATCTTCCCCCTCTCCTTTAAAGGAGAGGGGGACCAAGGGGGTGAGGTAGATTAAAACTATATAAGCCCCATCTTTAGCTTGACCTCTTTCAGTGTCTCCCTGGCAATAACCTGAGCTCGCTGAGCGCCGTCAGCGAGAACATTAGTTATATATCTAGGTTTAGCCGCTAAAGTAGCCCGCTGTTCCCGAAAAGGTTTAAGAGTAGAATTAATCTCTCGAGCTAGGAGCATCTTACAATCAACACAGCCAATTTTAGCCGAACGACATTGCTCAGCTATATCGTCTAACTGAAACGGATTAAAATATCTCTGAAGCCGATAAATATTACATATCTCCGGGTGTCCCGGGTCACTGCGGTATCGGCGGGCTGGGTCAGTAAGCGCCGTCATTACCCGCTCTATTGTCGCCTCATCGGAGAGAGCTATTTCAATATCATTGCCCAGTTGCTTGCTCATCTTCTCTTTGCCGTCTAGCCCCAGTATCAACGGAAACGAGGTAAGCTTAGCTTCAGGCTCAGGGAAGGTATTGCCAAACAGATTGTTAAAGCGACGGACAATCTCCCTGGCTAATTCTAGATGAGGCAACTGGTCTTCACCAACTGGTACAACCTCAGCTTTATAAAGCACAATATCGGCAGTCATTAGAACTGGATAACCTACCAACCCATAATTCACATTGTGTGGCTGAAGCTTTACCTTCTCCTTAAAAGTAGGCACACGCAGTAACCAGCTCAAGGGAGTAACCATACTAAGTAGGGTATGTAACTGCATCACCTCAGGAACATGAGACTGGACAAAAAGAATGCTTTTCTGAGGGTCAAGACCAGCCGCTAGCCAGTCGAGCATCATCTCATGGATATTCTTTTGCAACGAACCGGTGTCTTCTAATGAGGTCAGAGCATGGACATCAACTATACAATAAACACAAGTATACTCTCCCTGGAGGCTTACATAGTTTTGTATGGCTCCCAGGTAGTTTCCCAGGTGCTGTCTGCCAGTAGGACGAGCTCCGGAAAAAACACGAGACTTCATCTAAACCCCCTCAATCAGAGAATGCAACACGGAAGTAAATATAGCGACTAAATTAAGATTGTCTATCAACCTATTCCCTTCACATTTTCTCCGGTGCCGTCATTCCCATAAGGTGAAGTGTTTTAGCCAGAACAAACTTGGCTGCCTCAACCAGCCTGAGACGAGCCTTAGTTAATACCTCATCATCAGAAACGACGCGGCACTGTTTATAAAAGCTATGGAACACAGTAGCTAAATCCTGAGCATAATAGGTAAGATGATGAGGTTCCAGAGTGCGGGCTACTATCTCAACTATCTCAGGCAAAAGTAGCATCTTACGTATTAAGGTCAACTCAGGCTCGGTAGTCAGCAAGGAGACATCTCCATCCTTGTAGTCAATCCCTCTCTCTTGAGCCAGCCGAAGGATGCTGGCAATACGAGCGTGGGCATACTGGACATAGTAGACAGGATTGTCCGTCGACTCCTTTTTAGCTAATTCCAAATCAAAGTCCATCTGGCTATCAGCCGAGCGAGATAGAAAGAAGAAGCGACAGGCATCAGTGCCTACTTCATCCACTACCTCACGCAGGGTAATAAGGTCACCGCTGCGCTTGGAAATACGAACTAACTCATCACCACGACGCAAGGTAACCATCTGAGAGATTATCACCTTAAGTCGCTCAGGACTAATACCCAGGGCACCAACTACTGCTTTCATTCTAGATATATGACCCTGGTGGTCAGCCCCCCAGATATTAATTACCTTGTCAAACTTACGTTCTAAAAACTTGTTATAGTGATAAGCAATATCAGTGGCAAAATAGGTCGGTGA
>JAUVZA010000053.1 GCA_030602805.1 Dehalococcoidia bacterium | reverse complement strand
CATCGCCTCGGTTCTGGCTAATCATATAGCTGGGGTGCTCCCCAATCTGGGCAACCATAAATTCGGCTCGGAGTAAACCAACGCCATCCACATTACGAGCGGCCACTCTTTCGACCAGCTCGGGTTGAGCCAGATTCACATACACTCTAGTCTTGGTCTTAATGTTCTCTCTGGAAATGTCAGCCGCCTCTTCTTTAACCGCCACCTTGCCTTCGTAAACCTTATTCCGTGCGCCGTCTACGCTTATAATTTGTCCATTAGTCAGGGTAGTGGTGGCTTGTCCCGTGCCAACGATACAGGGAATACCCAGCTCTCTACTGACAATGGCGGCGTGCGCTGTCCGGCCACCACGGTCAGTGACAATAGCCACAGCTCGCTTCATAGCCGGCACAAAGTCGGGGGTAGTCATCTCGGCAACTAAAATATCTCCGTCTAGCACTGTATCTATTTGAGAGGCATCAGACACTATTTTGACCGGTCCTGAGGCTATACCCGGACTGGCCGGTGCCCCAGAGAGAAGCACCGGGGCTTCTATTTCAGGTTTGACTTCAGTCTCAACCCCCATCTCTTTAATGGTAGTTACCGGGCGGGTTTGAACGATAAAGATTTGCTTATCTTCTTTTGCCCACTCGACATCCTGGGGGAATTGATACCAATCCTCTAAACGCCTCCCTATCTTAGCCAGAGTAATTATGTCTTCATCACTTATTTTTTGCTGGGCTTGCTCCTCAGGAGTAAGTACCACTTTAATATTGGCTTCCTCACCTTTACCTCCTTCGCGCCTTACCAGCTTCCATTCCTGCGCAGCAATTTCTTTTTTGCTAATTTTTAGCCCATCCTTATCAATAATGTATGTGTCAGGGGTTACACTTCCTGAGACAATGGTTTCACCAAGCCCCAGGCCAGCTTCAATAGCGATTTTGCTGGTATCGCTAGTTACTGGCTCTAAAGTAAACATGACTCCGGAAGCCTCAGACTGCACCATTCTTTGGACAGGGACAGCGATGCCAACCTCCAAATGGTCAAAGCCGTGCTGTTCTCTATAAAAGATAGCCCTGGCTTCAAAGAGTGATGCCCAGCATCCTTGAACAGCAGCTACCACAGCCTCCTCGCCTTCCACATTAAGGAAGGTGCTTTGCTGACCGGCAAAGGAGGCTTCAGGCAGGTCTTCGGCAGTAGCTGAGGAGCGCACCGCAACCAAGCCTCCGCCCATTTCTCTATAAGCTTTCTTAATCTTATCAGCTAATTCCAGTGGCATGGGGGCATTTAGAATTGCCTGTTTAACTTCGGTAGAAATTTGCTGAAGTTGCTTACTATCGTTAGAGTCTAGTGGTTTTAGCAGACTATGAATTTTATTGGTGATTTTTGACCTCTGTAGAAAGTCGTAGTAGGCGTTAGCGGTTACAATAAAGCCAGGGGGAACAGGTATACGAGCCTTAGTCATTTCACCTAGGTTTGCCCCCTTACCGCCAACAGTGGAAACATCCTTTTTGGTTACTTCATGGAACCAAACAACAGCCTTTTGGCCTGGATGCATAGTTACGCCTCCCTTTCAGTTGAGATTATCTTTTTACCTTTACCATTATACCATAATCTATACCATAATGAGAGAGTCTAACTAAACGGTGTTAAAAACTGCTTAGTAACCCTATCCCATGATAAAGAATTTCCTATTTCAGGTTGACAGCAGTAGCGATGTGGAGTAGAATACAGTGGTTGAGGAATAGAGGAGGTCTGACATGATAGAGATGACTATTGACAGCATCCGGGTTAGTCTTATGAATTATCAACGGGTGGTGATGCTGAAGGAAAAGATGGCAGAGCGCTATCTACCCATCTGGATTGGTCCCGCCGAGGCGGATGCCATAGCTGTAAAACTGCAGGGGGTTACTGTGCCGAGGCCTTTGACTCATGACTTGTTACGCACAGTCATTAATACCCTGGGGGCTACTATCAATTCTATTATCGTCAGCGACCTTAAGAATGATACCTTTTATGCCAAGGTTATTCTTGATGTGGATGGAGGGCAAATGGAAGTTGACTCTCGCCCTAGCGATGCTCTGGCGCTGGCGGTAAGGGCGGAGGTGCCTATCTATGCTGAGGAGACAGTTTTAGATAAAGCAAGTATCTTACTAGATAAGGAAACGGGTAAACCTGTTCCACAAGAGGGGGGAAAGGGTGAGGCTGGTGGCAAGAAAGTTAGTGAAGAAGAGCTGAAAAAGATGTCGGCTTTCTATGATTTCATTAACACCCTCGATTTAGAGGACTTTGATAAGCACAAGTCCTAAGCTAAGATTTTATCCACCTAAAGCGGAGTAGAGGCTGAATTGATGGAAGAGAATCTTATCAAAAGGTTTATGACTTCAATAAAGTGCAGTGTTTGTGGGCAGCGCTATGAGGTAGATAACGTTAAAATTCTTGGTCACCAGGAAGATTTGTGGTTTTTGAGTGTATCTTGCTCAGCTTGCCAAACTCAGTGTTTAGTGGCAGCAGTAGTTAAGGAAGGTAGGATGCCTAAAGTTACTACCGACCTCACTGAAGCGGAATTGGATAAGTTCATGAAAATGGATAAGCTAACCGCCGATGAGGTGCTGGATATGCATAGCTTCTTGAAAGGCTTTGATGGGGACTTTTCTCGGCTTTTTAGCCAAAAGTAGGCTCGGTATAGTAAAAACTAGAGGCATTATTATATAAGATACAGTTATTCTAACTTATGAATTGATAAAATAAAGAGCCCTGTAGTTGAGAGCTCCAGGGCTTTTTAAATGACCAAATAGAAAAAGTCAAGGCTTGCCACCCGTCATTTGTCGAGAAAAACTTGCCTTATGTGCCGTCACCAGGATAGCGAGTGAAAAAACATCATGCTCAGATAGCTAAAGGAGTGGCAAAATTTGTTGGCGCTATGAGCTAGTTCAGATAGATGGGTGACACCGGCGTTGACCAAGGGTTAACATTTGTTATGACAGGGGGCTTGTTCGCTAGGGCTTTAAGATGCTGAGTAAGAAGGACATTATATTTTATATGATTGCCGGTAATGTGATTGCGTTAATAGCGGGAGTTGCCGGGGCAAGCCTTCCTGTAATTCTGTTTTCGGCTTTGCTAGGTCCTCCGCTTCTTTTGCTAATCATCAGAATTATCGGCTGAGATACTTTGGAACCACAGAAGGCTGATATTATAATGGCTAACAATACTTATCAACATAGGACTGAGATTAATCCTTCTGTTAATCCTAACTGGTATAGTTCTGCTAGTGTCACTAGGGAATTATAAGGCGAGCTAGTTATTATAAGCCAAAATCTTGGCTTCACACCAAAATTGAAAGGACAGGGGTCTAACCAAGGGTAATTCTTATGGAAATGAATCTAATCTTAGCCATAGGAATAATGATAATCGTCGGTTTTTTCGGTGGGATGATAGCCAACAGATTCAAGTTTCCCAGGATTACCGGCTATATCATCATCGGTATTTTGCTGAGTCCTTCTCTTCTAAACATAATATCGGCGGCAACCATAGAAAACTTGGATATAATCACCGATATCGCTCTGGGCATTATTGCCTTTTTGATTGGGGGAGCCTTCGCCTAGAACCTCTACGGAAATTAGGAAGGAGTATCGCCTGGATAACACCTTTTCAAAGTTTAGGTGCCTGGCTTCTGGTTACCTTACTGCTAGCCTTCTTATCCCCTCTCATCTTGACCATTCCAAACACAACTTTCTTTCAGACCTATTTCCCAATGGCTTTTATCATAGGCGCCATATCGTGTGCCACCGCCCCAGCGGCAATAATAGCGATAATCAACGGATACAGGGCGAAAGGTCCTTTGACCACAACCTTATTGGCGGTGGTGGCTCTTGATGATGCCATTGCGGTTGTAGCCTTTGCCATCGCTTTAGGTATAAGCCAACCCCTGGTGGTAGGTGCCGGAGGTGTCTCCTTTTATCAAGTGTTGGGTATTCCTTTCTTACATATCGCTGAGGCTATAGCCATAGGCATATTTTTCGCCTTGGCCCTAATTTATATAGCTAAACTGGTAAGAACGCGTGAATTGCTATTAGTTATAGTTTTCGGAATGATTATGTTGTGTATCGGTGTTACTAATCTTTTGGGCATCTCAGCAATTTTGGCAAACATGGTTGCTGGCTTTGTCGTGGTGAATAGAGCGAAGAAAAATGAGATGTTTCTTGCCGTCGAGGGAATTGAAGATGTAATCTTTGCCATGTTTTTTGTATTGGCAGGATTGCACTTTGACTTGAGCGTCATGAAAGGGGCTGGTATTTTAGCGCTATTGATCGTTCTAGGCAGATGCTTGGGCAAATATTTTGGAGTAAGAGCCGGGGCTCTAATTTCTCATGCCCCAGGTGAAGTGAAAAAATATCTGGGTCTTGCCCTACTGCCAAAAGCCGGGGTTACTATAGGTCTAGCTCTCCTAGCCAAGAGCGCATTTCCTGCCTTTGGGGCTATAATGGTGAATGCAGTTCTTGCTTCAGTCATCATAAACGAACTCATTGCACCTCTTTTGACAAAATATGCCATTTTTAAAGCCGGGGAGGCTAGTTCTTAGCCGCTTTTTTGATTTAAGCTCAGTAAACCCTGTATAGCTTCGATAACTATGCGCCCTTTATTAAGGTCAATAGATTTTACCACATCCTCAACGGCAGGAATAAGAATCTCCCCCTTATCTCCCTTAACTACATAGTTATCATTACTCTCTGCGGTTAGAATTTCGGTGATATTCCCCAATAGTTCTCCTTGGGTTGTCCACACCTCTAGACCGATGAGTTGAAAATGGTAATACTGCCCCTCAGGTAGAGAATAGAGCTGGCTATGATGTATTTCTATAGGTTGCCCCCGCAGCCGTTGAGCCGCTTCAATATTATCAATTGTGTTAAGCTTGATGATTGCCTTACTTTTATACCACTCAGTGCTGGCAATAGTCATAGGCTGCCGATTAACATAGACCGTTGAAGAAGGAGCAAAGCGCTGAGGGAAATCGGTTATTACCTTTACCTTTAGCTTACCCTTGATACCCCAGGGAGCTAGAATTCGCCCGATAGTTATAAAGTCTAAGTCGGATGATTTCATTACTACTCAATGGCATACAGATTACCATCATGTGAGCCTATGTAAACCGTTCCGTCAGCTACAGCCGGGGATGAAGTGATTTTGTCTCCGGGAAGGATGTCCCAAAGCTTCTCGCCGGTGGCCGCATCCACAGCATATAGCCTACCATCTTCACTGCCTACATAGATGGTGGTGTCTACCAGGGCGGGTGAGGAGCTTATTACACCCTCGGCTTCGAATTCCCAGCGCTTTTCGTGGCTCTGCAGGTCTACGGCGAGCAGTTTGTTGCCTGAGCCTATATACAAGGTGTCATCTGTCACGACAGGAGATGAAGCAACTGGTTTATCTAGCCTGAGCCCCCATAGAAAGCCAGATTGGAGTGGGGGTTTAGGCAGCAAACCCATTCCCCATAGTTGTATCCAGAAAGGTTTGATTTCGTGTTCCCAGAGCCAGGTTCGGGCATTACCGTCAACGGCGTATAGGGAACCACGAGAGTTGATGAAATAGACAATTTCACCGCTTACCGCCGGGGAAGAGAAGACCGGGGAGTATGACTTAAATTGGAGGCGAAGCCTTCCGTCCCGTGCATTCAAGGCGTAGCAGAACTTACTCCCTGACCCGACGTAGACAATGCCGTTAGCCACCACAGGTGAGGAGTCAACCCAACCTTCTGTCTCGAAACCCCAGAGTTTTTCCCCCGTTACTGCGTCCAAAGCATAGACAGAATAATCACCAGCGCCAAAGTAAACCACACCATCTGCCACCGCCGGGGAAGACATAATAGAATACCTAGCCTTGAAATCCCAGAGCTTCTCACCACTATTTGCGTCAAGCGCATATAGCCTGCCGTCGTTTGAGCCGAAATAGACCACACCGTTGTCAATCGCCGGTGAGGACTCAACCCAACTGCCTGTCTTGTATTCCCAGCGTTTAGCACCAGTGGCTGCATCTAGAGCATAGAGCTTGCTGTCTCTGGAGCCGACGTAAACGGTACCATCCGCTACCGCCGGTGATGAGTGTATTGGAGCGCCTGTAGGGAAAACCCATTTCAGCTTGCCCTGAGGCAAGGTACCGCTTGAGTCAGTGGTACCGGAGCGACCTAAGTCGTGGCGAAACATAGCCCACTCTCCGGGGAGAGAGTCAGAATTTACACCCTGAGGCGGCTCAGACACTATATCGGTGAAATAGTATAAACCGAAGTACACAGCAGAAACCAAGGTGATGAAGAGGACAAGCCTGATAGCGATTGCCTTAATTATCTTTCTGCGCTTCAAGCGGGACAGCCGCCGTTTTGATATTTCTTTCGCCTTCTCATAAGATACGGGGCTGAAGGAATGGATTATTGCCCCCCAACAATGTTTACAGAACTGTGTTCCCAGTGGGTTGGGCTGGTGGCACACGGGGCATATAACCCAGAGCTCAATTTCAGACACCGAATCCATTACTCATCTCCAACTGTTCAGTGAAGGTGCTGTCCTCTCCGGCTAGATTGCCTTGGACTCATGTTTGCCTGTCTTAACCACAGTGGGCCTCCTCAGATTTATTTCTATTTCAGAAAGCCCGGCGTGATTACCCCTGTAAACTCAATCATCTAAGTTACTTTTAGACAATCTCGAGGCTAGCTCTGGTGCCGGCTTTAGCTGCCTTTACTCTGATTAAGCTGCGTATGGCTTCAGCTATCCGGCCTTGCTTACCAATAACCCTCCCTTTATCGTCATCGGCAACCTGTAGCTTAATCGTTATGCCTTCCTCACTCTCTTCCACAGTAACTACCACATCATCAGGGGCATTGACAATTGATTTGGCGATGTATTCTACTAGTTCTTTCATGACTTCTCCTTGATTGTTTTGGGGGTTTCCTCACTTGCTTCGAGTTCTTCTGTGATGCTGGCTTCGGGTTCCTCCTTGCTTGCTTTTGGTTTTTCTCTGATGTCAGCCTTGGCTTTCTTCTTGCGTGCTTTGGGTTCGGCTGCGATGTCGGCCTTGATTTCCTCTTTCCTTGCTTCGGACTCTTCTATAATGCCAGCTTTGGGTTCTTCCTTGCTTGTTTCAGTTAGTTCCCCACTTGTTTCGGGTTCTTCTGTGACGCTAGCTTTGGGTTCTTCTCTGGCGCCAGTCTTAGCTTTCTTCTTGCGTGCTTTGGGTTCGGCTGCGACGCCGGCCTTGATTTTCTCTTTCCTTGCTTCGGACTCTTCTATAATGCCAGCTTTGGCTAGTAGTCTGGCGGCGGTATCCGTCGGCTGAGCACCCTGTTCTAACCAGTATCGCGCTTTTTCTTCATCTATAACTACTGTTTCCGGGTCGGTTAGGGGATTATAGTGACCAATAATGTCAATGAAGGCTCCGTCACGGGGTGCTCTAGAATCAGCTACTACCAACCGATAGCTCGGCTTTTTCTTACTGCCTACTCGTCGTAATCTAATCTTTACCATTCTTGCTTAGCCTTGTTTATAAGCTATTATGCCCTATAACCATGTGGCTGTCAACAACAGTTGGAATAGCCTATTTATCAACCTTATCCCCTTAGATTTCTACTAGGCAACCCATTCTCTCGGCAAGAACGGGGAAAAATTAGTTCGGAGGGGCAAAGCCCCTCCATTCCTTCCTTGATGAATGACCTCTTTGAAATATAGTTGTCAGAAGACTATACAGTCGCTATAATCGTGATATGAAGGTGGAGCGTTTACACAGTTGGCGGGTCAGCACCGTTCAGGCTTTAGAGATACAGCAGAAGCTAGCATCACAAGTGTCTAAAAGGAGTGAGGTTACCACGCCACACTTTATAGCTGGTGTGGATATATCAGCGGGAAAAGGAGAGGGAATGGCTACCGGTGCAGTAGTCGTCTTACAGTATCCCGAACTTAGGGTAGTGGAGACAAAAGTAGCTCGAGGCAAGCTTGATTTTCCTTACATCCCGGGGCTTTTGTCGTTCAGGGAGTCACCGTTAACACTGGCGGCTTGTCAGAAACTTACTACTACTCCCGACCTTATCCTGGTTGATGGTCAGGGGATTGCCCACCCCCGGCGATTGGGGCTGGCTTCTCACTTAGGGCTCTTCTTAAATACACCAGCAGTTGGCTGCGCCAAGTCTCTCTTATGCGGCAGCCACGAAGCACCGGGAGCTGAGCCAGGTAGCTATACTGAAGTAGTAGATAGGAGTGAGATTATAGGGGCAGCTCTACGAACCAAGCTCAGAGTGAAGCCAATTTATGTTTCTATAGGCCATAAAGTTGACCTCCAAACTGCTATCTACTGGGTCATGAAGTGCTGCCGCGGTTATCGCTTACCCGAGCCTACTCGGCTTGCTCACCTAGCGGCTGGAGGAAATCTGGGGCAAGAAGGGGACACTATGCTGCCTAAGGCTGGTTATCAAGAAAGGCTTTTGGGATAAGAATTACGGAGATACCAGATGCAGGAGTTGAGCGACAAATTAAAAGACCTACAGGCTAGAGTAGCTATGGCACTGGTGCATCTTTGACATTGCCGCCAGAGAAAAGGAAATCACCAGGTTAGAAAAACTGTCAGCCCAGCCTGATTTTTGGTCAGACCAGACTAAGGCACAGAATACTATGCGCCAGTTGTCTGAAGCACAGAAGGTAGTGGAACAATGGCGAGGGCTGGAGAAAAAGGCGGCTGACATTACTGAATTAATCTCCCTGGCAGAAGAGGATGCTTCACTTCAGATAGAGATTCAAGCTGAGATAGACAAGGAGACTTCCCACCTTGATGAGCTGGAACTAGAGATGGCTTTTAGTAGTGAGTATGATGCCAGGAATGCTATTCTGGCTATTCATGCTGGAGCTGGAGGCACCGAATCTCAAGATTGGGCAGAGATGCTACTAAGAATGTACCTTCGTTGGGCTGAGCGGCGTGGTTATAAGGCTGAGATATTAGATATTTCCTCAGGGGATGAGGCAGGGATAAAGAGTGCCGTTATCGGGGTTAGCGGCGATTATGCCTGTGGCTATTTAAAATCAGAGCACGGTGTCCATCGGCTAGTTCGTCTTTCTCCCTTTAATGCTGACCATGCTCGGCATACCTCCTTCGCCCTGGTAGAGGTTATGCCTGAAGCCGAGTCCGATATTGATGTCAAGATAGAGCCTGACGATTTGAAGATCGATGTGTTCAGGTCTAGCGGACCGGGAGGGCAGCATATGCAGAAGACAAGTAGTGCTGTCAGATTAACTCATCTGCCCACGGGGTTGACGACTACCTGCCAGAGTGAGCGTTCTCAGCACCAGAACAAGGAAACTGCCCTAAAAATACTTCAAGCTCGCCTATTGGAGTTGGAGTTGGCTGAGCGAGCTGAAGAAAGAGCCAGGCTTAAGGGGAAGCGTGTAACCGCTGGTTGGGGTAACCAGATTAGAAGCTATGTCCTTCACCCGTATAAGATGGTAAAGGACCACAGAACTGACTATCAAACAAGTGATACTGATGCAGTATTAGACGGGGAATTAGATGGTTTGATAACTGCCTACCTCCGCTCCAGTATGGGTAAAAATGGATGATTAAGAAGGCTAGTATATTAGCCCTAGTTATTTGCCTGTTTCTGAGCATACTCAGTCCGAGCTTGGTTCAAGCCCAGGGTGGGTTAACAATACTAGATAGCTCGGCTCAGGCAGAGTTTCCTTCCCGGCTGAGTTTCAATTTAGCCGCCCAAAGTGATGTTAATATTACTGATATTCGCCTCGGCTATACTGTTGACCGAGCCAGTTTTGCTCAGGTAACCAGCGAGGTCTATATTGAATTTGAGCCTGCTACCACTGTTAATGTTGAGTGGACCTGGGATATGAGGAAAATAGGTGGATTGCCTCCTGGTTCTGGGGTGGATTATTGGTGGACAGTGGAGGATGCTGATGGTAGCAAGGTTGAAACTGCCCCGGTTCGAGTCCAGTTTGATGACCTTCGTTATCCCTGGCACAGTTTAACTGATGATAAGGTAACTATGTATTGGTATGAGGGGGACGAGTCCTTTATTCAGGAGCTAATGGCAGCGACTCAGCAAGCACTGGCTCGGTTGGCTGAGGACACTGGTGCTGAGCTTGAGAAGCCAGTTAAGCTCTATATCTACGCTAATTTCCAGGATTTAAAGGGGGCAATGATTTATCCTCAGGAATGGACAGGAGGGGTAGCCTTTACTAGATATGGCACTATCGCTATTGGCATCGCTCCAGTTAACCTCTACTGGGGCAAGAGGGCAATTGCCCACGAGCTGGCACACTTAGTCATCCATCAGACGACACTTAATCCTTATAGTGACCTACCTACCTGGCTTGATGAGGGTTTAGCCATGCATACTGAGGGGGTGTTGGGACTGGAATATACAACCTATCTCAATAAAGCAATAGCTGAAGATAGTCTTATCTCGGTGCGCAGTCTATCCAGCCCCTTTTCGGCTTATGCTGGGGAAGCCCGCCTTGCCTATGCCCAAAGTTATAGTGTGGTTGAATTTCTCATTAGTAAATACGGACAGACTCAGATGCTTGAGCTACTGAATACATTTAAACAGGGCAACACCTATGATGACGCCTTAGACAAGGTTTATGGCTTTGATATGGATGGTCTTGATACCTTGTGGCAGGATTATGTTACTATGTCAGCCCAGTCGATTGAGGGGAAGGGGATGCACCCAGCACTGATTGAGACATTAGCCATCTTAGCTACAGGACTCCTTTTACCATTAGGTCCAGCCACTGAAAATTGGGCATGGAGGCGAGATTGGTGAAGAAGTCATTTACCATTCATGATTTACCTATTTCTGAGCGACCTAGAGAAAGATTGCAAAAATTTGGGGTAGAAGCTCTATCGGCACAGGAGATTTTAGCTCTGATTCTAGGTCGTGGCATTGCTGGGGAATCGGTGGTGGTAACTGCCCAGCGGCTACTAAGTCAGTTTGGCAATCTTAGAGGAATTGCTAGTGCCTCGGTAGAAGAGCTATCCCAGGTGAAGGGGATTGGCATTGCCAAGGCGTCTCAGATTAAGGCTGCCTTTGAGTTGGCTAATCGGCTGGAGAGCTATCCTGAGGCTGGAGCTAAGCCATTGGTTAAGACCCCTGATGAAGTGGTGGCTTTAGTCAGGGGCAGGTTAAAGGGTAAAAGGAAGGAACATTTCCTGGCACTTCTGCTGGATACGAGGAATCAGCTAATAAAGGTCTCCGAAATCTCAATTGGCAGCCTGGATACCAGCATTGTTCACCCCAGAGAGGTTTTCAAGGAGGCGATATCAGCCAGTGCTGCCTCGATTATTTTTGTCCATAATCACCCCTCAGGCGACCCTGAAGCCTCAGAAGACGATATAGAGCTAACCAAAAGGTTAGCCAAGGCAGGGGAGATTGTAGGCATAGAGGTATTAGACCACATCATTATTGGCGACAAAAAATACCTGAGCCTGAAAAGGGAAGGCTTGTTTTAAGACAAATTTCTACAAAGTAGGAAGTAAAGTATGATGGGTGCCGTATACGCTCTGACTTCCGCTCTGTCTTCGGCAGGAAGCGGGACCATTCTTAAATTCCTCACCCCCAGAATAGATGCCCTCTCGCTCAATACACTGCGCCTGTGTGTTGTTTCCATATTTCTGCTTGCCCTTATTCCCCTCTCGGGGAGAGGTAATGAGTTCATAAATACTTCCTTGACGCCTCTAGCCTATTTGATAATCTCCGGTGTTATCGCCCTAGCCATCGGAGAAACTATATTTATTAAAAGCCTAGAGTATCTTGATGTTTCCC
>JAUVZA010000075.1 GCA_030602805.1 Dehalococcoidia bacterium | reverse complement strand
ACACGCTGGTTGGTTGAGCGTACGGCAGGTAAAGATTTCATCTTCACGCCGTTAGGAAGCACAGGAGAGTTTTATGCTATGTCCGATGATGAGTGCAAAGCCGTTACCAAAGTGGTTGCGGAAGAGGTAAAGGGGAAGAATATACTACTGGCAGGAGCAGCTCGAGCTGGTACCCGTGAGACCATCAAGGTATGCCAGTATGCTGAGTCCGTCGGCGCAGAGGGGGCTCAGGTTGTGCTTCCCTACTATCACGTCCCAATGGAAGAGGGAATGTATCAACATTATAAGCAGGTAGCTGAAAGCGTAGGTAAGGATTTTGGCATAGTGGTTTATAATAATCCTTCTACATCTGGCTCCTGGATTAAGCCACCTTTAATGGCTAAGTTATCCAAGATACCAAATATCATCGCGGTTAAAGAAAATACGCCGTCTATTATGTCTTACTATGCAATGCAAAAAGCTGTAGACCCGAAAGACGCAGTCATCTTATGTGGACTAGGTGAAAAGATGTTTTCGTTCGAAGCCGTGTATGGTTGCCCTGGCTTTGTTAGTGCCCTAGTAAATTTCGCTCCAGACCTATCATATTCTCTATATAAGGCTGCGGCGGCGAGAGATTTCAATAAAGTAGTTGAGACAATCAACTCTATGGCTCCCCATTCTGACTTTGGGGGCAAAGTGGGAGCAAATCATGGCCCACACACTGGTATTGGTGCAGGAGGAGGGTACATGTTTGTTGCCGTATGTAAAGCGGCAATGGATATTCTCGGCTTGAGGGGTGGAGAGGTCAGGTTACCTCTTGTTGGCCTCAGTAAGGAAGAAAAGGCTGAGCTCAGGGATGTCCTGAGAACTATGAGGCTACTTAAGTAAGGAAAGTAAGAACAGGCAGAGCTTTGATTATGTATATGACTTTGTAGGTGGGCTCTACTGGAGAAAGCCAAATTATTACTCTTTATAGCGCTACTAGTGAGGAGACAGCGAAGAACCCTGAGTTCGTCAAAGTATTAAAGTTTTAGTAATGGAATAAATCTAATGCTATGAGTAATATTGAAGTAGTTGGGCTAGGGGCGCTAAATATAGACCATCTGTATAAGGTTGAGCGCATCCTTGATGATGGGGAAGCAGTGATAAATGAGGCAAAATCATTCCCCGGTGGCTCAGCCGCCAATACAATTTATGGTTTGGCAAAGCTCGGGGTGAACACCGGCTATACCGGCGTTGTTGGTGGTGATGCTGAAGGTAAAATACTGCTCCAAGATTTTAAGAAAGTTGGCGTAGATACCAGTCAAATCAGGGTGAAGCATGGAGTAAGAACAGGCTCAGTGTTGTGCCTTAGTGATAGACTGGGTAGGCGTTCTCTTTATGTCATACCAGGTGCCAATAGCCTGCTAACTATAGGCGACCTGGATTTGACCTATATAAACCAAGCAAAGTGGCTCCACCTCTCCTCCTTTGCCGATGATAGACAGTTCAAAGTATTACTTGAGTTGATAGATAGGTTAGATTCATCGGCTAAGCTTAGTTTTGCTCCTGGGGTGCTACACGCTATTAAGAAGTTGGCAATTCTTAGCCCGATACTAAACAGGACTCACCTTCTCTTTGTTAACCAGCGTGAGATACGGCACCTAACCGGGGAGGATGTTATCGCTGGAGCCGAAAGCTGCCTTAAGCAGGGCTGTCGTATGGTTGTGGTTACCTTAGGCAAGGGGATAACGCTAGAGTTGGGTCGTAGAACAGTTACTGCCGTCTGTTACATTAGAGACGCTGAAAATGAGTATGCAATTGAACCCAGTAGCCAGGATATAGTATCCGAAGTGGATACTACCGGTGCTGGTGATGCTTTTGCCGCCGGATTTCTCTATGGTCTGCTTAAAGGGAAGGGACTCTACGAGTGCGGCTGTCTAGGTGATATCATGGCTCGCTTCTCTCTAACTAAGCTAGGGACAAGAGAGGGTTCCCCTACCCTTGTTGAACTGTCCCAACGCTACCACGAGCTTTATAATAAGGAGTTATAACTATTTCTTAGCTTTTTCTTCTGCCGGTTTACCCAGGATTTCATCCACAATCCCATAGTCTACTGCCTGCTTTGGGTTAAGATAAAAGTCTCGGTCAGTATCACGGACTATTTTTCCCAGTGTTTGACCAGTATGTTTAGCAATAATGCTTCGGATTAGCTCTTGCATTCGCATAATCTCACGGGCAGCAATTTCCACATCGGCTGCCTGTCCCTGAGCACCGCCAAACGCCTGGTGCAGGTGAATTGTAGAATTAGGTAGGGCATAGCGCTTACCTTCGGCACCTGAGCAAAGGAGCAGTGTTCCCATACTGGCCGCCAGCCCGACACAGATAGTAGACACATCAGGGCGTATAAGCTGCATAGTGTCATAAATAGCAAGACCAGCACTAATGATACCACCGGGGCAGTGAATGTAGAGGCTTATGTCTTTGTCCGGGTCCTCTCGTTCCAGATAGAGAAGCTGAGCAATGATAACATTAGCCACCTGGTCATTAATAGGCATGCCTAACATGACGATGCGCTCTCTTAGCAGGAGAGAGTATATATCAAAGGCTCGCTCCCCTCTGGCTCCGCTCTCAATCACCATAGGAATAACATTCATCGGCTGAGCATTCATTTTTGTTCCTCCTTCTGCGTCTTAATATTTATATCTGAACCTTTAGCTATCTCCACTAGCCGCTGTATAGTTTTTCGTGTAATTAATACTTGCTTGATTGACTTGTGGGCTTGTGGGGTATTTAGAAATTTGTTTAGTTCATCTTTATTCTCAGTAGCACTTTTTGTCGTATTCTCAATCTCAGCACTTACCTCAGAATCACTAACCTCGAATTTTTCCTCTTCAGCAATCTTGCCTAACACAAGAGACTGAGTAACCCTCTTTGTAGCTAACGGATGTAGCTCCTGCCGCAACTCTTCCTCTGTCTTGTTAATAATACCAAGATATTCCTCTAGACCTTTACCACCCATTTGCCAGCGCCTTAATTGCTGGTTAATAAGCCGGTCGACTTCCACCTCTACCAAAATTGGCGGGAAGTCTAGTTCAGTCATGTCAACTACAGCCTCTATTACCCGTTCCTCAAAATCTATCCCAGCTTTTTCCTCAGCCCTGAGCCTCAGGTCAGTGGAGACCTTTTCTCGGAGCAAATCTAGGCTCTTGAAGTCAGGGCTAATCTCTTTAGCAAATTCATTATTTAGCTCAGGGAGCTTCTCGTGCTTTATTTCAATAACTCTCACTTTAAACGAAGGCTCTTTCCCGGCCAGCTCGCCTCTAGGATAGTCTAAGGGGAATTGGAGCTTGAACTCTTTCTCCTCATTCCGGCTCATCCCCACTAACTGCTCAGCAAATCCAGGTGTAGGAAAGGACAGTTCGTGAAGAACTTGATATTGCGCTCCTTTCTGGTTTATAAAAGGCTTATCTTCAATATTGCTCTCAATATCTAAAACTACTAAGTCATCAAAGTCTACCGGACGCTCTGTAGGCTCCCAAGTAGCGCGCTGATGCCGCATCTTTTCTATGGCTGCACTAACATCATCCTCGGTTAATTCTACAGGTTCCGGTGTAGCTTGAATATGATGGTAATCACCAAGTTTAATGGTAGGCGTTAATGGCACTGCTACCTTAAATATTACCGGGTCAGTTTGAGCTATTTCAATATTGGGTTGGGCGAAAGCCTCAATTTTTTGCTCTTTGATGGCTTTCTCATAAGCTTCAGGCAGCAAGCTATTCAGTGCATCCTCAAGGAGGCTTTCTTTGCCTATGTAACGTTCTAGTATAGCCCGCGGTGCCTTTCCTCTGCGGAAGCCTGGGATATTTGTTTTCTTAGCCAAGCGGTAATAGGACCTCTCTAAGGACTCCTCTACTTCATCAGGCCCCATCTCAACGGTCAGAAATGCCTGGCAATTCTCTGTTTTTTCATTGGTTACTTTCACTATTCCCTCCGACGCCGACAGGCTACTCCTCCCGTAGACGCAGGTGCAATTCAGCTAGCTGCGCCTCGCTAACTGGCGAAGGGGCATTAAAGGTTAAATCAACAGCACTCTGGTTCTTGGGGAAAGCAATTACCTCCCTGATAGTTTCCTCCCCAGCCAGCAGCATAACAATGCGGTCAAGACCCAGGGCTATGCCACCATGAGGTGGGGCACCATACTCAAAAGCTTCAAGCATATGCCCGAACTGAACATCAATCTCTGCGTCACTATAACCCAATAGCCTAAACACCCTCCTCTGAAGCTCTGAGGTGTGAATCCTAAGGCTGCCGCCACCTATTTCATACCCATTACATATCATATCATAATGCTTCCCCCTCACCTTCTCTGGAGAGGTATCCAGCAAGGACATATCCTCATCCCGAGGCGCAGTAAAGGGATGATGCTCTGACTCCCATTGCCCTGTCTCTTCATTCCGCTTTAGCAGTGGAAAATCAACGATAAAAGCAAAGGCAGTGAGATTAGGAGTAGCTAGCTTAAGCCGACGGCCCATTTCCTGACGTAACTCAGCTAGCACCATACTGACTACTTCAGGTTCACCAGCAATGATGAGTAGAAGGTCTCCCATATTTGCCCCTAAACGCTCTGCCATTTGCTTAATCTGGTCTAGGGTTAAGAATTTAGCTGCTACCGACCTTACCATTTCAATAGTTAAATCGTTTAAGCTGCCAGCCGAGGTCCCTAGTGAGATAGTTACTAAGCCCTCAGCTCCAAGAGCTTGCGCCATCTTATTCAGTTCCTCAAGCTGCCCCCGTGTATAGGCAGCACAGCCGGGGGCACATATGCCCTTTACTTTGCCTCCATTAGCGATAACAGAGCGAAAAATAGAGAAGCTAGATTGAACAGCGATGTCTGACAGGTCTCTTATCTCTAGGCCAAAGCGCAAATCAGGTTTATCTGTGCCATAACGCTCCATCGCCTCAGTATAGCTAAGACGAGGGAAAGGTTTTACCAGTCGCAAATCAGGTTTAATTGCCTCTATCATAGAGGTAAAAAGCGTCTCCATCAGGTTGAGGATATCCTCCTCCTCAACAAAGCTCATTTCTAGGTCAAGTTGAGTGAATTCAGGCTGACGGTCAGCACGGGTATCCTCATCACGGAAGCACTTGGCTATTTGAAAGTATTTCTCCGTGCCAGCCACCATTAGTAGCTGCTTGAGTTGCTGTGGAGACTGAGGTAGGGCGTAGAATTCGCCAGGATGAAGGCGGCTGGGTACCAAGTAATCGCGAGCCCCTTCGGGGGTACTCTTAATCAGGATGGGCGTCTCTATCTCAATAAATGCTTTGGCATCGAGGAAATCACGAATATACTTTATCACTCGGTGCCGAAGAAGCAAATTTTCTTGCATCCGAGCCCGACGCAGGTCAAGGTAGCGGTACTTGAGACGAAGGCTTTCCTCTACCTCAGCATCTTCATTTATGTAAAAAGGTGGTGTCTTTGATGGATTAAGTATATCTGTATTCTGGGCGACAACTTCAACATCACCGGTGGGCAATGTAGGATTCTCAGTTCCCGGAGGGCGGAGGGCAACCTCACCACTAACCCTAACCACATATTCATTGTGCATCTCGCTAGCTATTGCATGGCAGAGTTTTGATGTTTCTGGATTAAATACCACCTGAACTATGCCCTCTCTATCTCGCAGGTCGATAAATATTAGCCCCCCGTGGTCTCGACGGCGGTCTACCCAGCCAGCCAGGGTTACCTGAGCGCCTACATGCCTTTTGTTCAACTCACCACAGCTATGCGTCTTAAGCAAAATCGTCTCCTAACACGGGCATTCTAGAGACATTATAGCTGATTATAGCTAGAAGTTAGGAGCAAGCCCAGCTTGCTTGCACAATTCGTTGGCAATTATCCTATCAAGCGTACGATGTCTTTTAATTGGTAGCGTCTTAATACCATTTGTATAGATAGAGTGCTTACTGCCCTCCCGTAACAGATAGAATCCATTTACCTCAAGGTATCTCACTAAATCTTGACGCTTAACCGACAATTCATGCCTCTATGAGCATTTGCTCCAGGAGACCTCCCCCGAGAGGGATTTCTTTCTCCTGCTGTTTATAGGCTAATATCATCTCTCGCAGGGCATCCCTGAGCATCTCTCTGCATTCCTCTATTGTTCTCCCCTCAGTAATTACCTCAGGCCATTCAACAAGTTGTCCCATATACCCGGAGCTTGTTTTTGTGTATTTCGCAGTATAGCTTCTTACCATAGTGAGCATTACCTCCCTGGATAGTTGGAGCTATCATTCCTAATTATAACAACTTACAGTATAGCTTATAGAAGAGTGCTGTTCAACTGGTGCATCTTAATACCAACCTCACCCCCTTTACCCCCCTCTCTTACCTACGCTCCCCCTTCCCTCTAACAAATAATAAGGGAAGGGGGCCAGGGAGATAGGTTTCTAAACAATCTCAGACGCTGTAAATTGACAAGCTCAAGGTTTAATATTATCATCTTGATGATATGGCAAAAACGATAGAGGAAATAAACGAGAAGATACGAGAGGGCAAAGCGGTAGTAGTTACTGCCGAAGAGATAATAGATATTGTTAAACAGAAGGGCGTAAGAAAGGTAGCCCAGGAAGTAGATGTAGTTACTACCGGCACCTTTGGTCCTATGTGCTCATCTGGAGCCTACTTTAATATTGGACATTCTAAGCCACGAATAAAGCTTAGCGGTGGCAGGGTCTATCTTAATGATGTTCCCGCCTATGCCGGATTGGCTGCGGTAGATATATTTATCGGGTCTAATGCCCTGCCTGATGATGACCCCAGAAATAGAGTTTATCCTGGCGAATTCAATTTTGGTGGCGGCCATGTGATTGAGGAGTTAGTAGCTGGCAAGGATATCAGATTGATAGCAACCGCTTATGGCACAGATTGCTATCCAAGGAGACGGCTTGAAACCTGGATAAATATAGAAGACCTCAATGAGGCAGTGCTATTTAATATCAGGAACGCTTACCAGAACTACAATGTGGCGGTGAACCTGTCTGATAAGACAATTTATACCTATATGGGTATATTAAAACCAAATTTG
>JAUVZA010000065.1 GCA_030602805.1 Dehalococcoidia bacterium | reverse complement strand
GAAAGGAGGGACTTAAAATGAAGTGGACTGGCAATCTAACACTTAAGATGGACGAGAAGGAAGACACATACGGACCTGGCTCCATAGAAGTAGAGCGATATGCAGGAGAATTTTTCAAACTAAAGCTGACCGATGTAGATAATCGAGCTGGAGCCACCGCCCAGCTTAATAAAGATGAACTCAAAACCCTAATAAACGAACTCACACAAAGCCTCTAGGCTTATTCTGCCATTAACTAGACATAATAATGATTATACGGCCCATAGTGCCCACACCACA
Organism: Dehalococcoidia bacterium; assembly: GCA_030602805.1. Classification (GTDB taxonomy): domain Bacteria; phylum Chloroflexota; class Dehalococcoidia; order Dehalococcoidales; family JAUVZA01; genus JAUVZA01. Next base: position 8,678 of record JAUVZA010000065.1, on the reverse strand, counting down.
AAGCTAGAATTTCCCTCAATATCCCCCTATACTTGTAATGCCCACTCAAACTGCGCTATAATACAGCTATAGGAGAGTGCCCACAAAAACCAAAATTGAGAAAACAAGGCGGCCCGGGCATGAGGCATGGGTTACTAAGGGCAACTGATGAGTCTGTTAAAGGAAAGGAGGTAAAAACAATGGGTCAGAAAATAAAAGAAGAGCAACGGTGGAACCTGCATGGTTATGTACTAGAGGGTGATGGCAGTTCTGGGTGGTGTAATTTCGTATGGTGGGGAGATTGCGAAGGGAGAGATGGCATGGAAGTCTTTTGGGGGCATACTTGGATTGAACATGACACCATAATAATGAGTGCGTGGAAAGTGGAGGATGATCCCCACGATGGTGAGCCACAAACCCTAAAGGAACTTGAGAGTTACATGAAGTCACTACCCAGATGGGACAAGACGAAATACTATGTCAAACTGGCCGACATTGGTATGTCTGGACTCATGGACTGTCAGACCGGGAAGCCAGCACCAGGCGAAGTAGCTGAGCGAATTATGCCAAAATTGGGGTTTAGTAGAATCAAGGTTTAGCCAGTAGTGCCAGCTCCATATTTCACGGTGCAGTGAGTGGTCATAAATGAAAGTTAAGATAGGGAAATTAAGGAAAGATGCCATTCAAAACTATCAACCTGGACTTAATAGACCCAAACCCAAAGCAGGCGAGAAAATACTTTGATAGGCAGAAACTCGAGGGGCTAGCAGAGTCGCTTAAGGAGAGAGGGCTACTTAACCCTATTTTAGTTCGGCCCCTTGGGGATAGGTATCAGCTAGTCCATGGTGAAAGGCGATGGCGAGCAGCTAAAATTGCGGGCTGGGAAATAATAACCGCCCAAATTAAGGCTATGTCCGATGAGGAAGCATTCCTTGCCTCATTAATTGAAAACCTTAACCGTGAGGACCTAACCCCGTTAGAGGAAGCTCAGTCCTATCAAGACTTAATAGACCAAGGCTACACTCAAGCTGGTGTTGCTGAGGTAGTCAAAAAGTCCCGTTCCCGGGTTGCGCAGGTTTTAAGAATACTAAATTTACCCGAGTGGCTGTTCTGGTTTTTTACCACTGATGGCATTTTCCCACCACTAACCGAGAGCCATGCTCGTGAACTTCTGCGCTTTCGGGATATTATGGATAATCTTGTTACTGCCGATAACCCTGATTGCCATTGTGTCCATAGACCCCGCAATCCAGATGGTAGCTGGAGCCCAGCTCATGAGCCAAGGTGGGGAAATTGTCTACTTTATCAGGCTGCTGACCGGGCTTGGTGCCGTAAGTTGGGACGGAGTGAGTTTAGAGACCTGATTGATGATGTCCTTTACGATGAGGCGCTTTACCCAATAATCACTGCGTGGCGCCATAATGAGCCTACAAAGCAGGAGGAGGCACAGGCTGCGCTCGCTTGCGAGAATAGACTTATTCTTTTAGTTAAGGAAGAAGGTGGTGATGCCTTGCAGCAATTATTAGGGAATACCCCTGAGTCTATTAGGGACAAAGCCCTTAATATTCTACTCCTAACAGGGGCCCGCCGTGAGCTTTACCCATTGGAGGGACACATGGACAAGGACAAATACAAGCCAGAGGTAAAAGAGCTACTAGAGCTTCTACACAAAGCCCAAGAGGGCACCCCGGCCCTGCGGGCTGGAGCTATGTGGCATAAAATCCACAAGTATGGATTGCCAGATGCCGAGGATGTGCCTATTGATAAATTAGGGTTGGGCTTCAGGATATCAGCTAAATATAACCCCCCCGAAGAGCGTTACCCGGGTAACACTTAAAGGAGTGATAAATGGCATTTGTGAGAGTAAAGGAGGTTGAGATGCCAGTAATAAGGTTTAATTATCCGGATGAATACATCGAGGAACTGAAAAAGGAGTCATTGGAAAAGCCGATAGTTCGTTTGACTAACCTACAACGCCCCATTGAAAAGGTTGCTCCGCTGCGTTCCCTGTCTGTCGTTTCTACGGCAAAGGCAGCCACAGGCGATATAATCAGGCTAGAGCATTATTGCGGTCAATTATGGGGTTTGGGGAAAGAAGATAAAAGAATTTGGGAGCGAGCCGAGGCGATCCATGAGGAAATAAAGAAAGCCTGCCAGGATCTTGACCTAGAGGTAAGAGCTGGCATTTATGAGACCATATAAAGGCTGAGATGGCTTTCATAAGAGTAAAATACCATAACAAGCGACCCTACTACTACCTGGTAGAGACCTACCGGGAAGATGGCAAGGTTAAACAGCGAACTTTGAAATACCTCGGGACCCGACCACCCCGGGGCCGGCAAAAAGGATTAAAAGGAAGCCGGCAGCTCCCCGGTCAACGAACCGGCCGGATGTAGATTTACGCGTAAATGTAATTTCTTAAAGTTAGCAATATAGCTAACCTTTCCACGCTTGCCATTTTTACAATAGTCTCCTATTCAACCCTATTGTAAAATACCTTTCCCTCCCAGGGGTCTGGCTCAGGTTCATGTGTCAATTTGACAGATGTATCTATTTGTGAGGGATAAGTAGTACCATCTTTGCGTTCTCGCTTTTCAACCTTTTTGGCGACTATTGCAGATGGGGCATTCTCGCCAAAGTGAGCATTACTGAATTACTACCTAGTAACTATGAGAGTGGGGTCTTTTAACTCAGGCCCCCATGGGCCTGAGTTACCGTACTTCGATGCCCCGTGGCATCGAAGTTAAGTCTGTCCTCTCTCCTTGCTTCTGGTGCCTGGGGAGCCCGTTGCCTTATTTTATATTCGGCAAAACCCGGTAAACCTTCTCCCTCACAAAAATACTAGCCCCTAGTAAATTTACCACTACTTGTCTTTTAGAAAAATATTAGCCCCTAATAAATTTATAATGACTTGGCTTACCCTTTGCCCAGGGTAAGTGTTATCAGTCGCCCCGAGCCATTGACCTGGCCAGAATTGGACTACAGAACGTCAGCCACATCAAAAATCGGCAACCTCAATAATTCGCCTATCTGGTGCTATTAATACCTCAATAATTGACCCCTTATCTCTTAAAGTCCAGCGTCTTACTTTTATCCGAAAGTATGGGTGTCTTTTTTGAGAATAGCTACGAATTAAGCCATACACCACTCCATCCTACCCGAGACAATCCTATCCCTCTTATTGACCAAGACGAAGGATTCCTCGTGCCTCTCAGAGCTTCTCACAAGGCTTCTAGCAGAGAGGAAGAAACGCTTTAGCACACACGACATCTCATCCGATGTTAAAGACCGGTGCTTCAATTCAGCGTTTATTTTCCTAGTCATACCTTTGTGAGCCTTGAGTGCCCTGGAGTGGTAGGTATTGCCCAAGCGTCTATCCTTCAACCACTGCCTAGACTTGCCATCAACCAGGTGGCGTATAGGAGTCAGCTTGCCCTTGCCATCCTGATAGAAGGCGAAATTGGCCACCCTCTTAATGCCAACCACCTTATCGTATCGCTGCTGCTGGCGTCTTTTAACCCCGGTGGCGACCTCAATTGACTCCCTGGCTATCGGCTTTGCCCTGCTGCCGTCAGGCTTAAAAAAGGAGGCATAAAGCTGGGCAGTCTTTGCCTGGCGCCCTCTAAAATCACTGGCCCTAATCTCGACTGGACGACTGAGACCAGAGGTATTAAGGTATTCAGCCACTTGGTAAAGCCCATAGATTTTGACTACAGTGCGTCCTCCGAACCCACCAGATAGCTTTGACCCCTTAATGTCCCAGAATTTACCTTTGCCAGCCTTGAGGAGACGATAAATCGTTGGCTCAGAGTAACCAAATGAGGATACCAGGGCAGGTACAGCATACTCAAGAAGGAGTTTGCCCATATGGGTAACATTGATAGCTCGTAGCTCATACCAAAGAGCCAACTCCTTGTCTACTTTAGCCTTGAGGGCAGCACAGCTCAACTCGGCTATAAGCTTAATAATTAGGGGAGGAGGTATCATCCTTCACCTCCTCCGGGGCGGTCAGTAATTATACCAAAGGTTTCACCAACCGCCCCGTGATTATTTGGATTAGGGTGGCAAACACAGCACAGCCATTGCCCCGGACCCCAGTGTGATGTTTCTCGCCACCACCACTCCAAGGAGCCACAGGTGCAACAAGGTCGGTCTGGTCTTAATGGCTTCCTATGGATTTCAGCGGGAAGTGGTGTAGATTTTGATTCTGTGGCTTGTGGTGAATGAAAAAAGGGACTGCCAACGGAGGACGTCAAGCCCTGTTGGTTGTCCCTTAAATAAAAAAGCCTCTGAGATGCGCTAGCCTTTTGGCTAACCGACAACAGAGGTTGCTTTTGTTTCGTTCCAGTTGGTTTGTTTTTTAATTGCTATTCGCATCTCAATTTGAAGCCTAACACAATTAAAGAGGTTTTGTCAAGCCAAATGAAAAGGACTGGTTTGAGATGCGCTAGCAACCCGACTAACGACTAACCAGTCCTTCCATTCGTAGGAAAATCTGTCTACCTTTCCCCAAAGAGCTAGTTTTCCAGCAGCAATAAAAGCCAAACTCCCTACTACTCTAGATATTATGTCACCATATGGTGCAGTTTGTCAAGTTTTCGTGATAAATATCTATTTCAGGCTGATGAGCGAAGGCAAACATTTATCGTCAGGGACCGCCGCCGTGGGAAAGTTCGGCAACATATCCGCCTCTGAAGGCTACATCCTCACAACGTTTTCTATTTATCGTGGTGACGACATCACATAGAAAGTTATCTCTAATCCATACATATCCCCTACCCACGACAAAGTGCGAGAGCTTACCCTTGGCAAGCCGACAACATAGCTAGGAGCAGTCTTAATTCGGCAGCGACATTGCTTCTTCTTGTGTTGATAGCGGTTGTGGGGCGCTCCAGCTGCCGTGCTGTAATAGCGTCGCTGTTTCTGGATTTCCTTTGAGATTAGCTAGGATTTCCTTGCTTCTTCTGGTGTTGCTGGCGGTGTTGGTGGGGGTTGCGTTCCCCATGGAGTTCCCGATGGTGTTCCCGATGGCGTTTCCGATGGCGTTACCGGTGGCGTTACCGGTGGCGTTACCGATGGCGTTGCCGATGGGAGGGGTGGATTCTCTATGTATTTTTTACCTTTGTCGGTTATCAGCCACAGCGACTGCTTCTCGTCTGGCTCCGTCACAGACTCTGTCACAGACTCTGTCACAGACTCTGTCAGCTGCTTGTGTTCCTCTAGGTAATTTCGCTTTGTTCTGGAAACCCTTCCGTAGATATTATAGAATAACAGCAGTAGGCAAAACGCAATGCCCACCAATTGAGCTCACTGCTGGAGGAAAGAAATGTTGACAGAGCAACAAGTCGCCAAGGAACTGATGGTCAGAAACTGGGAAATTAGCTATTTTGAAGAGTTAGACAGAATTGACGCGGCGCTTAAGGAAGTAGGGATTCTGCCAGGTCAAGCTCTACAGCTTATTGAAGCCACCACTGAGCTAAAAGACGCTGAATTTAGGGCGGCTGCCTTCAGCTTGCTGGAGCTAAAGAAAAGAACGGGCAAAAGCTACAAAGAGGCTGAGGCCTATATCCAGAGCCTTGGAGCCGAGATAACCTCCAAGGAGAAGCAAAGCTCAGATTTGAGCGGCAAGGTAGAAAAAGCAAAGGATAAGTTCAGGGGTTGGGAGCAGAAGCGCAATGACGAGAAGGCTAGATTCGAGGGTGAGCAGGCTCAAAATAAGCGGACCCTGAAGGAAGACGGGGAGAAGCTCAACCTGGAATTAAAGAAAAATAACGAGGTGAGGGCGAACATAGAAGAGACAATAGGGATCAAAACCGAGCTAGAGAAAATTAGTCTGGGCTTGCCAATGTTTAAGTCTATAGTTCGGGAGACGGTTCTCAAGGGGGGGATTAGTTCACATATCGCCAAAACCATTAAGGAGGCTATAAAAACTTTCGGCTCTCTAGGCAAAGCTATAACGGAGAGGAAAAGGGAAGAGAAAGCAAGGGCGAAAGCTATCCTTAGTCTCTCCCAAGAGGAAGAGTGTTTAAAAGAAGCAGTGCAAGATTTAGGTGAGCGCAGCAAAATACTGGTCCAAGAAATCAGGAGCCACACTGGGGAAATTGACTCTAAGGTAAAATTACTCCTGGAGTGGGAGAAGACGATAGAGCGAAACAAATGGCAGTGGGAGTGCTTCGGGATGTTTATCAGCATGCTACTCGCTTCCCCTTCAGCCTCCGATAGCCTGGCAACAGTCGGGGAAATGCTTCAAAAATTGGAGCAGAAGGGGTGGAGACACTACGGGGAGTTGACTATATCGGAGCAGCGCCGAGCCATGTTCATTTTTGTTGTCATGGGCATACACCTGCACTCAGTCCACTGTAGTAATCCTAATTGTGGGGCGAGTTTTATCGTGAATAAAGCGTATGATGCTTATGCTCAGTGGCGGACTTCTTATTATTGCCCTGTATGCGACTCAAATTATTATACCAAATATGATGGTAGCTTTTTGGAGCTGATGGTTTCACCGGAGCTAGCTAAAAAACTGCAGGATGCGAAAACTCTTTTGGATACCATCGGGACAGCCGATTTTAAGGCTCTCCAGGGAAAGCTCAAGCTTCTGGATTCCCTACCCAGTGAAGTCTACAAGGCCCTGTCGGAAGGACGCAAAATTGAGATGAAGGTAGTAGATGGCGTTGATTAGAGGCAAGAGCCTCAATACAAAAAAACAGGCAGTTGACTTCCTCCTGAAGGACCGCCACCTATTAATCAGGCCAGAGGTTGTTGAGTGGTTCAGCTATGCCCGAATTCACTTCTCGGAAAGCGAGCTCGAAGAGAAGAGCGAGGAGCTTATTGGCAAGCAAGTGAGGAAGCATATCTACCGCAGTGCTGATTGGGAGGCAGATAAATATTATATTATCGGTCCCTACTACAAATTTGTTACCTCTCAGCGTCCCTTTCACTATGCGTTCACTCTTAATTTATACCTGGTGGCCTCGCTGGAAGTCTATTGGACGAAGGGCGGTCAAGACTATGATTCACATTGTGTCGTTATTGGTCCACTTAAGGAGAAGGTCCAGGAATTCAAGCTGCCCCTGGATTTCCTTGAAGCAATAAGCCAGGGGGATTTGAGCCAGTTTGAGCAAAAAGAAAGGGATAACCAGGGATATTACACCTGGCATATCTCCTCTATTGACCAGGACATTAAGCTCCACGGACTTCTTCTCAAGTCCCTGGAGGACGCTTTCCTCGGTAAACCCCTGGGCCCCGCCCTGGTTTACTACGGGCTAGCAAACTGGGAAGAGGGTAGGCGAGCCGAGCGAAGCCTATCTCTAATGCCATCACCCATACCAGAGGCTTTAACTGCGCCTCTTTGCAAACGAGAAGAAGTTGAGGAGGCACTAACTGGGGGAAAGCTAGGAATAAGGGCGAGAGACGGAAAGAAGGCTGTGGATGCTGTCTTTAATCCCTCTTTAAGTCTCGAAGAAAATGTTAGGCATTGCTTACAATATTTCGGTTCGAATCCGTAATTTTTTAAACCTCAGAATAGAATATGCTACAATATAGTGTTAGCTTCATTGATGGTTTGATTGGTTGTTTGATATGGTTAAAAAGGAAAAGAAGCGAACTGAATACAAGCTTGTATGTGATGAATGCGGTGCCTCGGCTCCTATCTTTACTTCAGGGGAAAGCCGATGGTACAGCCATTGTTCCGGCTGCGGTAAGATGTGGTTTGGCTCAAACCCTGACCTTTTGGAGAGATTAAAATACTCTGACACTGTTTGCCTTCATAAACCGCCAATGAAGCCATGCAAGGGGGGATATACTACCTGGTGTCCTTTATGCCGAGTCAGGACATTCTCTTATGCTCAAGACGCCCTACAATCCAAATCTAGCCCCCTCAAACCTCAAACTTGACCTGTAATAGCACTTGACAGGTTGTAGGTAAGCCCTTTTAACTTCGGGTCTTTTGTAAAGCATACTATTGACAAATGGTTTAAAATGTGCTATTTTTAATAGCACATTAACAATTGAATAAAGTCCGAGCTATCAAGAGTTGCGGCTAGGGAATTGGCCCTATGATCCGCACGGCAACCTTTGAGTCTTTCTTGAAGGTGCCAAAGCCAGCCCCCACCAGGGGGAACGATAGGTCACTGTTCATGAGCAGTGAAAAAGGAAGGCGGAGAACCTCCGCCCGGAGGTTTTTTTGTTGCCTGTGGCCGCTTCTTTGATAGCTCAAAGCTGTAAAGGAAGCGGCCTTTTTTGTTGGCGCTCAGCGCCAAGCCGGCTTTATCAAACAAAGAAAGGAGGTAAAAGGATGAAGTTGCTCACTCAAGAACTATTAAAGCAATTCCCCAAGCTTAATGAGACCGATGGGACGCCACTTGAGGAAAAGAAGGTAACCGCCAAATTCTTCACTCCGGATGGCTCCTGGACCTGGTACGCCGTGGAGTTCGACGGCGAAGACCTCTTCTTCGGGCTTGTTGACGGCTTCGAGAAGGAGTGGGGTTACTTCTCGCTCAAGGAGCTGCAGTCAGTCCGGGGTGCTCTAAACTTGCCAATTGAGCGAGACTTGTACTTTGGGCAACCTAAGATTAAAGACATCCCAGGATTAAGCAGCTAATCCCTTCACCCGCTGCCGGTTAGAAAACTAGCCGGCAGAAGTGAGCGGGTAAGCTCAAATAAAAGGAAGGAGGTTAAGCAATGGAAATCAGGAAAGG
>JAUVZA010000046.1 GCA_030602805.1 Dehalococcoidia bacterium | reverse complement strand
GATAGTGGTCATATTGTTCTGGCTGCTCTTGCCCCAGAAACTATCACTGGTAGATTACAAGTAACTCGTGGGGGTTCAGTGCTAAAAGCTGAGCAAAGCGATGAAAAAGGCGAGCTATGAAAGTCAAGCCCTGTTTAACTTACCCAAAAGACCATTATTCATAGTCATCTCCGGCCCCTCAGGAGCCGGTAAAGATGCAGTTTTAACCAAGATGAAGGAATTGGGCTGCCCTCTTGAATATATTACCACGGTAACTACACGGCCTCGGCGAGATAAGGAGAGAAATAATGTAGATTACCACTTCGTCTCAACGGAAAGGTTTCAAGAGATGATTGAGCATAAGGAATTCCTAGAATGGGCAAATGTCTATGGCAATTGGTATGGGGTGCCTAAGCAACCACTAAAGCAAGCCTTAGCCAAGAGGCAGGACATAATAGTGAAGGTTGACATTCAAGGAGCAGCTACTATTAAGAAAATCCTGCCTGAAGCAGTATCTATCTTTGTCATGCCGGCATCAATGGAAGAACTTGTCTTAAGACTCAAACAGCGCCACACTGAATCACCCTTCGACCTTGCCTTACGCACAAAAACTGCAGAGGAGGAAATAAAACAGCTATCTCTATTTGACTATGTAGTAGTGAACAAGCGGGATAAAATTGACCTGGCGGTATCAGACATTGAAGCTATTATTGCTGCCGAAAAGTGCCGGGGAGTTCCCAGGGAGATTACTTTATAGCTAACTAAAATATTATTTTCAGCAACCAGGCAAACAAATAACCCAGTCCACCACAGATAGGAAAGGTTAATATCCAGGCGGCAACAATACTACGTGCCACACCCCAGCGCACTGCGGAAAGCCGCCTGGTAGCTCCTACCCCCATAATAGCTGAACTGGCACAATGGGTGGTGCTTACCGGGATACCTAACAGTGAAGCTATTTCGATAACTGTAGCCGCCGAGACTTGAGCAGCAAAACCATGAACTGGTTGAAGAGCAGTAATCCTTAATCCCACTGTTCTGATGACCCGCCAGCCGCCGACAGCTATGCCTGAGCTAATGGCTAAGGCTGATATAAGAATTACCCACCACGGGACTTGCTCCCATAAACTAGGCTGTCCGGTATAAATCACCAGTGCCATGGTGATAACACCTATGGGCATCTGACCATCATTCTTGCCATGACTATAGGCCAGAAAGGCGGTAGTAAGCCATTGCAAGCGGCTAAAGATAACCCGCATTCTAGCCGGGGCTCCTCGCCTTAACACCCAAAATAGAATAACCATCAAGGCAAAGCCACCGATAAAGCCTAAGACAGGAGCCGTAACTACCGCCGCCAGAGTTTGTAACAAACGATAACTCCATCCCCACATCACAGCTCCACTACCTACCAGGGCTATCCCGGCTGCCGCAAGTCCAGCAACAAAGCCATGGGTTAGGCTTATCGGCAGACCATAGCGTGTAGCTATAGTACCCCAGATAATAACTGAGGCTAAAGCAGCCATTACTGGCACATACTCAAACTGTGAGATAATCTCAGGGACTAAAATCCCTTCGCCAATAGTCCTGGCAACAGCCGTGCCAGTAGCAGCACCGGCCATATTGAATATGACAGCTACTATGATAGCGTTTCGCGGGGAAAGGGCACGAGAGCCAATTGAGGCAGCAATAGCATTAGCCGCATCATTAAAACCATTAACTACTCCAAAGCCAATAGCCAATGCAATAACTAGTAAAAGAAGCCAAAAGGAGGGGTCAGGCATGCTTGAGGGCTACCCCTTCAAGGACATTAGACACATCCTCACACCTATCGGTGGCACTCTCCATCTGCTCATAAATCTCACGCCACTTAATAATCAGAGCCATATCGGTGGTATCATCAAAAAGCTCAGCCAAGGCTGAACGGAATACCTCGTCAGCCACATTCTCCAACCGATTAATCTCCACACAACGGGGGAGAACCTTCTCTAATTCAGCATGATGCCGCAACTGAGGTATTGCTCTTTCCACCTCAGCCGCTGCCTGCACTATAATATCAGCTAGCTCCTTAGCTCTGGGAGTGGGACGGTCTATTTTATATATAAACATACGGGTAGCAGCGGCATAAATAAAATCTATCACATCATCTAGGGTATGAGCCAGCATAGCTATATCCTCCCTGTCAAACGGGGTGACAAAGGTGCGATGCAACTGTGCCATAATCTGATGGGTAATAGTATCCCCTTCGTGCTCCAGGTCGGTTATTTCATCAACGCTCTTCCCAACATCCTCCCAGGTATCAACCATCCCTTTTAACACCTGAGCTGCTTTTACCATATTACGGGCACTCTCTTCAAAAAGGTCAAAAAACTTTTGCTCCCTGGGGATGAGGGGAAACCTAAACATGTTAATCCTCCTATGTTAGCAAGAGATACATTAAAATAAAAAGGAATTAGAAAAGGAAAGCTTGACATACTCCTATTTCCATTTTGAGTTTAGATGAGGTATATATAATTGTCAAGCCAACATGGCAGTTGACAACCAGTAAATAAGGGCATAAAATCCAACAAATTATAAGCAATGAAAACAAACGCACAATATAGACAGAATGAGCCTCTTAAGCAACTACCCACCACTCGACCAGGCGACAGAGTGGTACGGAGGTGGAGAAAGTCTCAGGGAAGACTTCGTACCCTCTCTCGGAATGTTTCAAGGTTCTTTAAGGGCATGACTAGAAAATATCTGAGGATGAGATAAATGTATATCATCATAGCCGGTGCCGGGGTAGTAGGTTTCTACATAGCCTCTTTGCTGGCAGAGGAGAAGCAGGAGGTAGTTGTGGTGGAACAATCTGAGGAGGCACTAGACAATGTTCGCCGCCAGCTCGATGTCAAGACCATCCTCGGAAATGCGGCAACACCTAAAGTTCTAAGGGAAGCAGAAGCCCATCGCGCCAATTTAGTTATTGCCGTCACTAATAGTGATGAAACCAATATGCTCACTTGCTTCATAGCCAAGGAGTTAGGGGCCAGCACAGCAGCAGCCAGAGTCCGCAACCCCGAATATTCAGGCTACTTTGTTACTGCTGGCAAGTCGCCTTCCGCCCCACGGAAGGTAATTAGACCAAAAAGCCTTGGAATAGACGTCTTCATCAACCCCGAGGTTGAAGCAGCTAAGGAAATAATGAGCATCCTGTCTAGCTTTTACTCTACTCCAGTAGAGAGCTTCGCCAATGACCTTGTTCAGATAAGGGAATTTAAGGTGGAAAAGGGGACAATAGTGAGTAAACCCTTGGGTGACATTGCTTTCCCTAAACCGTGTGTCATTGCCGCAATCATCCGTGCCGGGGAAATCATTATGCCCAGCGCCGGTGAACTGATAAAACAAGATGACCACATTTACCTAGTTGCCTCTCGAGAGTTCATGGACGAATTAGGGGAGAGGTTTGCTCAACCACAACGCCCAGCCAAGAGTGTGGTTATCCTGGGAGGAGGACGTGTTGGTTTCCTTGTCGCTGAAGGACTACAAGGGCACGGAGTTTTGGTTAAAGTCATTGAGGAAAATATAAGTCGGTGCCAGGAGGTTGCGTCCAAGCTGGAAGGAGCAGCAGTAGTGCAAGGTGATGGCACTGACCGCGATTTTCTCATTGAGCAGGGAGTCCCATCAGCCGATGCCTTTGTAGCTACCACTGAAAGTGACGAGCTTAACATCCTCTGCGGGTTATTGGCTAAGAATCTGGGGGTGTCCCGAAGTTTAATACTAGTTAATAAGCTGGGATATATCCCTCTGGCTGAGGCAGTTGGAGTTGATGTAGCTGCGTCACCCTCCTTGCTTACCGCTCGTAAAATCGCTCACTTTGTCCTCCATGGTGGAGCAATTTCGGCAGCCTTGCTCGGGGGTAAGCAACTGCAGGCTGTCGAATTTGTTACTAGCCCAACGGCACATATTGCGCAACAAAAGATTGTAGAGGCAGGCCTACCAAAAGAGGCAATAGTAGGCGCTATTACTCATAACGATAGGGTCATTATCCCTCCCGATGATAGCATGGTACAACCAGGCGACCATGTTATTATAGTATCTCCTCTCTCAGCTACCCCTTCTGTGGAAAAGCTTTTCAAGTAAAAATAGATAATGAGAATAAAGTTTGTTTTCCACTACCTGGGTCTGCTAATAGCAATCCTGGGATTTTTTATGCTCCTCCCCTTGGCTTGGAGCCTCTATTATAGAGAGCCCGATTCCCTAGCTTTTGCCATCTCAATAGGTGTCAGCGTAGGTTCGGGCTGGCTACTCTGGCGCTTAACACCAGTTGGCGAGGGAAGGTTGAGCCGGCGGGAAGCAATAATGCTAGTTGCCGGGGGCTGGATATTAGCCTCAGCCTTTGGCACCCTACCGTACATACTAATGGGGACCTTCCCAAGTTACCTTGATGCCTATTTTGAAGCTATGTCAGGCTTTACTACCACCGGGGCTACTGTGCTTGCCTCTATTGAAAGCCAGCCTCACGGCATCCTTTTGTGGCGCTCTCTCACCCAGTGGCTCGGGGGAATGGGGATAATAACACTCTTTGTCGCTTTATTCCCTATCTTCGGCATTGGAGCCGCCCGTCTGGTTGAAGCCGAGATGCCAGGACCTCAAGCCGAAAGGCTAACAGCCCGCATCCGGGATACAGCCAAGGCCATATGGTTATTGTATCTAGGTTTCTCGATTTTGTTGTTTATCTCACTCTGGGTGGCTAGGATGCCTGTATTTGAGGCATTAGCCGTTACCTTCAGCACCATGCCTACCGGGGGCTTTACCCCTACCAGTTTGAGCATCGGCGCTTATAATAGCCTATTCGTTGAAGGCATCATTATTTTCTTCATGATGGTAGCGGGAGTAAACTTTGGGCTATATTATTTTCTCTTGTGGAAGCGCCAACCCGGACGCCTCTTCAGCAATTCCGAGTTTCGGCTCTATATTGCTCTCCTCATCGGGGCTTGCCTTCTCATTGCCCTGAACCTGACAATGGGTGGGGGGAAATCTATTGGCGAAGCTTTCAGATACAGTAGCTTCCAAGCTGTGTCCATTATGACGACAACTGGCTTTACCACGGCTAATTTCGATGCTTGGCCAGCCTTCGCCAGGTCAGCTTTACTTATCTTGATGATAATTGGAGCCTCAGCTGGCTCAACCGGGGGGGCATTAAAGGTTACCAGGCTTCTGGTGCTGGTGAAGTATGCCTACCGCCGAATTTTGCTCTTTTTTAATCCTCGAGCCATCATTCCTTTGAAAGTTGGAGGAAATCCACTCTCAGAGAGCGTCATATCTGGAATTATTGGCATGAGTATTTTATACTTTGCTATCCTTATTGTGGGTTTCTTGGTAATGAGTGCTCTCGGGCTAGACCAAGTAACTGCCTTATCTTCTGTTGCTGCCACTTTAGGAAATGTGGGTCCTGGTTTAGGTTTAGTAGGACCAACGGCTAACTATCTCTGGGTTCCACCACTAGGTAAGGTTGTTCTCATAATATGCATGCTGGTTGGTCGTCTTGAGCTTTTCACGGTATTGGTGCTCCTTGCCCCTTCGTTTTGGAAGTGGCGCTAATTAATTTTTTTATAAAAAGGATATTGTGGATTTTTAATAAGAAGGTTATAATACCCGTTGTTTGATAACAAGTGGAAAAAGGAAAACAATGGAATTCCATAAAATTCTGGTGCCTGTAGCTGGCACTGAGGCTGATGAAAGGGCAGTGGAGTTAGCCGATAGGCTACTAGCTAAGAAGAACAGAGGTGAAATCTGTGCCGTTTATGTTATTTCGATAGAACGTGCCCTGCCACTAGATGCCGAAATTGAGTCTGAAATTAGAAAGGCCGAAGACATACTAAACCATATAGAGAGCGCCGCTGAGAAACAAGGCTGTAAAATAGAGACTGACCTTCTCCAAGCTCGCGAAGTGGCTCCAGCTATTGTTGATGAAGCAATAGAGCGAGAGGTTGACCTAATCCTAATAGGTGTTACCTACAAGAGGCGCTTTGGTGAGTTTAGCCTAGGTGATGTGGTGCCATATGTGCTAAAAAATGCTCCCTGCCGCGTTATACTATATCACCAACATACTCCATAGTTGAGTTTGCTATATGAAAGTAGTTATTATGGGCTGCGGACGAGTAGGTGCCTGGCTAGCTGGGTTACTAGATGCTGACGGACACTCGGTTACTATTTTGGACACCGACGCTTATAGCTTTCGAAGACTACCCCCCAAATTCGGTGGTACGGCATTAATTGGTAATGGCATCAATGAGGAAGTACTTAAAAAGGCAGGTATAGAGGAAGCAGATGCTTTTGTGGCTGTAACCCAAGGAGACAATCGCAATGTCATGGCAGCTCAAATTGCCAAGCATATCTTTAATGTGCCTAAGGTAATCTGCCGTATTTATGACCCTTTACGCCAGGAATTATACAGTACTCTAGGACTGGAAACCATTAGCCCCACTACAATATTTGCCCAAATACTAAAAGAAAAGCTAGAGAGCTGAGGTAAAAATATGTATATCATAGTGGTCGGTGGCGGTAGACTGGGCTACTATCTAACTAAAGCCCTGTTGGACGAAGGTCATGAGGTACTTATAATAGAGAAGAACGCCACCATATGCGAAAACATTGTGGGGGAAATGGGTAGTGTCTGTGTCCGTGGTGATGGCTGTGAAGCATCTACCCTGGCTGAAGTAGGAACCGGCCGAGCTGATATGCTCATCGCTGTAACCGGTGATGATGAAGATAATTTGGTCGCCTGCCAAGTAGCCAAGCATAAATTTAATGTTCCACGGACTGCAGCTCGCATCAGAAACCCCAAAAATGAAACCATCTTTAAGAAACTGGGCATTGACGTTACTGTAAGTAGCACTAATATCATCCTTGAACGCATAGAGGAAGAGGTGCCAACGCACCCATTGACGCACCTATTAACTATTAGAGACAAAGGGTTAGAGATTGTACAGGTAAAAATTCCACCTGAATCAACTGCGGTAGGCAAAACAATAAAGGAGCTTTCACTACCGCCAGGAAGTACCCTATCTCTAATCATTCGTAAAGAACACAAGCCTATTATCCCTAAAGCTAATACCATCCTCCAGGCTGAAGACCAGATAATAGCTGTTACCACCCCTGAGTCAGAAGAGGCACTACGAGCCACCCTGAGAGGAGCTTAAAATAACCCCTTGTTCTATCATCCTGCTCCCACTTATTTCCCCCACCCCCACTGCCTGCTGCTAAGCATTTGACGCAAGCATATTCTTTATTATATTGTGAGCCTCGCTTGACTAGATACAGACGACAAACCCCTCGTAGGCACAGCACCAGATAGCGTTACTTTACCCCCGTCTATCATTACCGATATATGAAGGGCTTGTAGGGCAAGGCGCTTTTCATCAAAACTAAGAGCCTTAATATTGCTGGCTACTAAAGCACAGGCTTCTTTTAACCTAGATATATCAAGTTGATATTTGTTACTGAGTTCTATCTGATGCTCTAGGTCGCTCGCTTCGGCTCCTAACCTTTTAATATCCTGCTCAACCGTAGCTATATCGTGCTTAAAGGTTTCCTCATCACCCGTTAAATAGAAAGCCTTATATGTCCTCTCCTTTTGTGCTTCCCTGTTTTTAATCAGGCGCTGGACTCTTTCAAGTTCTTTTACCCACATATCTCCCTGGCTTTCTTCTGTCCTCTTCTGTAGCTCGGCAAATACTACTTCTGGGTTGGTCAGCACCTTTTCAACTTCAGCCCAGACAAGGGCATCAAGTTCCTCAACACGCCAATTGCGATTGTGGCACTTCGGTGGTGTATCTCCATTGTAGGCTCTTAGACAGAAGTAATATTGATAGACCTTAGAACCCATAACTCTAGCTTGACCGATATAATGTCTACCACACTGAGCACAGGATATATGACCTCTCAATAAATATTCCCTTTTCATCCTTCTGGGTGATAGCTGCTTCCGACTTCGTAACATTAGTTGGACACTGTCAAAGAGTTCCTTCGCAATTATAAGGGGTGTGGAATCGGGAACTTGTAAATCCTGCCCGATGTAGGCTGGCTGTTTGAGTATTCCGTAAATCGTTGTCCTAGCCCACCTGTTATTGCCTGACGGGTTAATCACACCCAATGAATTGAGACGATTAGCTACTTTAGTGAGCGATAGCTCTTCTTCGGCATACCATTTGAAAATCCGTCTTACCCATTCGGCTTCTTCCTCGTTGATATACCTTACCCCTTCGCCAATGCCTCTTCCCGGCAGATAGTTGTAGCCATATAGCTTAGTGTTGCTTCCACCAGGTAGCTTGCCAGCCAAAGCTCTCGCCTTTCTCCCGCGCATTGTGCGCTCTTTTATCTTTTCAGCCTCTAGCTTTGCAGCATAACCTTTAATATATGTTATCAGCCTACCCATGTCTGAGTTATCTACGTCCTCGGTAACTAGGATTAACGCAACACTGGCTCGCTCTAGTTCTTCCTGAAGGATAATAAAATGCACCGGGTCACGGGATAGACGGTCTAGTGTATAGGCAATAACCGCATCTACCTCTTTGGCTCTTACCCACTGCCTCACCTCATTTAACTTGGGACGGTCAAGCGTTAAGCCCGAATAGGTTTCTTTGAGGGTAAGTTCTCTTGGCACTTCATAGCCAAGCTCGTGAGCCTTACTAAGGCAAGTCTCAAGCTGTGTCTGTAGACTGGTGCCTTCCCTCTCTTGGTCTTCGGTTGATACCCGACAGTATATTGCTGCTCTCATTGTCCCCTCCTCATAGTTTCTATTTGCTCATTTGTCGGAGCCTCAGTGCCGAGGTATTTGATAACCTTCTGCCGCACCTTCTTACCCTCCCGCTTGTTTTCCACGAGATAGTAGTAGATTCTGTTGCCCTTTCGTTTAGTTCTGACAAACGCCACTTCACACCTCTACTACCATTGTAGTGCCTACCCAGAGAAATGTCAAGGGCTTTTAAGGGTCACAAGCGGAATTTTTAAGAAGGATTTTTACCCATTCGATAATGGGGTTACTGAAATGAAAGATCTGCCTTCAATAGTTACAGGTAAAACAATTAAGATTGTTGGATCTGTAATTCGTTATCAGACACCACCTACCAGAAATGGTAACCGGGTAGTTTACGTGATAATGGAAGACGGAACAGGAATAGCCGATGTTACTGTGTTTAGCGATGTCCAAGAAAAGTGCGGCCAGGTCTTGTTTCGTGAAGGGTGGTTGGTAGTCAGAGGGAAAGTCCAAAGAAGAGGTCAAAAAGCTGTCTCAATAATTGCTGCGGATTTATCTCCTCTGAATATAAGAGGCATGGTTTCAGGATCTTGCTAACTGATGACTATAGATATAGAATACCTTCAAACAAACGATAATGAAGACTAATCGGAAGAGTGCAATATTATTGGGTGTTAAGTCAGCCTTCTCCCTACTCTTACTATTTCTTCTTACAGTAGTTCTCCACGAAGGTGCACACTATATCGCTGCTTTAATGCTAGGTATCCCGATAGCACATTTCACCTGGTTTGACCCCAGCTACTTCGCCCCGGCATTCTTCTCAGGCTCTACAGAATATACAATAAGGATGATGATAGTCGGCTACGCTGGTGGCTTGGTTACCGGAATATTATTACTAGCAATCTTGCTATTAAAAAGAGCTTGGTTTAAGCAGTCATTATATCGGTGGCTACTGGGACTCTATGTTGCAATGTTTGGATTCTGGGAAATCTGTCAAGGTATTCTTGAAGGAGCATTCCATCAGGCGTATATCTCGAACGCTACTAATTTATTGTTTAGCTCAACTCATTACATAGGCTACGCCTCTGCGTTTTTGGGTATGTTTCTATATTGGTTACTTATGCCTCGGTTAAGAGAATTAAAAGTGTAAGGAGCATATCAATTGCAGCCTTGTGTCGAAGCATACCTGTGAGAGAGTCACAGTCTCTGTCAACTTATGCGAGTAACTTCGATGGGCCCGGTTGATGATACAGCATATTGCCCACTTGGTGACGGAGTTAAACGGCCAGGGTAGCCAGGGGGCAACTCAGCATCTCCCTTAGGAACAACCATTTTGTGGGGAGAGTCAATCGCAGCTCGCGGGTCTCCCTGTTCAAAGACAAGTGGTTCTTCGCTTGGCCCGTATTTATGCTCAGGGTAGGCGGGGAATAGCGACAGGTAGGGCACTTCTTTGCCTTCATAAATAACCTGGGGGATGTCTTCTGGTCCTGGCATGGTTTCAACTTCTTTGACCGGTTGAGCTGCCAGGCGAGCTGTTTCCCTTGCAGCTTCTGCCTCTTTTCGGGCCTTAATCAGAGCTTCGATTTCATAGGGGTCTAACTGCTTGATGATCTGGGGCTCACTCATCTCTTTCACCTCATGCATTTTCTGGCTTGCCCCGTCTATTTAAGGTTATCACCCTTGGGGAGAATTGTCAAACAAGCTCGTGGGGCGGCGCAAAGCAGAACAATCGGTAAGAGCCTTTGTTTTATGGGTTTAGAGAATGATATTCGGGGCAAGCTATGGTATAATTTGTGCGACAAGATGCACAAAACGCCAACCAAGCTACAACTCCTCCAATTCATTAGAGGCCAAGAGGTCGTCTGGATTAAGACGCTGAGCGCACATTTTGGCTATACTTATTGGGGAGCGGTCTCCAGGCTGAAACGACTCTGTAAGGAAAAACTTGTTGAGACGCTTTACACAAGAGGATTGAACCAAGGGCGATATATACTGACAAATAGAGGGCTTGAGAGGCTAGCCTATTTGATAGAAAACGAGAAAAGTAAACAAGGCAGTCAGCTGCGGGAGGATGAGCAAGAAACCAAAGTCAATCGTCTATCACAAAGGGTGAGAGAACTTGAAAGAGAGAACGAGGCACTGGGGAAACGTTATCAACAATTGTTGATAACGTTGCAAAGCAAGCAAGAACCACCACCCGGGGGGAAACCGTTCCTTCTCAAGCTGACCTGCTCAAGGCAGAGGGCAAAGAGGAAATGAATGGAAGCAAGTAATGTCACTACTGAATTAAGCTGCTTCTAGCTATGTTGTCGCCCTGCCAAGGGTAAGCTCGCGCACTTTGTCGCGGATGAAGCCCCACGGAGAACCAAGGTAATAATTGGAATTTCAATTTTGGCTTACAGCAGTACCCCATGAGTGCCAGAGGCTAGCCAACTCCCCCTTTCTGCTCTTTTTTGATAAGCGAACCAACTGCCAGTCCCTCCTGCTTCTTGCTAAAATAGCTTGTTTCTTTCGGTTCACTAGCTTCTATTTATAAGGAGGATAAAGTTAGTCCCCCTTGCTTCTTGCTATTAAGGCGCATGATTATGTCCCCCAACGGCAATGACCATAAGGCAATGATAGGCTTTCTCACTGCGTCCACCCAAAGACGACAGATGGGATTAAAAAGACAAAAAGGGGTCAGAGATTCGAACCCGTCTACAAGCCAGTGGATTTGGAGGTAGTAACAATGAAAAGGGAGGAGCTTAATAGAAAGGTGGGCGAGGAATTAGAGCATATTCCTCGTATCGAGGGGGAATTGAAGCAGAACTTGTTTCGGTCTGCGTACAATCAGATACGTGGCCACGACCTCGCTGTGAATCCAGCAATACCTGCCAGTGAGTCGTTCAACAGGGCACTCGAACAAGCGAGGCAGGGTAATCCTAGCTTCTCACCGGTATACGATAGGGATTTCTTCACCATATAGCCCAGCCGATGGATTTGGAGAGAACTAATTGGGTATACTCTGAGGTAAAGTCCCTAGAAACTGACAAAATGGCTAAGTGTTTAGCTCTTTATCGCTTCAGCTCCTAAGGCTTAGTCATGCTCTTTAGGATACTGAGGATTCCAATGACGGTGCGCTGCACCTCGGCAGGCTCTGATGCCAGCAACTTGGCAACATAGGGGTCTAATCCCGTGGTAGGGATACCAGTCTCGGTGGAAACATGAGGAGAGAGATAGCCAGCAAGGGTAAGTAGCTCACCTTCGTCAAAGCTCAGCGGTTTGGCAATTTTTCTTAGAATTGAGGCTGAGGGGAAACGCTTGCCTTTCTCTATGCGACCCAGGTGTGACTGGGATACACCTGATACAGCACTAAGCTCCCCCAAAGTCATTGGTATCATAACTCTCTGCTGCTTGATTACTTTGCCTAAGTCGTTCCTATCTGGAGCCATCTTTCCATCCCCTCCGTCTATTTGTGCCGGGTCAGTGTTTTCGGAAAACACTTCTGCGGGCACTCAAGGCTAAGTTTAACCTTCATCTTCTATCCTCCGTTACCAGACAGCTCACTGTTCTAGAAATACCAGCGATAGGGTGAATTTTAGCAGTGACCAAGTCGCCGATATCGTTGAAGGTTTCTCCTTCTATTGTAGCAATAACATCATAAGGTCCGGTTACAGTATCAACCGATTTCACCCCTTCTAGTTGCTTAAGGGCAGTAACCACCACCTTATTTCTACCCACCACTGTTTCAATTAGAATGAAAGCCTTTTCTGCCACTGGATTCACCTCTTATGAAAATACCTCATATAAACTAGCCCAGCTATTATAAGCACGACAACACCCACAAGTACTATCACCCCAAGTCATAGTTCACCCCCTTTAAGTCCCCTTCGCTCTCCTTGTTCTTCGGAGAATTTTATTATCACACTGGGAGGCAAACCAGGCTCTCTTTGAACATCATCATAATATTCACTTATCAGTTGTATGTTCCCCTCTTTATATTCAAGGATACCGGCAATGAATATATCATCACGCCATACTTCAACCATAGTTTTGCCAGTTTTAGTCTGGGCCACTTTAAACGTAATCATTCTACACCAATTGCCTCCAACTCAATCGCCAAGGCAGCCTTGATCTGCGCAAAAACCTGCTCGTTTGTAAAGGCGTATTGTACGATAGCCTCGGAAGGGCAAGCAACACAGCAGGTGCCGCAGAATTTGCAAAGATCCTTGTTGACCTCAATCACCTTCTTCTGCCTATCTATGGTGATAGCTCCATAGGGGCAGACAGCTACACAGATGCCACAGCTTGAGCAAAGATCTTCATTTACGGAGGCAAGGATGCGGCTTGGATTTATTGCCCAAGTAGGACAAACCTCAGCACAAGCTGCACAAGAATAGCAGCTACTCTCGCCCAATAGCTCGTTCATCTCCGCGGTAACAACTGTTTTATCGCCTCGATTG
>JAUVZA010000039.1 GCA_030602805.1 Dehalococcoidia bacterium | reverse complement strand
GTGCTGAGTGGGCTTGGTCTTTAATTCTTGGGTAGAGTTAAGGTAGGGAAGGAGGGTGACATGGACATAGAGCACGTTATCTCGCCCGACATCATTTCTCATCTGCCTGATGGCTTCGAGAAAGGGCTGCCCCTCAATATCGCCTACTGTGCCCCCTACCTCTATAATAATCACCTCAACCTGGGATTTCTGGGCTAACTTTTCAAATCGTTGCTTTATCTCAGTGGTAACATGGGGTACTATCTGGATGGTGCCCCCTAGGAAATCACCTCGTCTCTCCTTAGCAATAACTGCACTATAGATTTGACCCGAGGTAACATTGGAGTCGGCAGTAAGGTTAACATCGATGAAACGCTCATAGTTGCCTAAATCAAGGTCAGTCTCGGCACCATCCTGGGTGACAAATACCTCCCCATGTTGATAAGGTGACATTGTTCCCGGGTCAACATTGAGATAAGGGTCTAGCTTCTGCACTGAGACGGTAATCTGGCGGCTCTTCAAAATAGTACCCATGGAGGCGACAGTTATACCCTTACCTACAGAACTAACAACGCCACCAGTAACAAAGATGTACTTTGACATGCAGGAAACTCTAGGAACTCCATCTAAAAATAACCTTGCGTTAGGTTTATTGAAAGGGGGGAGGCTGGAGAAATAGGTTTTCATTTATTATAATCAAGCAAATATTAACTTGTCAAGTTTTTGTATCTTTTGGTTTTATTCAGTGTTTCCAATTGTAACTGGTTTGTCTTGGCTGCAGGGGTGGTGTTATTATGAGGGCTATGAAGCAAAGACTAAGGCAAGCCCTTTCCCTGAGACAGAAGCGGCATGTTGTTGCCGCTAGCCGAGTATCAGCGGCAGTTCTACTGCCTATCTATTATAAACAGGGGCAGTATTATATCCTGTTTACTAAACGGACGGAGAAGGTGAAGGAGCACAAGGGTCAGATATGCTTTCCCGGTGGGGCTTATCAGGAGGGGGATGGGACACTGGTGAATACCGCCTTGCGCGAGTGTGCTGAGGAAATAGGCTTGATGGCTGATGATATTGAGGTATTGGGAGAATTGGATGATACTGTCACCGTGACTTCAGGCTATACTGTCTCTCCCTTCGTTGGTTTCATCCCCTGGCCACATACACTTAAAGTAGACCAGCGGGAGACCGAGGAGATAATTGAAGTTCCTATCTCAGCGCTTCTGGATAAGGGTTGCTTGCGTGAGGAAACTGAGATTATAGATGGCGAAGCAGTTACCTTATATTTTTATCACTATCAGGGGAGAGTAATCTGGGGAGCCACCGCCCGGATATTAAACCAGTTTCTGGATATCTTTGCCCAGGTTGTGGGGAGTAAACACTAGGCTGCCGCTCTCTTAGCCACAAAACAATAATAACATACTTAATAATTTTTATTAACTTTATTAAATAAGTATTGACAATTATCTATAAGGTGATTTATAATAACTAGTAGAGGAAAAAGATGGCAGGTAAGGATTACTATAGCCTATTAGGGGTTAAGCGGGATGCTAGTGAGCGGGAGATAAAGCAAGCTTACCGCAGGCTGGCTCGTAAGTATCACCCTGATGTTAACCCTGGCGATAAGTCGGCAGAGGCAAGGTTTAAGCAAATAAATGAGGCTTATGAGGTTCTGTCCGACAAGGGGAAGCGCCAGAAGTATAACCAATTTGGTGACCAGTGGCAGTATGCTGACCAGTTCGCTCAGGCGGGGTATCAACAGACACCTTTCTGGGATTTTAGCCAGACTGGTGGTGCTCAAAGATTCCACTTTGAGGAAGGCTTGGGCAGCCTGTTTGGTGACCTGTTCCGTAGTGGGACCAGGAGTCGGCGGGTTAGGCCCAGACGAGGGCAAGATGTAGACTACCCGGTTGAGGTAACCTTGGAGGAAGCATACCATGGAACCAAGCGGACTATTGCACTCCAGACTGAAGAACCCTGCTCTAGCTGTCAGGGCACTGGACGAATACAGAACATGCCCTGCTCGGTATGCCGGGGGTCGGGAGTAGTATCTGCCTTGAAGCGTCTTGAGGTCAAGATTCCGTCCGGGGTTAAGGATGGGTCTCGGGTGCGTGTTGCCGGCAAGGGGGGGCAGGGCTATGCTGGTGGAGCCAGTGGTGACCTTTACTTGGTGGTATCGGTTAAACCACATCGGCTATTTGAACGCCGAGGTGATGATTTATACGAAGAGGTAGCGGTTCCGTTAACCGTGGTGGTGCTGGGTGGTGAAGTTCAAGTACCTACCCTTAAAGGCAAGCTGGCGTTAAAGATTCCGCCAGAGACTCAGAATGGGCGTGCCTTTCGCCTAGCTGGGCAAGGTATGCCTCATCTGGGGGACTCTTCCCATGGTGACCTGTTGGCTAAAGTGAACGTGGTATTACCCACTAAGCTCTCAGAGGAGGAAAAGGAGCTATTTAAACAGCTTAGCCAGCTTCGACCCGACTAATAAAGTGTGAGGTTATTATGAATCTAGATGATACTGAACCCCGCTATGTGATAAGTATAACGGCTAAGATGCTTGGTATTCAAACCCATACCTTGCGCTATTATGAGAAGATTGGCATAATAGAGCCAGCCCGGTCGGGAGGTAATATTCGTCTGTATTCGGAGAGGGATATAACCCTACTCCGTCGGGCGAAGACCTTGATGGATGACCTAGGGGTTAACCTAGCTGGGGTTGAGGTTATTCTGCGTATGGCACAGCGTATGAATGAATTACAGGATTATATGGAGGAGCTGGAATCGGAGCTAAAGAAATTGAGGGGTGCGGATAATTTATGAGGCAGGAAAGATTTACTGAGCAAGCACAAGAGGCATTGGCTGCTTCTCAGGAGCTGGTTCGCCAATATCACCATAGCCAATGGGATGTGGAGCATATTCTGCTGGCACTGCTTCAGCAGCAGGCGGGGCTAGTTGGTAACATCTTGAAGGAGCTTGGCGTTGATGTTGAAGC
Organism: Dehalococcoidia bacterium; assembly: GCA_030602805.1. Lineage (GTDB taxonomy): Bacteria > Chloroflexota > Dehalococcoidia > Dehalococcoidales > JAUVZA01 > JAUVZA01. The sequence continues at coordinate 11,289 of JAUVZA010000039.1, read as the reverse complement.
AGTGAAGCAGCAGGCAGTAGCTGCCCTGGAGAAGTCACCGAAGGTTACTTATGAGGCGGCTCAAATTTATGCCACACCACGCATTGCTCGACTTCTAGAGGCGGCAGCGGCTGAGGCTGATAGGCTTAAAGATGAGTTTATCGGCACTGAGCACCTGCTGATTGCTATGGCTGGCGAGCAAAAGGGTGAGGCGGCTGGCATCCTTCACCGCTTCGGTATTGACCAGGAGAAGGTGTATCGTGCCCTTCAGAACATTCGCGGTGGTCATCGGGTTACTGATGCCAGAGCTGAGAGTAAATATCGCTCTCTGGAGAAGTATTCTCGTGACCTGACTGAGTTAGCCCGCTGGGGTAGGCTTGACCCAGTTATCGGTCGGGATAAGGAGATTAAACGGGTGATGCAAATACTTACCCGTCGGACTAAGAATAATCCAGTGATTGTTGGTGACGCTGGGGTGGGTAAGACTGCCATCGCTGAGGGGTTAGCTCAAAAGATTGTGGCTGATGATGTTCCCGATTCTCTTAAAGGGCGCCGGGTGATGGCTCTGGATATGGGGTCTCTAGTGGCCGGAAGCAAGTTCCGTGGCGAGTTTGAGGAGCGGCTTAAGGCGGTGATGGATGAGATTCGGCAGGCACAGGGTGAAATCATACTGTTTATTGATGAGATTCATACTGTAGTTGGGGCTGGAGCGGCTGAGGGGGCTATTGATGCCAGTAATATGCTTAAGCCGGCATTGGCTCACGGTGAATTGCAGTGCGTGGGCGCCACCACCCTTGATGAGTACCGTAAGTTTATTGAGAAGGATAAGGCTCTGGAGCGGCGGTTCCAACCGGTGTTCATCGGTGAGCCTAGTGTTGAGGCTACGGTTGAGATGCTTCGTGGGCTTCGCCCTAGGTATGAGGTGCACCATAAGATTAAGATAAGTGACGAAGCCCTAGAGGCGGCGGCTCGCTTAAGTCAGCGCTATATCTCAGACAGGTATTTGCCAGACAAGGCTATTGACCTCATTGATGAGGCTGCCAGCAAGATTAGAATTGATACCCAGAGCGCACCACCAGAGGTTAAATCCCTGGAGCAGCAACTGAAGCAATTAACCAATGAGGAGGAGGCAGCCTCGCAGCGACAGGATTATGAGCATGCTACCCAGCTTAAGAGTGAGCGGCTGCGCTTGGAAGAGCAGTATAACCAAGCCAAGAGCGAGTGGCTTCAGCGGGAGAAGATAGATGAGGTTGTGGATGAAGAGAATATTGCCAGGTTAATCTCCAGCTGGACAGGCATCCCAGTATCCCAAATGCTGGAGGGTGAAGCCGAGAAGCTGCTTCATATGGAGGAGCGGATTCATGAACGGCTGGTAAATCAGGAAGAGGCGGTTAATGCTATTTGTGAGGCAATAAGGCGAGGTAGAGCTGGGTTGAAGGACCCGAGACGACCTATTGGTAGCTTTGTATTCTTAGGTCCGACTAGTGTCGGCAAGACCGAGCTGGCTCGCACCCTGGCGCAGTTCTTGTTTGATGGTGAGAATGCAATGGTGCGTCTAGATATGTCGGAGTATCAGGAGAGGCACACAGTATCACGCCTGGTTGGTGCCCCACCGGGCTATGTTGGCTATGAGGAAGGGGGACAGCTTACCGAGGCAGTAAGGCGACGCCCCTACCGAGTGATTCTGCTGGATGAGATTGAAAAGGCACATCCCGATGTGTTTAATACCCTGCTCCAAATCCTCGATGACGGGCGGTTAACCGATGGTCACGGGCGGACGGTAGATTTTAAGAATACTGTAGTCATTATGACTAGCAATACTGGTGTTGAACTCATCAAGCGCGATATGACTATAGGCTTTGCTGCCCAGAGAGATGAAGCCAAAACCAGGAAACGGGCCTATGACAGTATGAAGGAGAAGGTGCTGACCGAGATGAAGAAGACCTTCCGCCCTGAGTTTCTTAACCGTATAGATGAGATTATAGTCTTCCATGAGCTAACTGAGGAACAACTCAGGAGCATTGTTGATTTGCTGGTAAAGGATTTGCAGAAACGTCTGGCTGAGCATAAGCTAGAGGTGGAGTTAACTGATGGAGCTAAATCATGGCTGGCTAAGGTGGGCTATGACCCAGTATATGGGGCACGACCGCTGAGGCGAGCTATGGAGCGCTATATTGAAAATCCCCTGTCAACCAAGATATTGCGGGGGGAATTTAGCCAGGGTGACACCATTAGAATTGACCTTGGCGATGAAGGTTTAACCTTTACGGCGAAGGGCGAACTGAAATCTATTAGAGGAGGTGATGCGAGACGGAAAATACCTGTGCCCTAAATGGGCTGGAATCCTTTTTGGGAAAAAAGACCTCCCCCACTTGACAAGGGGGGGGTAGTGTTGTAGATTTTTTTTCAGGTGAGCTGAAAAATAACCAACTTTTGAACGCAATTTGCCACGGGCATAGTCTTGACCGTAGGCATGGGAGTAGTTAAGATAGGCTCAAAACGAAAGTATATTCTAGGTGGCTTGTTTCTAGTACTGACCCTTATCTCTTGTGTTGCTTTAGTTTATTACCGGGAAGCGATAGAGTATTTTGGGGAGTATAGCTATCCCTTAGTTTTTCTGGTTAGTTTTCTTGCTGGATGCAGCTTCCCAAATCCCCTTCCCTATATCGTAGTAGTATTCACTGTAGGCAGTATATTAAATCCAACATTTGTAGGAGTAATCTCTGGGTTGGGTGCCGGTATAGGTGGAACACTCGTTTATCTAGCTGGTCGTGGCGGGGGTAAATTATTCCCCAAGATTAAGATTGGCTTCCTTTCTCCCAATACGGGTGGTACTAGTGCGTCTGCCTCTCGCTGGGCACCTCGCATTGTAGACTGGGCACAGCGGAGAGGCGCAATAGTTGTTTTTATAATGTCCGCCGTGTTTAACCCTATTTTTGCTCCTGTGGCTATTGCCCTGGGGGCACTCCGTTTTCGCTTATGGAAATTTTTCCTTATGTGCTGGCTTGGCAATACAGTTAAGAGTCTAACTATTGCTTATTGTGGCTATTTTGGATTAGGCACATTGCTTCGCTGGTTAGGGATAAACATTTAGCTGTAATAGTAGGAGGAAATTAAGTCCACTTATGAAAATAGAGAGGCTTGCTTACCTTTTCGGTAATAGGGTGGTCATTGGCTCACATATAAAAAGGCAACTTGAATTCTTAAAGGCGAAGGCTCCTCCCGGCTTTAAATATAGACAGATGGATGATTTGGGTTGCGGTGATGGAAAGGTAACCTTGCTCCTAAAAGAGATTTTCTTACCAACAAGGCTCCGAGGCTTTGATATTCATCCTCATCTAGTTAAACGAGCCAGAAACAGAGTAATTGAAGCTGAGGTTAAAGATCTGGAGAAGGACATGCCAACCGGAGAGTTAGCCGTAATGTGGGGTGTTTTGCATCATATAGAAGACATAGAGGGCTGCTTTAGAAGAATCAAGGAAAACTATGCTCTAATTTTTATCAGAGAGCCAATAAAGCGTAGCACCATTAAGTGGTTGGAATTAGGACACCCCCTAAGCAAAGGGGAACTCGAATACTTGGTTGAAAAGTATTTAGATGGTTCGCAAATCTTCTATTACGACAACGCTATTTTCATATTCTATGTATCTCCAAAGGTGAGTGCCAAGGCGGTGAGCGCTGACTAGTTTGTCCCCAATATAGGCTTGCCTTCAAGGTTATTTTCTGCTAAATTAAATAGATGTAGGTAACAGTTATGGGGCTGTAGTTCAATCGGGAGAACGTTTGACTGGCAGTCAAAAGGTAGGGGGTTCGAATCCCCCCAGCTCCACCATAGTGTACAATAGGGAGAACTCCAAACCCCTATCCTTTACCTTTACTTTTCGGTATCCGTAGGGAGCATAGCTGGCCACATAGAAGCCTCTTCGGGCACTTTCTCTCATCCCCCTGGTTGGCTGAGTAAAACTCAGCCAGGCTTTCAATCATGGCCTCAAGAAGCCTGCCTAGTGTCAGACAAGCTTGGCCTAAGGTAGTAAGAAACAAGGATATTACCACCAGCCATCGCCATAGGCACGAGTAGTTTCTCCTTACTCGGTCTTCTTACGAGATGTGGGGCATAGCAACTGAGTCCAAGCTAGAACGAAGAAATAGTTGTAAGCCTGTCTGAGGATCTGACTCAGCGCTGTCCTTTCATGAAATGTGAACTATAGCTACTCCATGCTCTCTGGAATCCTGGAGACCACTTGGTAGGTTGCGCTTGGGCTTTATCCATAATCCAGATTAAACACTTGTCCATAATGTGCCGATAATGTCACATTTGCTTGTTTTGGTGCCTCGCTTACAATAAAAAGGCTGGACATTCCTCGTTACAATGCCCAGCCTTGCCCATAACTGTAATACTGGGTTGTATTAACCCTTTCCGATTCTGAACATCTTCGTCCCACATGTAGGGCATACACCTTGAGTAGCTGGCTTACCGTTCTTCATGGTTATAGCTTTAGTATCTTTCATTTCCCTTTTGGCACGGCACTTGACACAATACCCTTGCATTAAGTCTACCTCCTTTTTGGTATAGAGAATAGACCATCCCCCACCACAGTGTCAAGGGCACTGAATCACACTTTATAGCGGATTGTACAACGGAACAGCAAACTTAGACGATAGCTTCTCTTCTTCAAAGGAGGATAGGTTTTGGAGGGGTTTTTTCGCCCCTTCGGGCTTCGGTTGGTAAACCCCGTAGGAGTAAACCCCATTAGCGTGCCTAACGGGGTAAATTCGGTCTATTTTCTATAACGCTGGTTCCAGAACTACAGTTTTAGTAGTTACTGGAAGCTCTCCCTGCTTGAACTCCACCTCACTGGTATCCAGCCGACTTACACCCTCTTTCCCTTTAAGAAATTCATCCACACCAGCTATGGTGGGGTAGGTACACTTATCGTTTTTGAAGTGCATAGGTATAATCACCTTAGGCTTAAGCCTATCACAAAGTTGACCAGCTACTTTAGCATCAATAGTATAAAAACCCCCTACCGGAATAAGTAGTATATCTATCTTGCCTAACTCAGCTACCTGCTGAGCACTAAGCTGGTGACCTAAGTCACCAAGGTGACAAACTCTTATCCCATCTACTTCAAAGCAAATTATGGCATTATTACCTCTCAACTTCCCTTCAGCATCATCATGGTAGGTAGGGATACCTTTAAATTCTATCCCTTTAGCTTTTGCTGTCCCTCTAACTACCTCAGGATTACCCCGAACCGCAGATACATTACTATGGTCGCCATGCTCGTGGCTTACGGTAACAATATCAGCCGACTCCTTTATTTCACCGTAGTTCAAGTTCTCATCGGTTACATAGGGGTCAGTGATTATTTTTGTTCCGGTCTCCGAGGTAATCATAAGGGATGCGTGTCCTAGCCATTTAATCTTCATAATCTAAACCCTCCTTTTTGCTTGCTATTTAGCCAGAGACAGGACAAGGTTCACCAGGGTTCTTACCGGCACCCCGGTAGCCCCTTTAACGAGGTAATTTTTCTCTTTATCAGTCATGCTGGTGCCAGCAATATCCAGATGAACCCATGGGGTATCACCAGCAAATTCAGACAGGAACTGAGCAGCAGTGATAGCACCCCCCTCTCTACCACCAACATTCTTAATATCGGCTACATCGCTCTTATTCTGCTCCTTGTACTGGTCATACATTGGCATCTGCCAGATAAGCTCACCAGCTTCAGTACCAGCCGCAATTATCCTATCTATTAGCTCCTGATTATTACCAAACGCACCAGTACATACCTTACCCAGAGCTATTACACAGGCCCCGGTTAAAGTGGCTACATCAATCATAAATTTGGCACCGAACTTTCTGACATAGTCTAAAGCATCAGCTAAAATAAGGCGTCCCTCAGCATCAGTAGATATAATCTCAATAGTCTTACCACTCATCGCTGTTAAAATATCACCTGGCTTCAGGGCATTTTCGCTGGGTAGGTTCTCCGTAGCTGGAATAATAGCCATAACATTAATCTTCGGCTTGAGTTGGGCAATGGCACTTATCGCTGCCATAACGGCAGCGCCACCAGCCATATCTCCTTTCATCTCATCCATCTTCGCTGATGGCTTTATAGAAATACCTCCGGAATCAAAGGTTATCCCCTTACCAACCAGTGCCACATCAATTTCAGTAGAATCACCTCCCCGATAATGGAGAACAATAAATTTAGGTGGTTGCCGACTCCCCCGGGTTACACCTAGCAGCGCCCCCATGCCTAACTCCTGCATCTGCTCCCGCTCAAAAACACTAAGCTCAAGCCCATAGGTCTCAGCCAGCCTTTTTGCCGTCTCAGCCATCTGATTGGGCGTCATATAGTTAGCTGGCTCATTGACCATATCACGAGCCAGGTTAGTTGCCTCAGCCAGAACTTTGCCTTTATGGTAGCCCTGTTCTAAAATGGGCAGATTAGCCTCATCAGCATCTACTATAGTAAGCTGCTTGATCTCACCATATTCAGCTTCCTTGGTTATATGCCTGCGAAATGAGTAGACACCAAGCAAAGCACCCTCGGTTACCGCTTGAGTAGCGCTCTCCAGACTTATTCCGGCTATTCCTGCTCCTTGAGCAATGGTGGCGATACTATTTACCCCCTTCTGCCTAAGTAGCCGGCAAGTCTCAGCTACTACCCCACGAACCTTATCTTGAGATAACTCTTGTTGCTTACCCAAGCCAGCAATCGCCACCCGAGCTGCTGGGAGCTTACCCAAGCTATGAATAATAGTAATCTCATTAAGTTTACCCTTAATCTCACCCTGGCTAATAAGCTGGGAGATAGCTCCATCCAAAGCCTTATCTGTAGTAGCTATGTCACCATCAAGGCGTTCCATCCCCTCAAAAAAGTTCACTATGATAGCACCAGTTTTAATCTTAGTGATGTCATCAACTATAACCTTAATCTCCACCTTAAACCTCCTTTCACCGGCTACATAACTATATTCCGGCTACTATTCAATACCCAGTTCCTGCAGCTTTTCAGGTGTAGGTATACCAGTTTTTGCATCCCAGCCCATTAGAGTATAGTAATAACTCTTAGCCTTCTCCAGTTGTTCAGGGTCATAGAACTTGGTAGATAGGACTCCGTTCCTTTTAGGTTGGAAGAAACGATTGGGCAACCTATCGTCAGCAGCACTGAATCCCTCCCGAATATTAAATAACCTTGCCATGGTCAAAGTTCTCTCCGCCACCCTCAGTATTCCAACTGTGTTGGTCTTCCATCCAGTAACTGCAGCTAAGATATTGGCAATCTGTTCTGAGTCATAAGGCACAAAATCGCAGAGCACAAGGCAGTCCCGGACAATGCGTTCTTGCTGTACATATCGGGATAAGGAGACCTTACGTGGCCCAAGTTCATCGGCAGGAAGGGGTTCCAATATGCCTAGAGACTTGACTCTGTCTAATGGCGGCCCTGGTTTGGTGAAGGCAGTGTCATGGAGACTATCCATGTGGTCAGCCCCGTGTGGGTTAACCATGTAGCCTAAGCCTAGGGCTGCTTTTAATCGCGGTTCATGCATTGGTATTTCTAGCCCCTTAACCTGCATGGCAAATTCTATCGCTCCCTTGCCGATTTTTTGAGCTGCTCGGGCTGTCCCCTCAGCCAGGAGGTCACCAATACCTTCACGCTTAGCAATCAATTCGATGATTTTAACCATAGCTTCAGCATTGCCGAATCTCAACTCAATACCACCAGTATCTTTGGTGGTCAGCAACCCGTTCTCAAAGCACTCCATAGCGAAAGCAATGACATCGCCTGTTGAAATAGTGTCCAAAGAGTAGGCATTACAACGTTCATTTCCTTTGGCAATTGCCTTGAGGTCGCTTATGAGGCAGTTAGAACCTAGGGCGGCTAAGGTCTCATATTCCGGACCACCATAGGTAGGATCTACAGAGTAAGGTTCATCAACCTTAACCACTTTTTTACAGCGGACCGAGCAGGCATAGCAACTTTCCATCTTAATCCTAATCGTGTCTCTTATTGCATTAGCACTTATTTTTGATGCATCAGGGAATTCACCATCCCGGAAATTACGAATTGGTAGATTCCCACTAGCTGCACCAGCCTCCATTGCTGCCCCGGTGCCAAATTCACGAAAGCTATTCCACAGTTGTTGATTGGCTAAGAGCCAATGGCTAAATTCCTTCAGCCGCTCAGGCTCAGCCACTTGGAGTCTCTTGTGACCTCTAACCGCAATGGCTTTAAGGTTTTTCGAACCCATTACTGCACCCGTTCCTCCCCTACCAGCCGCATCCTTAAGGCCATTCATGATACAAGCAAAGCGTACTAAATTTTCTCCGGCCGGTCCTATCACCGCCACTCGAATCAGGCTATCTCCCAGCTCAGCTCTAATAGTCTCTTGCGTCTCTTCCGTATTCTTCCCCCAAAGGTGACTGGCGTCCCTTATGCTTGCCTCTTCATCGTGAATCCAGAGGTAGACCGGATTTTCAGCCTTACCCTCAACAATAATAGCATCGTAGCCAGCGTGCTTAAGCTCAGCGCCCCAGAATCCTCCTACCTCTGACTTGGCATAGCCGCCAGTTAGAGGCGATTTAGCACCAACACAGTTACGACCGCTTCCAGGTAGTGGAACTCCTGTTACCGGTCCCAGAGCAAAGATTAGTTTATTTTCTGGACTCAAGGGGTCAATTCCTTGCCGTAATTCTTTCAACAGAAAGTATGAAACAAAACCGGCGCCACCTAAATATTTCCTGCAGAATAGCTCATCAACTGCGTCTACCGATATGGCACCACGAGACAAATCAACCCGTAGTATCTTCCCATTATACCCGTAAGGCATCTTATGAACCTCCTACAAAGTCTAATCTAACGTAAATAAAAGCTAAGTGGTAAACTCTAATGCATCACCTCCCTCACGATTTTGTTCAGGACCGGGGTAATATCACGAGAAGTGTCCACAGCATAGTGGTGGCGACGGATTTTCTGAACCGAGGGCTTCATCCTCTTGTATATTGCCCAGTCAGCATCTGATTTGCCCCCTAAATTTTCTCGCCTGGCCTTAAGCCGCTCATACACTACCCCAGGTGGCGCCTCAACCCGCACCAAGACTAACTTGACACCCAAACGGTCAGCAATGCTATAGAGATATTCACGATGTCGCTCTGACAGATTGGTCGCATCTAAAATAAGGGAATTTCCTTTTTTCAGTAATCTCTCAATAAGAAGGCGAACCGCCCCAAAAAGGCGTGAACTCTCCTGCGGACTATAGCTCGGTGATGGGAAAAGAGCCTTGCGTAAGGCATCACTTTCCAGAATAATGAATGGTAACTTCTCGGTTAGCTTACTACAAAAGTAAGATTTCCCTGCTCCAGGTAGACCACTTACTGCAATAAAGACAGGCTCCGCTACCGGCTCAAGAAGCTCCCCCAAGCTCTCACTCAGTCGCTGCACATCAGAAACAAGTTGGGCGCCTTCCACAGCCCTAATTATAGAATGTTTTCTTCTATTTTGCTAGGTAGTGTAAAAAAATCTTATTAATTATTAAAAGTGAGGTCGTTTTCCAAGGGTAGCTTGAAGAGGCACAGCCCTAGACTTGGCGAATATAAAGAAATGAAGGCTAGAGCCCCCACATGGGGATGATAATATTTTCATCTTACCCAAAAGGAGTATAGCTATGAAATGGGGCAAAAACCTAATAGGTTTGGCAGTAGCTGTAATACTTGGCTTAAGCCCATTAACTGGCCTGTCGTCTGCGGTGTAGTGGCTACAGTGGTAGCAATGGGCTCACTCCTCTTCTTTTTAGCTAGACGGAGTCATACTAAATCCAGCTAATAGAGGTTGAAGTTGCCGTAGAGTAACTATAACTCGCTGGTCCCGATTGGTAATTGAAAATTATCAAGCTTCAACCAGTAAGTTCGGTGTATCTAGTAACATTTGTCAATCTACACTATTAAGTGTGAAAAAGGGTAATTGAGAAGCACCCGCTGACCTCTGTAACCTTTGGGTAGTAAAAACTCAAAGTTACGGAGGTACAAACGGGTGCTAGATGATTGTATCCGCCTAAGGCGGATTGTATTGCATATAGTATATAGAGGGCTGTCCAAAAAATCTAGCCTAGGGGTTTGATAAATATAAGGCAGCAGTATAATCTGTAAATAGTTGGAGTTCCAATATAGATGTGAGGGTATCCTAATCTTGCTAAATTAGGAGGTCTAGCTATGAAATGGGGCAAAAACCTAATAGGTGTGGGAGTAGCTGTAATTCTAGGCTTAAGCCTGATTCTTATCCCTGTAGCTAGCCGGGTATCGCCGACTCAGGCAGCAGCTACAACCTGGACTAAATATCCAGTTAACCTAGCTGGCGAGAAGTATGTAGGAGATGCCTGGGTCATCAAGGATGGCGCTACCTACAAGATGTGGTATACCCATGGCAAATCAGACCTTACCGTGGTGAAACTCATAGACGGTTTAGCCGCCCTCGGCTTCGGTAAAATCATAGATGCTATAGCTGCCCTAGACCTGGCTAAGCTTCTAGACCTCCTATATGGTCTAGAAGCTACTGCCCTCCGGGACTTCGTAGATGCTACCAGTACCGTCATTGGCTATGCCACCTCAAACGATGGTATAGACTGGGACGTGATAAAACCCGGAGCCTTTGTGGGTGGTGGTGCCTGGGCTAGTGTTGGCGCCCCCTGTGTCATCAAGGATGGTGATACCTACAAGATGTGGTATACCCATAGCACAACTGACCTTACCGTGGCAGAACTCTAGACCCTCCTAACTGAAATAGAAGACCGAGACACCGATGCCATATTAGCCCTTCTAGATGCTACCAGCACCGTCATTGGCTATGCCGAATCAGATGATGGTATAACCTGGGAAGTAAAAGTACCCCATGCGCTTGAGGGTATGGGCCCGGTATGGGATAGCATTGGCGCCCCTACTGTCATCAAGGATGACGATAGATATTATATGTGGTATACGGAGGGTATAGACGACCTTACTGTGAGCAACCTCTTGGACTTGGTGCTTGGTGCAGACCTGCCCATTGATTATGCCTACTACATTCCTGTTGTACCCCCTCCCCCTCCTCCTCCACCAGTAGTAGTGCCACCAACCGTCGAGGAAGTAGAAGCAATGCCAGTGGAGGAGGCTGTGGAGGCAGTGGAGATAGTGGATGCAGCTTATGCTCAGACGTTGAAATTGTCCTCCCCACCTATGGTGGCCACTACGGTTCCTGCAATAAGGTTAGCAGCCAAATTGGCTCAGATTACCCCGGGCAGCCTATCGAAGGTGTTTTTCAGCAC
>JAUVZA010000023.1 GCA_030602805.1 Dehalococcoidia bacterium | reverse complement strand
AGCGGATACTAGGCGGAAAATTCTTACTAAGTGAACCAGTAGCACCTCTACCCGGTGTAGAATCAGGTGTAACCTTTAAGTCACTTAAAGAACGCCCGATAGAGGAGTAGAGAGCCTAATTTAACAGAGGTGGTGGAAATGACCGTTTCCAAAAGAATAGTTTTGCGTTTCCCCGGGCGCCTGGTAGAGCGACCGATAGTGAGCCGACTGGTTAAGGACTATAACCTTGACTTTAACATTTTGAAGGCTTCAGTTACCCCCGATGAGGAAGGACTAATGGTATTAGAATTGAGCGGGAAACAAGGGGACTACGATAAAGATATCAGGTATTTAACTAAAACCGGAATGAAAATTCAATCGCTCAGCCAGGATGTTATTCGGAATGAAGAAAGGTGCACTCACTGTGGTGCTTGTATAACTATTTGTCCCACCGGTGCTTTTGAACTTGAGCCCTTAATTAGATGGGTTAGTTTCCGTGATGAAAAATGTTTGGCTTGTGGATTTTGTATAAAGGCTTGTCCTCCAAGAGCAATGGAGCTGCATTTTTAGTTGATGCATGAGCCAAGAACCTACCGGTATTGGATTAACTATAAAGACTTAATCCCTTTTAACATAGTAGTAAAAGAGACGGATTTATATATTTGTGCCTCAACTAATCTGAAAAGAAAAGCTTATAGATTAGTATTGAAGTATCGTGACAAACTGGAAAGGTATATTGGGCAACACCCTACTTTCTTAACCTCTCTCAAACCACTCCCCGTTGATGAGGATGCTCCGCGTATTATAAAGGCAATGGCAGAGGCAGCAGTAAGAGTTGGGATTGGTCCCATGGCTTCAGTAGCCGGGGCTATAGCTGAATTTGTTGGCAATGAGCTACTAGCCTTCTCACCTGAGATAATTGTAGAAAATGGGGGCGATATCTACTTAAAAAGTTTGAGGGAAAGAATAGTGGGGATTTATGCCGGCAAATCGCCTTTAACTGGTAAAATTGGTCTAGAAATCAACGGAGAGGATACACCACTGGGAATTTGTACATCTTCGGGAACGGTAGGACATTCCCTGAGTTGTGGGAAGGCTGATGCCGTTATAGTGCTTTCTAAATCAGTTACTCTGGCTGATGCTGCTGCCACTGCTATTGGTAACTTAATTAAACAACCGAGTGACATCCCGAGCGGAATTGAATTCGCTAAAGGTATTGAGGGATTAAGGGGGTTATTAATCATTAAAGATGACAATATAGGGCTCTGGGGCGAGGTAAAGATTTGCCAAACTTTTGCCAAAGGTGGAGGTGATGAGCACTATGGAAAAGTTCTCCATAGTGCTCATTAGTGAGGACGGAGAAAATGATACTGAGAGGCTGTCTGAAAACTACACAAAAACATACCTTTGTCATTGCCATGATTCGCTCGCCCCGTTGGTTTACTCCTACGGGGCTCGCAATGACAACTAAACAGCCTCGGATGGGTAAAGAGGTGAAATAAAGGGCTAGGAGGTGATTAGAAGGTATGCTTACCACAAATGAGCTGGAGAGATATGATAGACAAATAATGATTAAGGGATTTGGGGAAGAAGGGCAAGAAAAGCTTAAGCGGGCAAGGGTTATTATTGCTGGCGGTGGGGGGCTCAGCTCTCCTTCATCTATCTACCTGGCGGCAGCCGGGGTTGGAATGATACGAATAGTTGATAATGATAAGGTTGAGCTTAGTAATCTGAATAGGCAGGTTTTGCACTGGGATAAAGATATAGGCCGGAGGAAGGTTGATTCAGCCGCCGAGAAGCTCAAGAAGCTAAATGAAGGAGTAGAAATAGAAGCTATAGATGAAATGATAACCGAAGCTAATGTTTCTCAACTTGTGGCTGGCTTTGATTTAGTCGTTGATGCCATGGATAACCTGCCAACCAGGTATTTGCTAAATAAGGCTGCCTTAGAGAAGGATATTCCTTTTTTTCATGGGGCAGTTTATGGTTTTGAAGGAAGAGCTATGACTATAATCCCAGGCAAAACAGCCTGTCTAGAATGTGTTTATCACGGTACTACCACACCAGAGGAGAAATTCCCGGTGATTGGAGTGACACCAGCGATTATAGGCTGTATCCAGGCGGCAGAGGTAATAAAATATATCGTGGGAATTGGTGAACTATTAACCAATAGGTTATTAATCTGTGATGGGCTAAACCTGAAGTTCACAGAGCTCAAGGTCAAGAAAGACCCCAATTGTAAGCATTGTGGTCATTTAGGAGGCAAGGAGTAAGAAATGGGCATTATAAAGATAAATATTCCTGCGTATATGCAATCTTTTACCAATAACATGGAGGTAGTTGAAGTAAACGGAAGCACGGTTGGCGAGTGTCTTAACCATTTGGTTAAACAGTTCCCTGGCATGAAGAAACAGCTTTTCAGTAAAAACGGTAACTTGTTCGAAAATATTATCATTTCTGTTAATGGAGAGAGTGCCTACCCAGAGCAGCTAGCTAAACCGGTTAAAGAAGGGGATGAGCTTAATATAGTACTTATAGTTGGCGGTGGGTAAGACTATAAGAAGGTTAGAAATGGCAAAGCGGCATGTAATGTTTACCTTTACCTCAGAAGTAATTAGAGGGTGTTTAGCAACTCAAACTGTCATTGCGAGCGAAGCGAAGCAATCGCACTATTGCTTTCGGAGATTGCTTCGGCACCTCGTGCCTCGCAATGACAAAGGAGAAACATGTTAATTTCTGGACAGCCTCATTGGTTATTTCCTTAGCCGTTGCGATTTCAGCCACTTTTGCTTCTGGTTAAGCCGTATCTGCTCATCTGTAGGTTTGTAACTTGACAGGAAGTTATCTTTGAAAGAGTTAAAGGTGCCATTCTGAATGGCACTTCTTACTTTACGCATTAGATTACTAATGAAGTTCAGATTATGAATAGTAGCTAATCTATAGGCTAGGAGCTCGTCACAACCAAATAGGTGATGCAGATAAGCTGCTGAGAAAGTGCGACAGGTATAGCAATCACAATCAGGGTCAATAGGCTGTTCCATCTGGTGATAGGCAGTATTTCCAATATTTGCCCGCCCTAGGCGGGTGAAGAAAGCACCATTTCGGGCTACGCGAGTGGGAAGAGCACTGTCAAATATATCAACGCCTCTAGCTATACCCTCTAGTAAATCCTCTGGGGAGCCCACCCCCATAAGGTATCGTGGCTTATTTTGTGGCAACAAAGCCACCGTTTCTTCAGTCATGGCTAGGGTTACCTTTTTAGGCTCGCCAAGGCTCAAGCCACCAATAGCATAACCCGAGAATCCTAGCGAGGTAAGGTATTCAGCCGACTGATGCCGAAGTTGAGGGAAGACACCCCCTTGCACAATAGCGTATAGAGCCTGGTCACTACGCCTTTGAGCCCTTTGGCATCTCTCTGCCCATTGATGTGTCCTGCTCATTGCCCGGCTTACTTTTTCAAAGCTATCATCATAGGCCGGGCACTCATCCAAAGCCATAATAATATCGGCGCCAAGAGCCTCCTGGAACTGAATAACTAACTCAGGGGTAATAAAATGCTGGCTCCCATCAATATGAGAGCGAAACATGACCCCGTCATCGCTGACCCGACGTAGCGAGGCTAAGCTAAATATTTGATAGCCTCCACTGTCAGTAAGAATAGCTCGGTCCCAAGCCATAAACTTATGTAATCCCCCTATCTTTTCAATGGTGGCAATGCCTGGCCTGAGGCAGAGGTGATAGGTATTAGCCAATACCATTGCTATCCCAATATCTTTAACCTCTTCCGGGGTCAGTGTTTTAACCGCGCCCTGGCTGCCTACGGGTAGAAATACTGGCGTAGCTACTGTGCCGTGTGGCGTGAGCAATTTTCCAGCCCGAGCTTTACTATACGGGCAAGTTTGTATCAGGTGAAAGTGATTAAGATTGCCTATTAGCCCTATCCCCTTTATCCTAGCGATAATACTCCGCTGATTCGCAGCTAGTTATTTATCCTAAGTCAAATCTTTTAAACGGTGTTGCAGTAATCTTCTCACAATAGCCAAGATTACAGCAAACAACAGAACAGAAATAACTATCTGATATGACCAGCCATCACTAACAATACCGAGGGCTGTAGCTACTGCCGGCGTATGCTCGGTATTAGTAATTGTCATCAGAAAAATGCATAATCCTACCGCTAAAGCATAGGCAAGCACGGTTATTAATCTCCAGTCTGCAGATAATTCACCTAAAGGACCAGCAAAAAAGATATAATAAAAAAGAGCGCCACTGATTAATCCAACAATGTGCCCCCCTATTAACCTTCTTGGTTGCGCCACAGCTGAGCGTGGCATAGTGAAAACAATAAATGCGCTCCCCCCCAGGGAAGTAGCAATAACAATATGGGGTAAAGCTTCAAAATAGAAAATTACCATTACGGCTACTGTGGCAAGCAGGCTTTGCAGGAGATAATGTTTTGGGTCTCGTATAAATGACTTATCAATTAAATACATGATTCCCCCCTTCCTATTAATCTAACTGCTGGGAAACTCCAAGTAGTAACTTATCAAAGAAGACAGCTAGCAAGAGTGGTTGATTATAACCCTGGCTAATGCTTCTCATCCAAATATCCTTGCAGAATGAGAGCGGCAGCAATGGCATCATACCTGGCTTTGCTCTTAGCCTTCTTGGTATTAGCGGCTCGCATCAAGCGTTTAGCCGATACCGTTGTCAAACGCTCATCCCTGAACTCTACAGGAACTTCAGTGTGGCTACATAGCTTCTGAGTAAAGGCTTTTACCTTCTCAGCTTGCTTACCCAGGTTGCCATCCATTGAGCGTGGTAAACCCACTATTACTTGCTTAACCTGTTGCTGGCTAATAATGCTAACAATAGCCTCCACATCCGCTACATCATCTTTGCAGTTAATAATAGTAAGTGGGCTGGCTAATATACCCTCGGGGTCACTAAGAGCCACCCCAATCCTCTTATCCCCAATATCAAGCCCTAAACTGCGCGTTATATTTACCTCCAGGCTATATTAGGCTCTTCACCAGCCGAAGGGCTTCGTCTATTTTATCTTTATACTTACCACCGGCCTGACCTAATCCAGCACTACCCCCACCACTACCACCGGTTACTTTAGCCACCTGTTTCACTATTTCTCCAGCGTTATAACCTCTGGCTACCAAATCTGGGGTTACTGCAGCCAGAAAAGCAGGCTTATCTTCATAAACCGTACCCAGAACTATCACTGCGCTTTTTAGTTGCTCCCTGAGCCGGTCACACATTTCTCGTAAAGCCGGCATTCGCAAAGATGACACCCTAACTGCCAGCACCCTTACCCCTTTAACTACCTCTGCCTGACCCAATAAAGACTCGGCTATTTTCTTAGCCAGTTTCCTTTCCAGAGCCTGAGTGCGCCTATGCTCTTTATCCAGTTCAGTAACTAGACTGGATGCTTTATCCTGAGCCTCATCCGGTGAGGCGCCTAGAGATTGGGCAATCTTCTCCAGGCTAGAAAAATGCTTGTCAATAAATGCCTCAGCTTCTCTACCAGTGACGGCTTCAATCCGGCGCAATCCAGCCCCGATGCTACTTTCGCCGATAATTTGAAGGAAGCCTATCTCTCCGGTTGAGGTCACATGAGTGCCGCCACATAGTTCAGCGCTAATAACCGGCTCGCCAATTTTCACCACCCGGACTACATCCCCATACTTTTCATCAAATAGAGCTATAGCCCCTTCATCTATAGCCTTTTTATATGGTATATCCTCGCTATACACTGCCAGATTCTGGCGGATTTTGTCGTTGACAATATGCTGTATTTCTTGCCTCTCCTTTTCGGTTACCGCGGTTAGGTGAGAGAAGTCAAATCTAAGTCGGTCTGGGGCTACCAGTGACCCCCTTTGCTGAACATGCTCACCTAATACCTGGCGGAGAGCCGACTGAAGTAAATGAGTGGCGGTATGATTACGGGCAATATCAAGCCGCCGTTCTCTATCTACCATAGCCTCTACTTCGTCCCCCACGGTCAAGCTACCTTCAGTAACATAGCCCTGATGAAGAATAATATCTGAGGCGTCTCGGATGGTATTTGTAACAATAAATTTACCTGATGGGCTGTGTATCTCACCGGTATCGCCTACCTGCCCCCCCATCTCTCCATAGAATGGGGTATCTGCCAAAATCAGGCTTGCCTTTTGTCCCTCTTGTATCCTCTCAGGGAAAATAATAACCGATTTATGTTTGAGAGTATGATAACCAACAAAAGAAAGCGTTCTATGAGGTTGGGCATGAAGACTAGTTCTTTCCTTTAGCGCCAATGTTTCCTCATGGACTAATTTGACCTTCTGGGCTACCTTAGCTCTCTCCCGCTGTTTGTCCATTTCCTTTTCAAAGCCTTCCAAATTCACTGAAAGACCATGCCCGGCAGCAATCTCTGTGGTTAGCTCTACCGGAAAGCCATAGGTATCATATAGCTCAAATGCCTTCGTGCCAGATATTTTCTTCCTTTTCCCTTTACTGATTGCTTCTTCCATAATTCTGTCTAAAATTTCAAGGCCAGTATTAAGTGTCTCATTAAATCTTGCTTCTTCCTGCTCAATTATCTCAAGAATGAAGTCCCGTCTTTGCCCTATTTCAGGATAAACATGTTCCATCTGTTTAATAGTAACCTTGGCTGTCTCAGCTAGGAACAGTTTATCCAGTCCTAACTTTCTGCCAAAGAGTGCGGCGCGGCGCAACAGCCGGCGCAATACATAGCCCCGCCCTTCGTTGCTGGGCATTACCCCATCGCCGATAAGGAAGGCAATTCCCCGGCTATGCTCAGCCATTACCCGCATAGCATTATCCATATCCTCATTAGCACCATATTTCTTACCTGCTAACCAAGATATGCGCTTCAGTAAAGGAGCGAAGAGGCTGGTTTCATAGATAGAGGTTTTACCTTGCACGACGGCTGCAGTTCTCTCTAGCCCCATACCGGTATCAATATTAGGTTTGGGTAATAAAGTGCGCCGTCCTTCCTTATCCTGGTTATACTGAGTAAAGACCAAGTTCCAAATCTCAAAAAAACGACCACAGTCGCAATTCGGTGCGCAGGAAGGCTTCCCACAACCAACCTCTTCCCCAAAGTCATAGTGAATTTCGCTACAGGGTCCGCACGGTCCAGAATCGCCAGCTGGTCCCCAGAAGTTATCTTCCTCACCAAACCTTAGTATTCTTTCTTCGGGAACGCCTAGCTTCTGCCAGTAGCGAAAGGACTCGTCATCATCAAGGAAGATTGTTATCCACAGACGTTGTGGGGGAAGCCCCAAGTGCTGGGTAACAAATTCCCAAGCCCAGTTAATGGTTTCCTGCTTAAAGTAGTCACCAATACTGAAGTTGCCCAGCATTTCAAAAAAGGTAAGATGGCTGGGGTCACCTACCGATTCAATATCAGTAGCACGAAAGCACTTCTGACACGATGCCAAACGAGGGTTAGGCGGCAATGCCTCGCCTAAAAAGTAAGGCTTAAATTGCACCATGCCAGCGCTGGTAAGTAGTAAAGTGGGGTCTCCTTTAGGTATTAAAGAGGAACTGGGAATAATTTTATGCCCCTTCCCCTCAAAGAAGCTCAAAAATGTTGCTCGAATTTCATCGCTAGTCATAATTACATATGATTTTACGGGTAAAACATACTGACTGTCAAAAGGGAGAGAATTTTCACCACACAAAAACTGCGTTTTTACCGAGACCCTGTGTAATTTGCCTCTCTTTAACTCTCCTTGCCCTAGGATAGTAATGAGGGAATTTTAGAGGGGCTCCACCCCTTTTTAAAAATTGAGGCTGTTTAATTTTCAAAAGTCCTGTTTTTAGCTTTAGATTTTACGCTTTTTAGCCTCTTTTCTATTACCCTCACCCCCTTTATCCCCCTCTCCCTGAGGGAGAGGGGGAAAGTTTTTGTAAGAGAGGCTTCGCCTCTCTTTTTCTCTCCACAAGGTTAGATAACGGAGTGTTTAAGAGGGGCTCAAGCCCCTCTTTTCGAAATTCCTCCCCTTCCCCTTTACAAGGGGAAGGGGATACAGGGGATGGGGTTGATAAACGTTCTTTTGCCTTAAGAGTTGATTATACTGCTGTTAAGGTGCTAAAATCCTAAAAGACAAGGATTTGAAAATATAAAATGTAGTTCAAAGTCAAATTTCTTAGTCTTAAAACCTCCAAAACACGCTAGGATAATACTAACTACTCATTTTTAAACAGCCTTAAAATTATCTTCTCCTTCTTGATAAGAGGTAAGGGATAGAGTTCAAAACAAATCATATGAGCTGGTGTAGATACTCCTTTAGCTCCTGCCCAATATCAGGGTGTCGTAAAGCAAAAGCTAATGTTGCCTTCAGCCAACCTAGGGGGGTGCCAGTATCATACCGCACCCCCTCAAACTCATAGGCATATATTGTTTGTTGCTTAAGCAATAACTGTAGAGCATCAGTAAGCTGAATCTCCTGATTTTTACCCGGCGGAGTAACCTCAAGGGCATCAAATATCTGAGGCGTAAGGATATACTTGCCTACCACTCCTAGGTTAGACGGGGCTTGCGCCGGCTTTGGCTTCTCAATAAGGCTCAGAACTTGGTATATATGACCAGAAACCTTCTTAGGCTCAATGATGCCATACTTTACAGTATCCTGACTAGCAATGCGCTCAACAGCTACAACACTAGTTTTATATTGTTCATAAACTTCTATCATCTGCTTCAAGACAGGCACCTTACTATCAATAATGTCGTCTGGGAGTAAGACAGCAAAGGGTTCTTTACCAACAATGCCCTTTGCGGTTAGGATGGCATGACCCAGACCCAACTGCTCCTTTTGCCTGATGTAGCAAATATCAGCCAGGGAAGACAGCTCACGCATCTCCTTTAGTAGATTAGTTTCCCCCTTTTGCTCCAGAAAATGTTCTAATTCAAAGGAGCGATCGAAATAATCTTCTATAGCTCGCTTGCCCTGAGCGGTTATTACGACAATTTGCTCAATGCCTGAGTTAATTGCTTCTTCTACCGAATACTGAATTAATGGTTTAGTTACCAGCGGCAGCATCTCCTTAGGGTGAGCCTTGGTGATAGGTAAGAACCGTGTCCCCCAACCAGCCGCAGTAATAACCGCTTTACGAACCTTCATTCTGCTCCCTAGTCCACTTCTTGTTGAAAGGCAAAGACAGCAGCACCAAGCACCCCAGCATCATCACCAAGTTGGGCAGGAACTATCCGCACTGCCTGAGCTGACAATTGAAAGGCTCTTTCCTTTACTACCTGCCTAGCCGGATTAAGCAAAAGGTCTCCCATTTTTGCCATCCCACCACTGATAATAATCATCTCTGGATTAAAGATATTAACCGCGTTGGCTAAGCCTACCCCTAGATAGGTGGCTGCCTTCAAAATAACCTCCGAGGCTAGAGAATCTCCACCCTGAGCGGCAATTGACACCTCTTCGGCGGTGATATTTTCTATCTTTCCCTCTACAATCTCGGTGAGAGAAGACCTTTCCCCTTGTCTGATACGCTTTATCGCTTCTTTAGCTACTGCTGTACCAGAGACTAGCGCTTCCAAACAGCCGGTTTTACCGCAATCACATCTTGGTCCATTAACATCAATGGTCATATGCCCTATTTCACCAGCACTACCGCTTACTCCGGAGTATAACCTCCCATTGATGATAATGCCACCGCCGATGCCAGTGCCCACTGTAAGCAGAATAAGATTATTTACTCCCTGTCCGGCACCAAGGTGATGTTCGCCCAAGGCAGCGGCATTAGCCTCATTAATTAAGAAGATATTAACTCTATATTTTTCCTTCACAATATCTCTAAGTGGAATATCATGCCAGCCGGGAAGGTGTGGCGACGAGGTTACTAGTCCTCTGTCAAAGTCTATAGCCCCAGCAGCACCAATGCTTATGCTGTCCAGTTGAGATAAGTTTATATTTCCTTGACTAAGGAGACGGTCTATAGCCGAAAGTATTCGGTTAATTACCACCTCCGGTCCTTCATCAGCTAAAGTAAGGCACCGTTCCTTAGCCTTTACCTGACCCTTGTTGGAAATAATAGCGGTAAGTATTTTGGTACCGCCCAGGTCTATAGCTAAAACCGGTAGTTCAGACTTTTTAGTTTCCTGCATTCGAAATATCACTCTACCTTATCATAGTCAATTTGTCCAGCTTGAGGTTGACGCAAGGCATACCTCCTGCTAAATTTAGCTTGTGCCATATATCTTTGACCATTTAGATGTAATTAAAGAAGCCCTCAGGCGGTCATCCTTTGGGCTTATTACTGATGTTGATGGCACGATAAGTCAAACTGCCCCCACTCCACAACAGGCTGAAGTTTCCCCACTATGCCGCCAATACCTTTCTGCCCTCTGTAAGCAGTTAGCACTGGTAGCGGCTATCTCAGGTAGACCAGCTGCTGAAGCCAAAAATATGATAAACATTGATGAGATGGTCTGTATCGGCAATCATGGTCTGGAGCGATGTAGTGAGAGTCATTCTGAGTTCACTAAAGATGTTCAGGATTATTTCAAGGTAATTGAGGCTGCAATTGAGGAATTAACCCCATTACTTTCTATGAAAGGTATTAGTATTGACAATAAGAGAGTAACCGCCACCATTCACTATCGTCTCTGTCGTGACCCCCTATCAGCAGAGCGAAACATCCTGGCTGCGATAGAGAACTCACCTCATGCCAGAGGCTTACGGACTATACAGGGGAGGATGGCAATCGACCTTATACCACCAGTAAATGTGAATAAAGGCACGGCTACACTGGACTTAATACAGGAGCATAACTTGCAAGGTGGTGTCTATTTGGGCGATGACCTTACTGACATTGACGCTTTCAGGGCTATACATACTGCTTGCCACGATTTGGATTTTAAGGGTTTTGCCATTGGCGTCATCAGCCAGGAAATGCCGGCAAAGCTGGCTGAAGAAGCCGATTTTACCTTGAACGGGGTAGATGATGTGGAGCGCTTTCTCAAGTGGCTCTCTCAGACCGCTGTTGAGTTGAATTAACTGCATCCTGTAATAAATACAAAAGCCAGTTGGGGGTGTCCTCTTCTTTTAATTGACCTCTTAAGTTCCCAGAGCATTGGAAGGCAAAACAGGGAAAGGAGGTCACGTGTCACCCATCTATCTGAACTAACTTAGTTTGGCCGGGGTGAATTACCTACATCTTGCCTCGCCGGCATAGTTCAGCAATTAGGATATTGAGTGCCAGCTCACCCTCATATTTCCCTGTCTTAATAGAGAGGTCAGCTTCTAAAAGTTTATGATATACCTCCTTAATCCGCCCCAGAGGATACCTCTCAGCTTGCTCTATTGTCTTATGCCAAGCAAACTCCGAAGTCAAACCCAACTTATTCCGAATCTCTACTTCGGGCTTTCTCTGATTCCTTAGCTCCTTTACTCGAACTATCATCCGAACCTGCCGTGATAGCATGACCAGAAGATAGGCTGAGCTAGCGCCTCTTTGTAGTAACTGGTGTAATGATTGTTCGGCTAGCCCAACTTTGAATTCAAGGATGGCATCAACCATAGCAAAAACATTAGCCTGTTGGGCGTAGCTTACTACCATCTTAACATCCCCTTCCTCGATGCGGCGACCTGAAGTAAATAGGGTAAGCTTATTAATTTCATTTGCCATAATCCATAGATTGCCACCCACCAGTTTAGCCAGCAAGTCCACTGCCTGGGGAGATATGGTGCCGCCTTCCTCTATTACATGCCTTTGAATCCACTGACGCAGCCTAGTGCCTCTCAGCAGGGGAAAAGATTTTACCTTTGCTTTAGCGGAAAGTTCACTGAATAGAGGATTTTTGCTTGTTGCTCTACTACCTATTAATACTAATATTGTGCTATCAGGAAGCTGGCTAAAATAGGCACCTAATGATTTATACTCGTTTTGGTGGTTAGTTACACGTGTGATTTTCTTCCGGCGACTAGATTTGCCTCTGGGTTCAAAACGCTCCAGCAGTCCCTTAACAATGACTAGCCGTCTTTCAGCCAGAAAGGGTAGCGTCTCACAAGCGGTTCTCAATTGGTCTAAGGTTATTTGTTGACCATCAAATGTAGTGGTATTAGCTGCCAAAAGTGCTTGGTCACCTATACCTCTTTTTATCTCCTCAAGTGACTGGCTAAGGGAATAATCATCCTGACCTAAAAGTATATACAACAAGGTTTGCCTTCCCTATTTTATAGGTCTCCTATTTTATCACACTGAAGATGAAACCGTTAATTTTAATAAAGTAGATTGAAGGGGTTGACAGGGTCACCTCTGATGAGCGAAGCTTCTCTTACATATCTTACATAACCGGTTCTCTCCTCCCTTATGAAGGGGGTAAGTTACTAAATAAGTAAGGTTAGTAAATAGTCTCTATTGAAGAATGGTCATATAAAGAGTAGAATAAGCATAAGTAGTAATACTTTGTCGGGCTAACATTGCCGGCGCTAAGAGGAGAGATATAATGGCCGAACAATCTAATGAACTAAAGAAACTAGCCACTATTGCCGCTGACTTAGGACTTTCCGCTCCATTGAGGATTAAATCTATCGAATTGATTGGTAGTATTGGCACCCATGACGCACTTCTTATCTTATTGGATTTAGCCGCCAATAGAGAGTTGATTAAAGAGGAAAGAGACCTTGCCCTTCAACATGCCAGAGAAATAATAAAATCAGGCCGTTAATAAAATGGTTGATATTGGCATCATAGGGTTAGCCAAAAGCGGCAGGACAACCGTTTTTAACGCCCTAACTAAAGGTAAAGCTGATACAGAGGGCTTGGCCTCGCATACCCGAATAGCCAAGGTTCCAGAGCCCCGCCTGAAAATGCTAGCCGATATGCTTCACCCTAAGAGAGTGGTTCCCGCTGAGGTGACATACCATGATATAGGGGCTTCAGCTAAGGGTCTAGTTAAGGAAAAGGGTATAAGTGGTCAATTCCTGACTCAACTTAGCAATGTAGATGCTCTTATTAATGTAGTCCGAGCTTTCACCGATGAAAGCATACCCCATATTGAAGGCAGTGTGGATGTAGAGCGGGATATTGCCACTATAGATTTAGAGCTTGCCTTCTCCGACTTAGCGTTACTAGAGAGAAGGCTGCAGAGAATAGAGATATCCTTAAAAGGGGCTAAGCAACTTGAGCGTCAGGGTCTTCTCCGGGAGCAAGAGATGCTAATGAAGGTGAAGGCTGATTTAGAAAAAGATATGCCCACCCGGGAACTAAAACTAACTACTGGTGAGGCCAGAGTTATGGCTAACTACCAGTTTCTTAGTGCCAAGCCACTACTAATAGTAGTCAACATTGGAGAAGACCAGCTACCTCAAGCAGTATCTTTAGAAGCTGAACTGAACTCGCATTATTCACGACCAAAATGTCGTATTATTACCCTCTGTGGCAAGTTAGAAATAGAGTTAGCTCAATTAGATAATAGTGCTGCTGAGGGATTTCGCGCTGAGTTTGGTATAAAGGAATCCGGACTTGACCGCACCATCAAACTATCCTATGAACTATTAGGGCTAATCTCATTCTTCACTATAGCCTCGGGTGAAGTTAAGGCTTGGTCTATTCAAAATGGCACCAACGCCCTTCAAGCTGCCGGCAAAATCCATTCTGATATGGAAAGAGGCTTCATTCGGGCAGAGGTAATCAGTTATGATGACCTGGTGAAGTGTAGTAGTCTAGCTGAGGCTCGCAAAAGAGGGCTTCTACGACTGGAGGGCAAGGACTATATAGTGCAAGATGGTGAGGTAATCACCTTTCTGTTCAATGTCTAGCCGGCGAATCAGTCGTGGTGAAGCTCTCCTTCTCTGACCTTCCACCCCGTGGCTGTATAACGAATGGCATGGAAAAGTGGGGAAGGGGGGATTTGAACCCCCACGCCTTGCGGCACATGATCCTAAGTCATGCTCGTCTGCCAATTCCGACACTTCCCCATCTGTAAACAGAGTTGATATTTTACCACATTGCTTATCACTTTAGCACTAGGTGGCTGGTCAGACTTGAGTATGGTCTTGAGATATACGGGAAGTATTACTTTTGATGGTTGTCTAAAGCACTACAGAAAAGTCACTGATTGGCTAATCGAACTGAAAGATTGAATGGTACTAGGACATTGAGGTTCAGCTTCCAATCTTATATAAAATTGCTCTCCAATAAGCCGCTTTTCTTATATAAAAATTGCATGGTACTCCTAATTTAGCTAATTGAATTCCGATACTGTCCTTATTGAGAAGCCCCCTGAGATGGATGCTGATATATATCTTGCCTATACCTATATCACCAGCAGGTTCCAATCTGCAGGTTACCCAGTTCTTCTTATCCGGAGAAATGTCTATATAATCACCCCACTTAATATCTTGGGGTTTATCGGTCTGATGTATTCTAACAAGAGGCTTATCAAAGTCAGCTTCGTCAGCTTCCCTTACTGTTAGATATACTTCATGTGTCTTTGGCATAGGTTCACGCCTGCATATACTGCTAATCAATAGACAGTATAGCTAGTTTACCTATATTTGCCAATACTAGAGGATACGAAGCTAGAATGGCAAGATTTGGTCAGTGAGGTTTGAGTGTAGTTTGAAGCTGTATTCTCCCATAGTAAGCTGAAAGTAATAGTGAATGCGGAATGTGGTTACAGCCTCTATCCTTAGGTGAACTATTCCGAAGTCAGCTTGCCCCCTCCAAATCCATTTGGCTGGGCTTACTATGCAGCCTCACCGCCGCCTTCAGTCTCAGTGTCAGTGCTGTCCACTTCAGCCTCAGCTTGGCTATTCTCAGTTCCCGCAAGCTTCACCTTAACTGCACACGGACGACCATCACGTCCCTGTCCCTTCTCAAATTCCACTTCCTGCCCTTCACGAAGGCTATTAAATTCCACTCCTTCAAGCTCGTTTCGATGGAAGAAGAGGTCTCCTTCCTGCTCTGTCTTGATAAACCCAAAACCACGGTCCATGAGCCGTCCGATTGTGCCCTTAGCCATATGATACTCCTTTTTAGACTTAAGTCTAATCCTCTCCTGAGGATTTGTCAACTTCTTGTGTTCATCACAAGAGATTGGGAATCCGTTGTGCCTGGTTGGAATTATAGGTAGTATGATAGCTCTTTGTGTCCTATTTCCACTCTCAGAAATTGTTAAGTTGATAAGACTTAAAAGATAGGGATAGAATAAGTTGAGTTACCACCATGATTAAGCAAAATGTTGCCCGGATACTGAGTGAACTACCTGACGGGGTTCAATTGGTAGCTGCCGTGAAAGCAAGAAGGCCTGAAGAAATTCTGGAGGTAGTCGAATCTGGTGTAAAAATTCTGGGGGAAAACTATGTCCAAGAAGCCGAAGGAATTTATGAAGTAATAGGAAATAAAGCAAAATGGCATTTTATAGGACACCTTCAAAAAAATAAGGTGAAAAAAGCAGTAAAGCTCTTTGATATGATAGAAACCGTTGATTCCTTAGAGCTAGCCAGGGAGATTGATAAAAGATGTGCTCAAATTGGTAAAGTGATGCCGGTATTGGTTGAGATAAATAGCGGTCGTGAGGAACAAAAATCAGGCGTATTCCCAGAAAAGACCGAACAATTAGTAAGAGACATTTCAGGACTAAACAACCTAAGAGTAACGGGTCTTATGACTATGGGACCTCGCTTTGGAAACCCTGAAGATTCAAGACCTTATTTTGTGGAAACAAAGAAGATATTTGAAAGAATCAAAAAACTTAATTTGCCTAATATACAGATGAGGTATCTGTCTATGGGGATGACAAATTCTTATAAGATTGCCCTAGACGAGGGGGCTAATATGGTGAGAATAGGCAGTAAGATATTTGGTGAGAGGGATTACGGGGCTACGGTAAAAGCTCCAAGCCGCTGACTACATCATTAAGGTCAACAAAGGGCGTACAATCAAGATTCGTCTCCTTACAATAGTCAAGCAGCTCACTTATAGCAAAAATGTGATGGGCTTGCTTTGCTGGTGAGGTATCAGAGATACCATTCCCGATATATACTACACGATAACCCTTTCTTAAGAATGACCTGATATACGCCTCCTTGAAGCCATCCTGTATCTGGTTGCCCTCCGGTCCTATGTATTCGGCTTCAATACCTTCGGGAGTGAAATTAGTTTTTGCAGCCAGTATGTCAATGTTGTCTACGCCGGTATCCCTTAAAATTGCTTCTATATAGAAAACCAGACCATTGCTTACGATGACAAATCTGAAGCCCCTTTTATGACAATAAGCCAGTAATTCGTGAAACCCGGCTCGTATCTTAACCTTACTCCTCACAAATCTGAGCAGGGTTTGCCTATCAGCTTTAACCGTGGCAAAAGCCTTGGTATTGAAATAGCCGACAGAAATTTTGTCTTCTCTATACTCGGTTAACAATTGCCTCCAATCCTCACTGGCAAAGGAATCCAGCAACAGGAAGCCCATATCCTCCTCGGTGATTGTGCCATCGAAATCACATTGAACCAGGGTTTTCATTGCTTCACATCCCCCCATCCTCGGCTTCAGGCTCAATCTTATGTAATTTATCCTGACTCTCTAAATGGTCGACATATAAGATACCATTGAGATGGTCAAGCTCATGTTCCAGAGCCTGAGCCATGAGACCAGTGGTTTTGAGCCTAATTGCTTTCCCTTGCCGGTTCTGCCCCTTGACTGTAACCGAAATCGACCGTTTTATCTCGCCAGCGTAGCCAGGAACACTAAGGCAGCCTTCTGTCACCTCCCGCTCTCCAGCGCGTTTTACCATTTTCGGATTAATAATAGCCATAGGCTCCTCACCTGGCATCCGGATTACCACAACTCGCAGAGATACCCCTACCTGGGGAGCGGCTAGTCCCACACCATTTGCCTGCTGCATTGTCTCCACCATATCATCAATAAGCCGCTGAATCGAGCTATCGATGGCTGACACCCTTTTGGCTTTTTGCCTCAGCACCGGGTCAGGAAGATAACGCATTGTCCGAATTGCCATTGCACTGGCTACTCCCTTTTCACATTAACTCACAGTAAAATTTTCCAGGCAACCCAGTTCAAGGCACAATGTTAGCATACCTGAGATGTGCCGTCCACAGTTGGTTTTGCCGGTATATCCCTTGTCGTGTTGCGTCAAAATAAATTATGCTAATATGTTTGAAAGCAAGCCGGGGTGTAGCGCAGCCAGGTAGCGCACCTGAATGGGGTTCAGGTGGTCAGGCCACTTGAGTCGTTCAAAAAGCCAATGGCGACATCAGGGGGCCTGCCGTTGAGAAATAGGCAGTAGGAAATAACAAGCTGGAGTCAGCCAAACCCTCGAATCGCAACAAATGAACAGGTCAAGTAAACCTGTAAGCCGAGTTCTGTACTCCGACTGGTCGGAGCGGTGACCATCTATCTAGCCCTGATGTTACCATCAGGGTCAAGCGACCAACCCGGGGAACAGGCCGGGCGTCCTTTTATCCCTCTATTTGGTCTTGCTCCGGATGGGGTTTACCCAGCCGACTGGTCATCCAGCCGTTGGTGAGCTCTTACCTCACCATTTCACCCTTACCCGCGGTCAGCGTCATCAGTGCGGGCGGTATGTTTCTGTGGCACTTTCCGTAGGGTTACCCCTCCTGGGCGTTACCCAGCACCCTGCCCGGTGGAGCTCGGACTTTCCTCCCACCTAAGGCGGGCGGTCACCCGGTTTACTTGACCTGCTTATAGTGTAGTAGAAAAGGTGTTATCAGTCAACTATAACCATTTAATGCTTTATTCGCCAGATTATCAGCCTCGGTGTTTTGCTGGCGTGGAATATGAGTGATGGTGAAGCTTTTAAGCCGGCTTTGCAGTTGCTTTACCTGTTGATATAATGGTTTAAGGGTTGCTTTCTTTACCCGGTATTCGCCATTGATTTGCCTGACAACCAGTTCTGAGTCCGAATGTATCTTAACTTGGTTAGCACCTAAAGTGATGGCGTGTTCCAGAGCAGCAATGATAGCTTTATATTCTGCCTGGTTATTAGTTGCTCGACCAATGGATCGAGCAATGGTAGTAATGAGCCTACCCTGCTTATCCTTTATGATGGCACCTATAGCTGCTGGTCCTGGGTTAGGTTCAGCGGCACCGTCAGTAAATATTACCACTCTCTTTATGTTCACCACTTTTCTCTCTTGTTTAGGCCAGGAATAAAATGCGCCCGCAACTACTGCATTGCACCAAGCTATCCCCTCTTGCTCGTTGCAACTCAGTGGTGGGTAGTGATATTCGGCAGCCACGGCATATTCCCTGCTCTACCTTAGCCACTGCCTGCCTCCTTTGTTTCTTGAGCTCTTGGTAGAGCTCAATCGCCTGAGGGTCAATCTTGACTGACAGTAGTTGCCGCTTATGTTTAAGGTCGGATAGTGTGGTTTTAAGCTGTTCCATATTAGTAGATAATTGTTGTTGCTGGCTGTGCCACTCAGCCTCTAATGTTTTAAGCTCATTACTTAGGGTATCTACACTCGCCGTGGAGAGCTCAACCCGGTCCATTATCGCTAGTGCTTTATCCTCCAGTTGGTCACGCCTAATTCTCAACCCATCAACCTCATGCTGAAGGTTGGTCAGCTCTTTCGGGTCTTTTATCCTGCCACTATATAGTTTCCCTTCAGCGGTGGTAAGCTTACTCACCAGGTCTTCTATTTCCCATTCTGCGGCATGTTGCTGCCGTCTCAATTCTTCAAGGTGCTGTTGTTCCAATTTGAGTTTAGTTCGAGCCCTCACTACCGCCTGACTTTCCCCAAGCTGGCTGGCAATTTGGGCTAGAGCCTGCTCATTGGACTCAATCTCCAGCTCAACCTCCTGTAGCTGGTAGAGTTGTTTAACAACACTCATTTTCTCAGTCCCAGCCTATTTTATAACGGCTATATCATAATATCAATTTACGACAAAATCCTGTAGCCATCATAGAACATATGTGCTATTATTTGAAGAGCAAACATTAAAGATAAAAACGCAAAAAGGGGAGGGGGGTTCTTGATTTTTGAGATTAAATCTTTAATCTTTCAAAGGGGGAGGCTATGAGACTATTGAGATTAGCCGTAGAAAACCAGAGATGGGACCTGGCTGCCCACACCATAGTCTTTGCCACTGCCAGGCTCCTGAACAATGTCGCCCAAGGCAAATCGACTAGGCGAGGAGATAAACCACATGTCAGACACTACGTTAAAAGCAGAGAGAAAAAGAGGCGCTCCAAAGGGCAATCAGAACGCTAGGAAGCATGGTTTTTACTCCAAGGTTCTTGATGAAGCTGAGCAGCTTGACTTTGAGCTAGCCACTGGCGTCGAGGGCATTGACGATGAGATTGCCCTGCTCAGGGTTAAGATAAAATCTATCCTGGAAAATGACCCGGAGAATATCAGGCTCATTATGCAGGCAACTAATGCCCTGGCTCGCCTGGTCAAGACTAGGTATAACATAACCAAAGAGCAGAAGAAGGGACTGAAGGAGGCAATAGGTAATGTCCTTAAAGACATCGCCCTCCCCCTCGGCATCGGCATCGGTGCCACCATCTCTAAATAGGCTCAGACCCTACCAGCGGGAAGTAGCTAAAGCCGTCCTTGATAGCGTCTTCGCCAAGCAAGGGCTAACCTTCTCCGTGGAGATGGCTCGCCAAGCCGGCAAGAATGAGCTATCAGCTCAGCTTGAGCTCCTGCTTTTAACTCTCTATATGGCTGAGCCGCAGAACCTGGTGAAGTGCTCGCCTACCTTTAAGCCACAAACCGTCATTTCTATGATGAGGCTCAAAGACAGACTTAACGATGCCGGCTTTGATGGCATCTGGATAGCTGAGCTAGGCTACATCATCAGACTGGGGAACGCCCGAGCTATATTCCTCTCCGCCGATGAGTCAGCTAATGTGGTGGGTAACACGGCTCATATACTGCTGGAAATAGATGAGTCTCAGGATGTCAGCCAGGAAAAATATACCAAAGAGTTCAAGCCGATGGGGGCAACGACCAATGTTACTACCGTTCATTATGGCACTACCTGGGATGATTCTACCCTACTGGAGGAGGTAAAGCAGACAAATCTTGAGCTGGAGAGAAGGGACGGGGTGAAACGCCACTTCCGCTACGATTGGCAGGAAGTGTCCAAGTATAACCCCGACTATTTAGCCTATGTTGAAGCTGAGAGGGAGCGCCTGGGGGAGAATCACCCCCTCTTTTTAACCCAATATTGTCTCCTACCCATACATGGTGGCGGTGGTTACTTGAGCCCTCAGCAAAGGGCTCAGCTCCAAGGAGAGCATATAAGAAAGCACCAGCCTGACCGGAATAAGGTCTATATCGCTGGCATTGACCTAGCTGGGGAGGCTGAGACAGAGGAAGGAGCAATCCTAAGAGCTCTGAAACCACGCCAGGATTCTACCGTAGTTACTATTGGCGAGCTAGATTTTTCTATTGGTGATGATGCTCACACCTCGTTAGGAACTCTAACGGGGCACAAGCAATCCGGGGTTAGGGTTGTTGAGCACTACCGGTGGACAGGCAGGAAACACGCTGAACTCTATCCCCAGTTAATTGATGTCCTCAAAAATGTATGGCACTGCCGTAAGGTAGTGGTTGATGCTACCGGGGTTGGCCAACCGGTAAGCTCATTCCTCAGGCAATCACTTGGCTCAAGAATTTCTCC
>JAUVZA010000093.1 GCA_030602805.1 Dehalococcoidia bacterium | reverse complement strand
GTAACCCTATCCCCTCCTTATTAGCGCAAGCGGGTGACAGCGACGTAGATGCCCAGAGCCAGGGCGATTAAACTGAGAGCTGAGTGTAGTAGGTTAAACGGGATAAAAGGAAACCCGCCAGGAAAAAGAAAAGTGATAAAGTAGCTTATAGCTACAGCTATGCCAGCAACGATAGCTAATCTTGCCCCTCGCTTGCGATTAACCGAAAGACTGATTGCCTCCCCGATGGCGTAGCCAGCACCAGGAGCCAGCAGCAAATTGAAGGAAAAGAAGGGAATTATCCACCCTATTACCCCCCAGATAGCACCACAAATAATAGCCATGCCTAATCCAGCTCCAATAGCTCTTAGATAGTATTGAGTAGAAATGCGGAAGGTAGGCAATTTGTGAGGCTTGGCGCATTCAGGGCATCGGGCTCCCACTGGGGTTTGCACCAGGCATTTAGGGCATATTGGCTTACCGCACTTACCACACCTCAGGTTTGTTTCAACATCGGGGTGGGTGGCACATCTCATTTTACTGTAGTCAACCTTTCCCCTGTTTTCCTTGTTGCTCAGGAAGCCTTCTGTCTATCCAGGCCTTTCTATCCCTTATGTCCCGGTCAAAAAGCAGGCGATTAGCAAATAGCTGTCTCAGGGTTACTGAAGCAGTAAATATGGTTCATGGGGCGGTTAGCCGCCTAATAACTACTAACAGGAATATCGCCACGAATCCCAGGGTAATGGGTAGTGGCTTTTCAATGCCGAATAGCGGAGGAAGCAACCAGCTAAATATGGGCAAAGATGCCACTGCTATAATTGTTCCTAACGCTAGCTGTCGGAATGGAGCTATACCGTAAGCAATAATTAGAGCTATTAGCCCTAGCCATGGCCGTGGTACCAGAATAAAAAAAATGCCTAAGGTGGTAAAAATATCCCTGCCTCCGTTAAAGCGGAGGAAAACCGGCCAGTTATGTCCGATAATGGCGGCTAGCCCCACCGTTACTTGCTGGGTGATATCCAGACCCAGCAGTTGAGCCGTCCATACCATCAGCGCTCCCTTGCCCAAATCAAAAATGATAACTGGAATAGCTATCCGTTTAGAGGTTAACCTCAGCAGGTTACTTGCTCCCACATTGCCGGTACCAAATTGCCTGATGTCTATCCCTCGGGACCACCTAGCTGCTAGGTAGGCGGCTGGCACTAAACCCAAGAGATAGGCACCTAATGTTAATAGCCCAAATTCAATAGCCACGATTATCTCCTATAACTATGGGCTAGCTAGCTTTAGCGCTCGCTGCTCGGCTAGAGCTGTAAGCTGCTCCGCTGATTCTATTGGCACATCCACTCCACCAATCATAGTCTCAGTGCTATTATCCAGACCGTGGTAGTCACTGCCGCCAGTAGTAATAAGACCGTATCTATTGGCTAGGCTAACCAGCTTACTAATTTCACCAGCAGTATAGCCATTATAGTAAGCCTCAATGCCTACCAGGTCAGCCGCCTTCAACTTAATAACCATCGTCTCCGGGTCATTGATAGTTAGTGGGTGTGCCAGCACTGGTAACCCATTAGCCCGCAATAATAGTTCCACTGCCTCTTGTGGGGTCATTTTTTCCCGTTCAACATAGGCCGGTCCATCCCGACTTATATACTTAGTAAACGCCTCCTTAACTGAGGTGACATGACCCTTTTCTAACATAGCTTGGGCGATGTGAGGTCGACCGATAGAGCCACTGCCGGCTATTTCCTGGACTCGTTGCCACTCAATGTGGATGCCCAGCTTTCCCAGCTTGGTAACCATCCCGCAAGCCCGTTCCCGCCGAGAATGGCGCATCCTCTCCAAGATAGCCTTCAGCTTGTGGTCAGTATAATCTACAAAGTAGCCTAGAACGTGAACTTCACCTTTGGGGACATCGGTGCTAATTTCAACGCCGGGGATGACTTTTAACTGGGGGAAGGCTTTGGCAGCGGTTAGAGCCGGAGCAATACCATCCACAGAGTCATGGTCAGCGAGGGCAATAATGGTTAACCCCCTCTCTGCTGATTTACGGACGATGTCTGCCGGATTAAGTTTGCCATCGGAGGCGGTGGAGTGTATATGGAGGTCTATATTAGACACGGCTACCCCACCTCCCGATAGATTCGGTCAATGCTTATTGCCCTACCACTGTCATCATCTATCCTGACCAGAATGGCGTTGAACATTACTTTACCTTTGCCTACAGATAAATGATGGGGTATTATAGTCAGGAAACGCTGGAGCACTGTCTCGGTGTCATCACCTATAACTGAGTCAATAGGACCGGTCATGCCAATATCGGTAACATAGGCGGTGCCTTGAGGGAGCAACTGGGCATCAATGGTTCCCACATGAGTATGGGTGCCCAATACAGCGCTGACCCGACCGTCCAGGTATCGTCCCATTGCCATCTTCTCTGATGTTGCCTCAGCGTGGAAATCAACGATAATAACCGGCGGCTTGGGCTCAAGCTCAGCCAGCAGTTTATCCATAGCCCTGAACGGGCAATCAAAGTCGCCCATAAAGGTTCTGCCTATCAAATTAACTACCATCGCCTGACTATTGACTATGTAGCCCCTACCAGGCACGCCCGGGGGGTAATTTAGTGGGCGCAGGATAGGCATTTCACCCTCAAGGTAGGGAATAATCTCCTTCTGAGCCCATATATGATTACCCGAGGTCAACACATCAACGCCAGCATTGAGTAGCTCTTTAGCTGTAGTTGAAGTTAGACCTAAACCGCCGGCAGTATTCTCAGCGTTAGCCATAACTAGGTCTAACCCGTATTGCTGTCGCAAATCTGGCAAGAGCTCGTTTACTGCTTGCCTACCAGGCCTGCCAATTATGTCACCAACCGCCAATATCAGCACTAGCTATTCAGTAAGGGGAGAGCCACCCACCGGGTTTTGCCTTCTTCCCCTTGCTGATACCTCCTATTTAGCATAGTCTATGGCTCTTGTCTCTCTGACCACAGTAACCTTTATTTGCCCCGGATACCCCAGACCTTCTTCTATCTTCTTAACAATGTCTCGGGCGAGCCTCATTGCTCCTAAATCATCAATCTCTTCGGGCTTGACTAAAATACGAATTTCACGACCGGCTTGAATAGCAAAGGATTTCTCTACCCCCTTGAAGCTATTGGCTATGTCTTCCAGTGCTTTCAGCCGCTTCAAGTAGCTCTCCAATGACTCACGCCTTGCCCCCGGTCTGGCACTACTAATAGCATCAGCCGCTGAGATGATAAAGCCCCACATACCAGTGGTATCGGTCTCAAAGTGGTGCTCGGCGACACCCTGAACTACCTCTGGGGATTTATCCCATTGCTTAACAAGGTCAGCCCCGATGATAGCGTGAGTGCCCTCTACCTCGCGGTCTACCGCTTTACCAATGTCGTGAAGCAGCCCAGCTTTCTTAGCAATGGCAACATTGGCTGCCAACTCTGAAGCAATCATACCAGCTAGATACGCAACCTCAATACTATGTCCTAAGACATTTTGCCCATAGCTAGTGCGATACTTAAGGCGACCCACCAATTTTATTAACTCAGGGTGCAATCCATGTACCCCTGCCTGATATGCTGCCTGCTCCCCAGCGCTATTGATAGTAGCATCTACTTCCTCCTTGGACTTGCCTACCACCTCTTCAATGCGGGCCGGATGGATGCGTCCATCAAGAATAAGCTTAGTTAAAGCCAGGCGAGCCACCTCTCGTCGCACTGGGTCAAAGCTAGACAGGGTCACTGCCTCTGGGGTATCGTCAATAATCAGGTCAACCCCGGTTGCCTGCTCCAGGGCTCTAATATTACGACCCTCTCGTCCGATAAGTCGGCCCTTCATCTCATCATTGGGTAGGGGAACAATGGCTACTGTAGTCTCGGCTACAATCTCAGAGGCACTACGCTGGATAGCCTGGGACAGGATTCCCTGGGCTTTCTCATTGGCTTCCTCTTTTAACTTGGCTTCCCACTCCCGAAGGCGCCGTGAAGCTTCCTCCTGTATCTCAACTTCCATACTCTCAAGCAGTGTTTGCTTTGCCTCAGCACTGGACATGCCTGAAATGAGCTCCAGTTGCTTTAACTGCCTGTTTCTAACCTCCTCAAGGTGAGTGCGAATGGATTCAATCCTTTTTTCTTGGTTATCCAGATTGCGCTCACGATGCTCTAAACTTTCCAGCTTGCGCTCTAAGCTCTCTGTCTTTTGAGCCAGACGGTTCTCCTGATTCTGTAGTTGAGAACGCCGTTCGCGATAGTCGGC
>JAUVZA010000098.1 GCA_030602805.1 Dehalococcoidia bacterium | reverse complement strand
ACCGACAATCTCCATTAGCGGCACCCCAGCCCGATTAACATCTACCAGGCTATAAGTCTCTCCACTTGGAGGGGTGTGGTGTATTAGTTTGGCTACATCCTCCTCAAGGTGAACACGGGTTATGCCTACCTTCTTCCTTTCGCCATTAACTTCAACAGTGAGCCTGCCCCCATGTCCGAAGGGGGCATCATACTGCGAAATCTGATAGCCCTTCATCAGGTCGGGATAAGGGTAGTTCTTGCGGTCAAACTTGGTATAATCAGATATAGTGCAATGCAGGGCTAGAGCTGTCATTATAGTGTATTCCACTGCTTGCTGATTGATAGTAGGTAGAACACCGGGCATCCCCAGGCACACCGGGCAGACATGAGTGTTAGGTAGGGCACTAGCGTAGTCAGCACTACAGCGGCAGAACATCTTGCTCTTGGTCAGTAGCTGGGCATGCACCTCCAGCCCGATAATAGTCTCAAAATTCATATCTTATCTTACCCTCATTAAATAGCACATTTAGTATATTAGTATAGCAATATTGGCGGTGAGTAACAAGAAAGGTATTTTATTTATCTACCTCACCCCCTTCTCTCGTCAAATCCTAAACACTAATTTCTAAATTCAAAACTTAAAAGCGTCGTGGTTCCTTAGGTTTTGGTCATTGGTGCTTCGTATTTGTTTAGAGTTTCGTCTTTGAATTTCGGATTTCACCATGTGATTCCCTTGCTCAACGACCTCTGCACCAGGGTGTTTAAGGGGGGGCGCTAGCCCCTGTAGAAAACATCTTCCCTTTCCCCTTGATAAAAAGTTTGGTTATTTCAGGGAGTCTAAGAGGGGCGAAGCCCCTCTTAGAAACATCTTCCCCTTCCCCTTGATAAGGGGAAGGGGACAAAGGGGATAGGGTTAATAAATAATCTCACATATGTTATAATTTTAATTGTAGTTTGGGGATATAGCTCAATAGGGAGAGCGCTGCGTTCGCATCGCAGAGGTCGGGGGTTCGAATCCCCCTATCTCCACCAGTATGCCCCTGTAGCTCAGGTGGATAGAGCAGCGGTTTCCTAAACCGCGTGTCGGGCGTTCGAGTCGCCCCAGGGGTACCAGTTAATTTTTGCCGAAAGCTGTGCTATAATTAAACCTGTTGAGTAGGAGTGTAGCTCAGTTTGGGAGAGCAGCGGTCTCCAAAACCGCAGGGCGGGGGTTCGAGTCCCTCCACTCCTGCCAGACTCCAGCCGAGGTGGCGGAATTGGTAGACGCGCTAGCTTGAGGGGCTAGTGAGCGTAAGCTCGTGGGAGTTCAAATCTCCCCCCCGGCACCAAGTTAATAGGCGGAAGTGGCTCAGTGGTAGAGCATCTCCTTGCCAAGGAGAGGGTCGCGAGTTCGAATCTCGTCTTCCGCTCCATTAAGGCGACGTAGCCAAGTGGTTAAGGCGGCGGTCTGCAAAACCGCTATTCACCGGTTCGAATCCGGTCGTCGCCTCCAGTTTTCTCCTATAACACTATTTTTCTGCTCTTGCCTTAACGGACATTACACCAAGACTTCCCAAGAATCTCCTTTTCAGACTTCTGAGTATCTTACTTTATTTTGCACCTCCCTGGTTGAAGATATTGATTAAAACTTGTAAAATAACCTCGGTTACAGGCCGGGGTGGCGGAATTGGCAGACGCAGCGGACTTAAAATCCGCCGGAGTAATCCTTGTGGGTTCGAGTCCCACCCTCGGCATTACTTAAAGCAGGGTAAAGGTAAATATGCTCTGGGTAATAGTATTACTGGGTTACTTCCTGGGTTCTATCCCTACCGCCTATATTGCTGGGCGTCTGCTCAAAGGCAAGGATATTCGGCAGATAGGTGATAGCAATGTGGGCGCTGCCAATGCCTTTCGCCAGTTAGGGGCTAAGGTAGGGACTACGGTATTCTTCATTGATGCTAGTAAGGGGGCACTGGCTATTCTTATTGCCCAGATTGCCAATATCCCTCAGGTAGCTGTTCTGTTTACCGGAGCCGCCGCCGTTGTAGGTCATAACTGGCCAGTTTTTATTGGCTTCAGGGGAGGTCGGGGGGAGAGCACTACCATCGGTGCCTTGCTAACCTTAATCACTCAGCCGATGCTAATCTTAGCTGGTCCAGCCGTATTGACCCTATTTATTAAAAAAAATGTAACTATTGCCAGTTGCGTTCTATTCATCCCGCTACCGCTGGTGTGCTGGTGGCTGGGGGCTCCTGGGCTGCTCATCGGCTACAGTATGGCTCTACCTTGCTTGGTGGGCTTTACCCATTTCCTCAGAACAAGGCGGGTGGTTGATACCTTGGGGACAGGGAGCGCTTAGCCAGTTTACCTGCCCTTCCTTTTCACCACTGCGCGAACTGCCTGCTCAATATCTTTAGCCGTTAGTCCATATCTTTGCAGAAGCTCGCCAGCCTTGCCTGATTTGGCGTAGGTATCTTTAATAGCTACAAACCCCATCGGCACCGGATGATATTTAGCTACTACTTGGGCTATCAAACTGCCCAGCCCGCCGTGCTCCAGGTGCTCTTCGGCGGTAACAATAGCCCCGGTGTCAGCGGCAGCTTTAATAATAATTGCCTCATCAATGGGCTTGAGGGTAGGCATATTCAAAACACAGCAGTCTATGCCCTCTCGCTTCAGATTATCAGCCGCTTTAAGGGCTGCCGCCACCATAATTCCAATAGCGATAACGGTTACCTCTTCTCCCCGCTTCATAGTTACTGCCTTACCTAGATTAAAGCGGTAGTCATCGTTATAGACCAAGGGCATTTTAGGACGACACAGCCTGATGTAAAAGGGACCATAACTTGAAGCAGCTACCTTTACTGCTTGGGCGGTTTCAATAGCATCAGCCGGGACGACCACAGTAAAGCCGGGCAGGGAGGTAATCAGAGCTAGGTCTTCAATGGATTGGTGTGAGGTGCCATCCTCACCAACACTGATGCCACCGTGAGTAACTACCAGCTTAACATTGAGTCCAGGCTGAGCAATAGACATACGAATCTGGTCAAAACACCGTCCAGGAACGAAGACGGCAAAGGTGCTGGCAAAAGGAATCTTACCCGAGGCGGCTAGTCCAGCGGCAATACTTACCATATTCTGCTCAGCGATACCGCAGTCAAAGAAACGCTCGGGAAACTCACCGGCGAAGAAATGGGTCATCGTTGACCGGGACAGGTCAGCATCCAGCGCCACGATATCTGAATTCTCCCTGCCTAGCTCAACCAGGGTTTTGCCATAGGCTTCCCTCAGGGAAACTTCCTGAAGCATATCTACTCCAGCTCCTTTAGTGCTCTCTCTACCTCAGCAGCAGTGGGGGCTTTGCCGTGGAAATCGAGGTTATTCTCCATAAAGCTGACCCCCTTGCCCTTAATAGTATGGGCAATAATGACGGTAGGTTGCC
>JAUVZA010000071.1 GCA_030602805.1 Dehalococcoidia bacterium | reverse complement strand
GGAAAGAATTCTTAACGCGGTTCTGGACGCAGGCATCAACTTTATCGATACCTCCTGGTGTTATCAAAACCCCTTTGTCGATGCCTCATCGATCTGGCGTTATCAAAGCAGTGAAGAGTTTATCGGGCACTACATAGGCCACCGGCGGAGCGAATATTTTATCTCCACGAAATGCGGCCACTTCTGGAAGAACGGCCCAGACCGCTCCGGCAAGCAATCAAGAAACTGGTCTCGGGATGGGCTGCTGAACTGCATTGAGGAGAGTTTGACCCGGCTCCGCACCGACCATGTGGACATCCTGCAATTACATAACCCGACCCCTGAGGAGGTCCAGCGCTACAACTGCGTCTCTACCCTCCAGGCAATCCAGGCCCAGGGAAAAACCCGATTCATTGGGGTCTCCACCACCTTGCCTGACGTGGAAGAATTCCTAGAGATGGGTGTCTTTGACACCTTCCAATTGCCCTACTCAGCCCTGGAGCCAGAGTATGAGGGGGTGCTTAGCCGGGTAGCGCAGCGGGGAGCTGGGACTATCATCCGCGGTGCCGTAGCCCAAGGAGTCCCCGTGGTGCCGATCTCGGATAAACGACCGTTTGCGGAAGAAAAAGCGAGGTGGGAGAAGGCCGGCTTGAGCGCCTTAGCGCCTCAGCTTGATCCCATGGAGCTTATGCTCCGATTTACCCTAAGCCACCCCTCGGCGCATACTGTCATCGTGGGAACCAAGAACCTGGGACATCTTCAGGCTAACCTGCGCGCTGCTGAGAAGGGACCCTTGGATGCGCAATTGGTAGAGGCGATCCGTGCCCAAGTTGCCTCTGTCCTTTCGTGAGTCAGAGGCAGGCTCCCTAGCGTGAGTACCTGCCTCTAGTGGGAGTGGTAGTTACTGTAGAGGCTAAGCTGTGGTGGTATAGGCGGAAAGACTTCCAGCAGATAGTCGGTTGGGACATCCGAAAGCTCACAGACCGGCAAAATGCGGTCGAACACCCTTATCTTTTGAACTTCGTTCAACTGGATTTTAGCCGGCAGCAGATGAAAGACTACTACCATAGATTGCAAAAACATTTAATAGAGCGGGCAGAACAGTGTCCACAGCTTAAAATTCTTTGTGTGCCCAGCGACATCCAAATTCAACCGCCGAGTGATAACTGGATTTCCGCCCCTAAATAACTTTAGCCCCCTACCTCGACAAACTCGGCGTCTGTAGGGTGTAGCTACCTTCTGTTTCGGGGAAGATGTCTTTTAGTAATAGGGTTCGGCCGGTCTGTATCGCGCTGAAGCCATATTTCTTGTGGATGCGGTCAATGGCTCTATTTAGTTGCTCCAGCCTTTGAGTTGATGGGTCCAGCATATCCAGCTGCCTGCCCGGCTCAATCAGATTTGATACTCCAATGCCAATGAGGCGAACCGGCTGCTTTTCCTGAGCTAGCGCTTTATTTAGTAGCTTTAGCCCGGTATCAAATATGGTCTGGTCGGTGTCACTGGTTTGCCTTAGGGTAAGACTGCGGGTAATGGTGGTGAAATCAGCGTATCTCAGCTTTAGGGTTATGCACCTGGCTTGCTTACTTCGCCGGCGTAGGTCAGCACCAACCCTTTCGCTGAGATAGCGCAGTGTTGCCTTGAGCAATGAGCGGTCTTTAGTATTTTTACTGAAAGTAGTTTCTCGACTAATGGACTTGGCAGCGCTAGGTGGCTCTACTTTTCTATCATCAATGCCATTGGCAAAGTGATACATAAGCTCACCAAACGCACCAAAATGGCTTTTAAGGGTATTTAACGGCATAATGGATAGATTACCTATTGTATTGGTACCTAGACCCCTCAATATCTGTTCAGTCTTTTTACCTATTCCCGGCAGTTTAGCTATAGGTAATGGTGCCAGGAAGGAAGGCTCCTCCCCAGCAGCTACCTCTAGTAATCCATCTGGCTTGGATAATTCAGAGGCAACCTTAGCTACTACCTTACAACTAGCCATACCCACTGAAGCGCAAAGTCTCAGTTCATCTTTAATCCGCTGCTTTATAGCGACAGCCATCTGATGAATGGAGCCATAGATAGATTCAAAACCGGTGGCATCCAGATAGGCTTCATCAAGACCTACTGGCTCAAGGAAGGGTGAAAAATCAGCCAGGATAGCCATAAATTTTTGGGACGCATCACGGTATTTAGGGAAGCTGCCTTCTATAAAGGTAGCTTGGGGACAAAGGTGACTGGCAGTGCTAAGGGGCATACCGGCGTGTAAACCAAAAGCCCTGGCTTCGTATGAGGCAGAGGCAACTACACCCCGTCGGTCAGGTCTACCGCCAACTACCACTGGTTTACCTTTAAGCTCAGGGTTCAGCACCTGCTCTACTGAGACAAAGAAGGTATCAAGGTCAATGTGCATAATATGGCGGGTCATTACTGTCCTCTGGAAATGAAGGCTTTAACTCTGCGCTCAAAGACACTTCGCTCAAGGAGGACACGGTGCCCACATTTAAGGCATTTAATCCCTATATCAGCACCGAGCCTGACTACCTGCCACTCATAGCTGCCGCAGGGGTGCTTCTTCTTGAGGTGAACCACATCACCCAGCCTTATCTCCATAACCATTCTTTTTACCTAAAAGCTGCTGTTTAGCTATGAGGTGAGGGTAGCTCGATAATTGTTAATCTGTTCCTGTAGTGATGAGGCAACTCGCCGGGCGGCTTGAGCAAAATCTTTACCCTTTGAGGCATATATAATTTGCCGTGACGAGTTGATGATTGCCTTCTCCCCCTGAGCGTTAACCCCATAGCGGACTACTGAAGCTAAATCTCCCCCCTGGGCACCAATACCTGGTATTAGCAGCGGCATATCGGGGTGACTCTGTCGAATCAGCCTTAATTCCTCGGGGTAGGTAGCGCCAACAACTAGCCCTATATTGCCGTATATGTTCCATTGACTGGCCTTTAGGGCTACGAGCTCAAATAGGGGACGATAGCTGTGCTCCTCAGTCTCACAGCGAAGAGACTGGAAGTCAACGGCACCAGTGTTTGATGTCCGGCACAGGATGAATACCCCTTTATTGGTGTACTGGATAAAGGGCTCTATTGAGTCGAAGCCTAGGTAAGGATTCACCGTAGTGGCATCAAAGTTAAGGTTATCAAAGATAGCCCTGGCATAAGCTTTAGCCGTATTACCTATATCGCCCCGCTTAGCGTCTCCAATTACGGGAACATCATCCGGTATGTATTTAACCGTCTGCTTCAGGGCATCTAGCCCCTCACTACCCAGGGCTTCATAGAAAGCAAGGTTTGGTTTATAGGCGCATACTAAATCAGCAGTAGCCTCAATAATTGCCTTATTGAATTCAAAAATACCCACCTTATCAGGCATCAGCTTTGGGTCAGGGTCAAGCCCAACACAGAGCAAACTCTTATTTTTCCTGGTGGCGTTTGTTAGCTTTTCAACGAAGTTCACTGGGCACCCCTTGAGATTAGACTTCAGCTAAAGATAAATTGATAATATCAGTGGCTATAAGGTAACGTCAAGTGGTAGAATAGAGATTGTTTATTAACCTCTCAAAGGGCTTGCTGAAATCCAAGTTATCGTCTACAATGCATTTAGAGATCGACCGACTATCAGAACGAGATATTGAATCGTGGATAGAGAATAACACGACCCGGTATCGCTTTTTCGTTGATGCTGACGTCGCTGACCTTGTGCTTTCCCTATTTGAGGTGTTTGCTTAGTGCCGATTAAAGCCGTTGTTGGAGGGAAAGATGGCATAGGCCTATGCCATCCTATACCATTAGGTATTTATCTAGAATAATTACTGGGCTCACATCATAGTCATGGGGTGTCTAAGAGGGGCATAAGCC
This sequence comes from Dehalococcoidia bacterium, assembly GCA_030602805.1. Classification (GTDB taxonomy): domain Bacteria; phylum Chloroflexota; class Dehalococcoidia; order Dehalococcoidales; family JAUVZA01; genus JAUVZA01. The sequence goes on along the minus strand of JAUVZA010000071.1, from coordinate 3,766 downwards.
CCATGATAAGAAGATGTTCATATCATAAATATCTTCCCCTTCCCCTTGATAAGGGGAAGGGGGAAAACCCCGTTAGGCTCTGCCCTTAAGGGCTTGTCCCCTGCGGTGACCGCAGTAGCCCAGAGGGAATTCTAACGGGGTAAAGGGGATGGGTTAAATGGATTATCAACAGGCTTTAGATTACATCTACAGCTTTATTGATTATGAGAGGGTGCCCAGACCACGCCACGCAGCTAATTATGACCTGAGGCGTATGGAGGAGCTGCTGGGGCGTTTAGACAATCCTCACCTAAAAGCTAAGTCAGTTCACATCGCCGGCACCAAGGGTAAGGGAAGCACAGCTGCCATGATGGCGTCGGCCCTCACCGCCTCCGGTTATACTACTGGGCTTAACACCTCACCCCATTTGCATACCTTCAACGAGCGTATCAGGGTTGGTGGTGAGTTAATCTCTGAGGCAGAGCTTGCTAGCTTAGTGGAAAGACTAAAGCCTGAGGTTGAGGCAGTGAATCGCAAAGCCACCTATGGTCAGTTGACTACCTTTGAGCTAATGACGGCTTTAGGTTTTGCCTACTTTGAGCTAAAGGCGGTGGATTTTCAGGTAATTGAAGTAGGGCTAGGCGGTAGGCTTGATGCCACCAATGTAGTCCAGCCTGAGGTTTGCATTATCACCTCGATTAGCTTCGACCATACCGAGGTATTGGGTAATACCTTGGCTGAGATTGCTGCTGAGCAGGCTGGCATTATTAAACCCAATAGCATAGTGGTAGCCTCCCCCCACGTTGATGAGGTGAATAGGATAATTGAGCAGACCTGTCTCACTTGCCGAGCAGAACTGGTCAGGGTAGGTAGTGATGTCACCTGGCAGAGTCTCGGCTTTGATTTTAGCCGACAATCACTTCGGGTGAAAGGAAGATTGGCTAGTTATGAATTATCCATCCCACTTCTTGGTCAGCATCAGCTAGAGAATGCGGCTACAGCGGTGGCTGCCCTGGAGGTTTTAGCTGAAAGGGGCTTTCGTATTTCCGGAGATAGTATCACTAAGGGTCTGGCACAGGTGAGCTGGCCGGGTCGACTCCAAGTTCTAAGCCGTCGTCCCCTTCTGGTAGTTGATGGTGCCCATAACCCCGACTCAGCCCGCAAGTTGAGGCAGTCTCTTGAGCGATACTTTGACTTTGACCGAGCTATCTTGATTATAGGGGCATCGTCAGATAAGGATATAGCTGGTATAGTCTCAGAATTAGTGCCCCTTTTTGATAAAGTAATTGTCACTCGCTCTATTCATCCTCGGGCTATGGCCACAGCCCCTATTGCGGCTGAGTTTAGCCAGCATGGAGTGGAAGCACAGGAAACAGATGATATTTCAGCTGCCCTGCCTCTGGCTCTAACTCTAGCTGGGGGCAAGGACCTTATTTGTGTTACCGGTTCGCTATTCGTGGTTGCCGGAGCAATTGAGCAGGCGGGTAAGCTTTGTTTGACAATGTGACCAATGAAAGGAAGTGACTTTTTAGATGGGTGAGGTAGGAGGTTCTACCGGGAAAAGGACTGCATTTGACCGGGATTGGACAAAGGGCAACATCTTTCGGAATCTCTGGAGTTTAGCCTGGCCCATGATAATAACTGATAGCTTCTGGGCTGTGGGCTTGACCGTTGACATGATATGGGTGGGGAAGCTGGGAGCAGCCTCTATTGCTGGGGTAGGGGTTGCTGGTATCATTGTTATGCTGGCTATGGCAGCGAGGTGGGGCCTCAGCGCCGGCACCAGAGCCATGGTCGCCCGTTTTATAGGGGCAGGCGATGAGAAGGGGGCTAATCATGTGGCACAGCAAGCCTTCGTTATCAGTGGTATCTATGCCATAATTATGGCAACAATAGGTGTCTTCTTTGCCGAGCCGATATTGAGCCTGGTGGGGTTGGAAGCTGATGTTGTGGTCGAAGGAGCAGCCTATCTGCGTATACAGTTCGTGGGCTCAGCGGCTATGTCCTTCTGGATGATGGGTGAGGCCATCATGCGTGCCTCAGGGGATGCAGTAACGCCTATGAAAGTAACCATCATCGCCAGGTTTGTTCATCTGGTCCTCGCCCCCTTCCTCATCTTCGGCTGGTGGATATTCCCCCGCTGGGGTGTTAGCGGAGCAGCTACCGCTAACCTCGTTGGTTACAGCCTGGGGATGGCCCTGACGCTGTGGGTCCTCTTTACCGGGCGGTCTCGGCTGTGGCTGACCTTGAGAGATTTTCACCTTGCCCCCAATATTATATGGCGTATAGTAAAGATTGGTATTCCTGCTTCTGTCATGGGTATACAAAGAACCTTTGGCCGCTTTGTGTTGGTGTGGGTCATGACCCCCTTTGGCACCCTTGCCGTGGCAGCTCATACCCTGGCCCAGAGGATAGAGATGTTTTTATACCTGCCGGGTTGGGGAATGGGTATGGCTGCTGGCGTGCTGGTGGGGCAAAATCTGGGAGCAGCCCAGCCTGAGCGAGCGGAGAAGGGTGGCTGGCTGGCAGTGGGTTTGGTGGAGGGCTTTATGCTCATCTGTGCGGTGGCGGTGCTGCTGTGGGCTGAAAGCATAATCGGCATCTTCAGCACCGAGGCTGGCCTGGTGGAGATAGCCAGCACCTTCATAAGGATAGAAGCGGCGGGTTACTTAGTGGTGGGCTTTGTTGCTGTATTGCCGCTGTGCATATCCAGTGCTGGCGACACCCTGCCACCAATGCTTTTTAGCCTGCTAATGATTTGGGTGGTGCTGTTGCCTCTGGCATTCTTTCTGCCGCAGGTTACCAATCTCGGTGTATATGGAGTGCGGTGGGCAATAGTGGCTAGCGTGGTTGCCGGGGCAGTGGCTTACACAACATATTTCCGGATGGGGAGGTGGAAGCGTAAAAAGGTATAATTAGACATCAAGGCAGGCAAGAAGTTGATTGCGAAAAAACAAAGTAATTATTGAAGGGTTGCCTCTGGCGGGGTAAGGCTGGCAGGTAAAACTCAAGGGGTGGTATATTGTGTAGTCAGCGCTTCTTTAGGTAGCATATTGCTTAGGATTCTCTCTAGTGCCATAGTATGGCTGCAAACCCCCCAGCTTGAGAAAAAGTGACACGAGCAATGCCACTTTCCCTCTTTGTATTCAGTAGTGTAGTTGTTATTCTCTCCTCGAAATTTTACTGAAAGCTCAGAGAATGTAACCCGCTCTGGCTCCTGAGCGTAGCGTTTAGCCTTCTCGATTTTCCCAATCAGGCTGGACTGCATAACTACACCTCCTTAACCTAAAAAGCACTGGCCCAGTTAGGCTCAGTGCTTCTTTTTCTGTGTTACTTGTTGAACTTGTAGCTACTAAACGCATATTATCTACTTTCAATTAGATCTTCGTCATTTACTTAATTTTACGCCCTTTTTGTTTAAAAGTCTAGGAGAATATTGGGTCATTCATTGAAAGAGAGGGACAAGGGGGTGAAGTTGACCCCGTTAGGCTCTGCCCTTAAGGGCTTTAGCCCGGAGGGAAATCTAACGGGGTTGATAAATAATTTCAAATTGCCTTAGTAGAGCTATTGCTGTAGAATATATGGAGAAAAATTATATGAGGTGAAGTAGTGCCTATCTATGAGTATGAGTGTAGTCTTTGTCACCTTCATTTTGAAAGGAGGCAGAGATTTGATGAAGAGCCAGTAGCTATATGCCCCAAGTGTCAGGGGAAAGCTCGCCGTGTCCTTCACTCCATTCCTGTTATTTTTAAGGGGAGCGGCTTCTATATTACGGATAATCGCAAAG
>JAUVZA010000077.1 GCA_030602805.1 Dehalococcoidia bacterium | reverse complement strand
GGTGACACCCCCTCCAGGACTGTCTTGCCATTGAAAGCTGCCATCAAGGGTGAGATTAAGGCACTGGCTACCCCGTTAGGGGTAAAGACTACCGGCAGTGACTGGCTTGGCGCTGAAGCTCGGTTTTTGGCTAGCTCAAGCTGCTGGAGCACTAACTCAGCTACAGCCTTGGGTTCTAGTAAAGGGTGACAAGAACTTTCGCCTTCACCGACGAAGAGCATGTCTATATCACGGATTAGGGTGCCTTCAATACCTAGACTGAAGATGCTTTTCCTGTAGTTTGCCTGTCCACCACGAGAATTTATAATACTGACTGAGACTACGCCCTTGGCTACTACTGCCTCACATACAATATCTGGGGTGTGACCCCTAACCGTGGCTATGAGTTGTTCACCAAGCTCAATCATTTTCTCTAAGGATACCGCCCCTGTATCAGGGTCGTAGGCTTCAACCTGGGGGTAGGAGGTCAAGGAAGGAAGCTCAAACTTAGCTGTCATGCCGAACTGGGCTGTTTCCACGGCATTGTTGACCAGGTTCTGGCTATCGCCTAGCTCTGTAGTGGTGGCATAGCCAATCCTGCCTTGTCTGACAATACGCAAGGCCACACTGCTACTCCGCTTGCTCTGGATATGCTTCAGGCGGTTAGCTTCAAATTGAACTGGTGTTTCCTCTGAGGAAATCATAAAGACCTCGGCTTCCTCAGCCACCCTTTTAGCTTGGTCTAGGATATTTTCCATAGATTATTTACCAACCCCTCACCCTTTATCCCTCTCCCCTTCATAAGGGGAGAGGGAAGAGAATTATGATATGAACATCTTCTTATCATGGCTTCGCCCCTTTTAATCCCTTTACTAAACAACCTCTTTCCGCCTACTTGCCTCCGATTAAGCAGTGGCGAATCCTGATATGAGGGCTGCCATTGGAGACAGGGAGGGGCGCCTGCCTCCCCTTGCCACAGCCACCGCCCTGATTCATTTCCAGGTCGTTACCGATGGCGTCTATATTGTTAAGGGTGGCAAACACATTGCCGGTAAGCACGACCGGTCTCAGTGCCTCGGCAAGCTTACCATTGCGAATCATGTAGGCTTCGCCGGCAGAAAAAGTAAACATCTCCATACTGGTAGTGCCACCATACCAGTTTTTGGCATATATCCCTTTCTTAATGTCACCTATTATGTCCTCAAAAGAGGCTGACCCTGGCTCGACGTAGGTGTTGGTCATGCGGACAATAGGTGGGTAGCGATAGTTAATAGCCCTGGCATTACCGGTAGGCTCTTCATTCATCTTGGCAGCAGTTTCCCTGGAGTGAAGCCTACCCACTAACCTGCCCTCCCTGATAAGGTAGGTTTTAGTGGCGGGTACGCCTTCATCATCATACTTATAGCTGCCCCTCAACCCAGGTGTAGCCGCACTGTCAACGATATTAAGCTGGCTACTGCCAAATTTTTTGCCTAGAGTCATAATCTGGCGCAAGCGGTCGTTTTCATAAACAAAGTCAGCCTCGGATAGGTGACCAAAGGCTTCATGGACGAAGACGCCAGCCAGAACCGGGTCTAACACCACGGTATATTCTCCTCCCTTTACCTGAGGGGCTGATAGTAGCTCTACAGCGTGCCGTGACATCTGCTCTACTTGCTGGTGCAGATTACTTATGACCTCGAAGTCACCCCGACTACCGATACTCAGTCCTATCTGCTGCACCTCATTACCTTCTGTAGCCACCGCCGTCAGGCGCAGGGTAATATCTGTCCTTTCCTGCTCAATATAGCTACCCAATGAACTTAAAAAGATGGCCTTTTTATGGCTATCACCATAGCTAATAATTGAGGTCTGGAGCTTGGGGGTATGCCAAATAAGAGCATTATATTCGTCCAGTAGCTGCTTCTTTTCGGCTAAGGGCATCCGCCTTAGGCGGACTGGATTTTTATCTATCTTAGCTGGCACGGTATCAACTACTGGTTCTACCGCAGCCAGCTTGCTTTCTGCGTTGCCGACAAATTGGGCCTGCTTCACTGCCAGCTCTACTTTATCTTTTAGCTCATTTAGGTTATTGAAGCTAACGAAGCCCCAGCCACCTTTTACCAGGGCTCGCACATTTCCCCCGATAGCAGTTGTCCTTCCAATAGATTCCAACTCCCTTCCCCGGTAGGTAATATAACTGCTCTGGCTTTCCTCAAGATGAGCCTCTATATAATCGGCGCTATATGTGTTAAGGGCTTCAGCTAGTTGGTGACCAAAGGCATCAATATGTTTCACCGCCATTTTCCCTCCCAAGCTAAACTATATAACTTGGGTATACTAAGGTCAACAGCCTAACCTCGTTAATAAGCACCGCCTCAAGCTGACTAAGCCTGAGGCGGCAACAACTAAACTAATCCGAATCAGCAAACTCCTACACAGTCCTATTACACCTTAAAGCCATATTTGAAGGGGTCGTCTTCATCTATCACAAAAGTATGCATTCCAGTGACAAAAGCCCGTCCGGTTACCTCAGGGATAATAGCCTTAATGCCACCAACGCTAACCTCTTTAACCGCTCTGGCGTGAAAGTGTGAACCGATAATGCTTTCGGTGACCAGTGTCTCTCCCAGACGCAGTTCCCCTTTAGCATAGCGGGCAGCTACCCTGGCACTCGTCCCTGTGCCACACGGTGACCTATCTATAGAATTATCCCCTACTAATATGTTTTTGACGGTATCTCTTACCTTTGCCTCAGGATTAGCCGGTTTATCACTTACTAAGAAGCTAAGCCCCTTAATATAATCCTTTTCAGGATGCTGGATAGACACCTGCTTATTGATTGATTGAATGACTTCCTGAAGAAGCCCAGACGTCTGGAGCCCTTTGATGCCAGCAACATCACTTGTAACCCCCAAATCTTTGGCTTCTATGATAGCGAAAAAGCCTCCCCCGAAGGCGATATCAACCGGTATTTCACCCAGGCGAGGAACTTTGATTGTCCCTGACTTATATAAGAATGAGGGCACATTTTGCAAGGTGGCACCCCTAGCTTTGCCATTTTCAACGCTCACTCTGACCCGAATCAGCCCGACGGGCACATCTATCATAATCTCGGTCTCAGGTTCTCTGGCTTTTACAATTCCTATTTCCACTGCCATAGTTGCGATTCCTATCGACACGTGCCCACACATGTTACCAAAGCCCCGAGACATAGGAAGGAAACCGAAAGCGGCTCCATCAGTAACCGGGGGTGTCATTATACAACCCCACATGTTATCATGCCCCCGGGGCTCATTGATTAACGCTGCTCTCAAATTGTCAAGATTCTGTCGGGCAAAATCTCTTTTTTCCAGCATTGTCTTTCCCGGGATATTGGGAATCCCTCCCGTTACCACCCTGACAGGCCCTCCCTCGGTATGTAAATCAACCGTTGTCACCATTTCCTTAAATCTCATTAACAATATCCTCCTATTTAATTCCTTCCTGTAGCAAGATTACGAAGGCTAATATACCCAGCCCTTACATCATCGTCACCTCCGTTCACCTAGTAATTAAACAAGCCAGGAATGTTACTATAAAAACTTCATAAACATATGGTTGTCACATTATTCTCTAAAAGTCAAGAGGCGGAGGCAGTTAGTTAATTATACTAAACGAGATATGTATCTATTATGAAGACATTGGTGGGGGAATTATGAGATTAGTTTATAGAGATATCAAGATAGTTGTCAATTTTATAATAAACAACTTCACTGAAGGAGAAGGGATAAAGGGGTCGACAGAGTCCGCCCTAGGCGGAGGTGAGGTGATATAATTTAGCCTGGACAAGCCCAGTGAATTTACAGTTACTCCCAGCTATGCTATACTTTTTTGATTTATGATATACTTAATGCTTGTCAGAGAATAGATAAAGGTGTAGAGGTGTAATTTGGACAAGGGAGAAAAGACAGATATTATCAATAAATTTGAGCTACATGAAGGAGACACAGGCTCAACCGAGGTTCAGGTAGCCCTGCTTACTGAGAGGATAAACCAATTAACCGGGCATATGACAGCTAATCGCCATGACTATAGCTCACAACGCGGTTTACTTAAGCTTGTAGGCCAAAGAAGAAGACTATTAACTTATCTGAGCAAACAGGATGTAGGTCGATATCACAGCCTAATTGCCAAGCTCGGTCTACGCAAGTAAAGCCCTTAATTTAATAAGGAGGGACTATTGGTAAAATCTCAATCTTTTAAGTGTGAGGTTGGGGGCAGAAGCCTCATTGTAGACACAGGAAAACTCGCCGAGCAGGCAAGCGGAGCAGCCACAGTTCGCTATGGAGACACGGTGGTTCTGGTTACCGCCTGCATCAGTAAAGAACCGCGAGAGGGAGTAGATTTTCTGCCACTAACCGTTGACTACGAAGAAAGACTATATGCTGTTGGTAAAATCCCCGGTGGCTTTATCAGAAGGGAAGGACGTCCCAGTCAGGAGGCAACATTAGCTAGCCGACTTACTGACCGCCCGCTGCGTCCGCTTTTACCCAAGGCATGGCGTAATGATATTCAGCTCATAATTACTGTCCTTTCTGCCGACCAAGAAAATGACCCTGACATCCTGGCCGTTATCGGTAGCTCAGCGGTGCTATCAATATCAGATGTGCCTTTTGATGGTCCGGTAAGCGCTGTTCATATTGGCTATATTGATGACAATCTAGTATTAAATCCAACATTAGCTCAACTTGAGGATAGCCTACTTGACCTTGTTGTAGCCAGTACCAAAGAAGCAATAGTAATGGTAGAGGCAGGAGCACGAGAGGCACCAGAAGATATTGTTACTCAGGCAATTAAATTTGGTCATGAGGCAAACCAGGATATTATTAAGCTTCAAGAGCAACTTCAGCAGGCTTGCGGTAAACCCAAGATAGAAGCCCCTATTAGTAAGGTTGACCCTGAGCTAGCTTCAGCCATTTCGTCAATCGTTAATGAAAAACTTACTCAAGCCCTAAGCCAACCAGAAAAACCACAGCGTGAACAAACACTCTCTGCTCTAAAGAAAGAACTGGTGGAGAGCTTAGGCGAGTCATTCCCCGAAGAAGATATACTTTCTGCTTTTGAAACCAAGCTTAGGGCTGAAATAAGAACCAATATCCTTGAAAAGAGACAGCGTGTCAGCGGTCGTAGTCTGACCGAGGTCCGCCCCCTCGGTTGTGAAGTAGGACTGTTGCCTCGCACCCATGGCTCAGCTCTATTCACTCGGGGTCGGACACAGGTGCTGACAATTACTACCTTGGGTCCTATCAAGAAGGAGCAGCAACTTGATGGATTAGGTATAGAGGAGACTAAACGCTTTATCCATCACTATAATTTCCCCCCGTTCTCCACCGGTGAGGTGAAACGCGTAGGTTCGCCTGGTCGCCGTGAGATTGGACACGGCGCTTTGGCGGAGCGAGCTATTTTGCCAGTGCTACCTAAGGATGAAGACTTCCCTTACACTATTCGCCTCGTCTCCGAGGTTCTCGGCTCAAGCGGCAGCACATCCATGGCCAGTGTTTGTGCCTCAAGCCTATCCCTAATGGATGCCGGAATACCGATAAAGAGAGCAGTAGCCGGGGTAGCTATGGGCTTGGTCACTGATGAGAAAGGTGGCAATGTTATTTTGACCGATATTGAGGGCATAGAGGATAATTATGGTGATATGGACTTTAAGGTAGCTGGCACTACTGAGGGCATCACGGCACTACAAATGGACACCAAGCTCAGGGGCATAAGTTTGGAAATCGTAGAAAAGGCGTTAAATCAAGCCCGGGAGGCTCGCTTGTTCATTCTGGATGCAATGAATCAAACTATCAGCTCCAGTCGACCTGAAGTCAGCCGCTATGCGCCACGAATGCATAAAATAACAATTGACCCTGATAAAATTGGTAGTGTAATCGGCACCGGAGGTAAAACAATAAGGTCAATTATTGATGAAACTAAAACAACTATTGATATCGATAATGATGGCACCGTGCTTATCGGCTCACCTGATGAGGAAGCAGCCCGTAAAGCCATTAAAATTATTGAAGAACTAACCAAGGATATAGAGGTTGGCGGTATCTATACCGGAAAAGTAACCCGCTTGATGAGCTTTGGTGCTTTTGTAGAAATTCTCCCCGGCAAAGAAGGCTTGGTTCACATCAGTGAACTGGCTGACCATCGTGTGGATAAGGTCGAGGATGTAGTCAAAGTGGGCGATGAGATTACGGTTCAGGTAACTGAGATTGATAATATGGGTAGGGTAAACCTGTCACGGCGAGCTGTGTTTAAAAAGCTTTCCCAAGTGCCTGGAGCTGGGGTAGGGGATTCGCTATCTGGAGACTACCCATTTAAAAAGCGGCGTGAGGTTCATTCCTCACCGCACCCCCCTCCCTCTAGGAATAAACAACGTTACTAGGGTAGCGGAGTTAAGTCATGAAGCCAATAAGGGTAGTAGTAAACGGGGCATCAGGTAGAGTAGGGCGAGTGGTTATTAATGCCCTATGTCGTGAATCCGAAATTCAGGTAGTAGGCGCCGTAGAGCTACATGTTTCCGAGGATTACCTATCACTGCCCGACGACTCAGGTTCGGTACCCTTTTCTTCCAACCTAGAATATATCCTCACTAGTTGCCGACCTGATGTGCTAGTAGATTTCACTATTGCTCAAGCCACCATGCCAGCAGTGCGTATTGCCGTTAAACAAGGGGTTAGCTTGGTAATAGGAACTACTGGGTTGACAGATGACGAGCTTAGCGAGATTGCCCGATTAGCCCTAGCTCATAAGGTTGGGGCAGTGGTAGCTCCTAACTTTGCTCTGGGAGCAGTGCTAATGATACACCTAGCCAAGGTAGCCGCCAAATACCTTGACTATGCTGAGATTATAGAGCTAC
>JAUVZA010000060.1 GCA_030602805.1 Dehalococcoidia bacterium | reverse complement strand
ATAGCCCTTCAGAGCAGTCAGTGTACGGACGCCCCCGCCGTAGTCAGCGCTCTCGGCTACCTTAGTCATATTCGCAGGGTCAATTTGCCAGACCCTCTGGGTTGTCATGCCGCCACAGTAGATGTAGTCCTTCAGAGCAGTTAGCGTACGGATAGTCCCGCCATAGTCAACACTCTCGGCTACCTTCCCCATATCCGCGGGGTCAATCTGCCAGACCGTCTGGGGTGTGTAACCGCCGCAGTAGACATAGTCGCCTAGTACAGTCAGGTCCATGATTGCATAGCCGTAGCTAGCACTCTCGGCCACCTTCCCCATATCCACGGGGTCAATCTGCCAGACCTTGACGGTCGAGGGACCGCCGCCACAGTAGATGTAATCCTTCAGTGCAATCAGCCCATAGATATCCGTGCCATAGTCAGCACTCTCGGCTACCTTCCCCATATCCACGGGGTCAATCTGCCAGACCTTGTAGGTTACGTAAGCGCTGCCACCGCAGTAGACATAGTCACCCAGTACGGTTAATGCTGCGACACCCCCGCCATAGTCAGCGCTCTCGGCTACCACAGACATATCCGTGGGGTCAATCTGCCAGACCGTGTGGACTGTGTGACCGCCAAGGTAAAGATAGAAAGGCATTATCCGACCCTCATTGTGTCAATCAAGGTGTCCATTTTCCGGGAAATCTCTGCTAGCAGTTCCTCTTGGGTAAGTGGTCTATCCTCATACTCATACCATAGGTCCTTGGCTTGTGGATTCACATAGAGGACGGCCCTCTTGCCTAGACGGCTCTCCGCCTTCGGCAAAGCCTCGTGCTCAATAAGTATGGTAGCCTCCCTTCGAGACGCTGTTAGCCGTTCAGGTTTGTAGTGGATAACAGTAACTCTATCCTTTCCCTCAGATACTGGTTCGTGGAATAATCCAATCATCTCAACCTCCTATACATTTCCCTACCAGGTTGTTATAACCCTTGTTGTGTGAACCAATCCCCAGTCTCGCTTCCGGCTGCTTACACCGAATACCATATTTTCAGTCCCACGGCACAATCATTGAAGTTGATGAAGTCGAAGGCGGCCTTTCTCATCTTCCACTGGAAGGTATAGTTGCCATTGCCATTAACTTGGGCAACAATATTGATGGAGCCGACAAGGATATCGCCGCCTTCTCTGGTCTCACTAGCTAGAGTGAATTGGTTATCACCAAAATTGATAGCATCAACATATGCCCCCGCAGCGGTCTCTTTAACTTGTATCACTTGGCTGGTATCCCCCACCGTTCCACCGTCCAGAGCGTTGACATCCACATAGGTATTCTCTACCATCCTGAACTTGAACATGGCTATTGCCCGGACTATTGTAGCGTCGGCGGGTAAATCAGCTACTGTGACTGTGGGGGTAAGTACCAGGGTCGCCGCCGTCGCCGGCACCTGAACCTCCTCTTGCGGGTCGCTCCAGAAGTCCATAGAGACGAGCTGCCTATCAAATCTGCCTAGTAATCTCTGTATCCAGTTGGTCTTCAACTAAATCTACCTAAGACGCTTTAGCATATTTATAAGTCCCCTCACAGGCAGCATCAGCAGACTCGCTGTCAGTCTCAACAGTTATCCAGATACCATCGGCTTGGACTTCTGGCAAGCCAAATAAATCCATAAGGTTCTGTATGCCAAGGCTAGCTACGGCCACACTATCTACCATAGTGACGACAGCATTGAGTGGCATCCATAGCTTAAAGGTCAGTTTAGTTCCAGCTGTGCCAAAGCTGGTGATATTAACCCAGAGGCTTCTGAGAACAAAGGTGCTGCCTGCTTCTTGGTCTATATCAACCACTGAGTTCTCGGCATCGGCATCAGGCGGGTCTGCTGTCAGAGTGTTGTCAATCGCATCCAGGCTGAAATTGCTAGCGGGTATCTGCTCTTGGTAAGAATTGACTCCGGAAATGATGTCTATCGCATCTTTTATCGCCTTTAGCGTCTCGGTTGTCCAGCCAGCGCCCTTAATGTCGCTTAGTGTAGCCTCTAACGCCAGTGCGGCGACATCGGCCTTGTACTGGTCGGGGTTGTCCAGGTCAGCCATGATTGCTGCTATCTCGGTATCAAGAAAGCCTGCAATGGTATTGAGGAGTGCCTTGATATCTGTATCATGGGTCCCCAGAGCGGCTTGAATGGCATCCTGCTTAGCCTCAGTGGCATCCCCCCCACCAGGTATAGCATCGATTGCGTCTTTAATTGCCTTTAATGTCTCGGTAGTCCATCCTGCTCCCTTTATATCTACCAAGTGCTCTTTCACAAGAGTTAGCCAGCTTTTACGTCCGTTCCCTGCCATTTTTTATTTACCTCCTTTTATTTCTTTGCTTCGGCATAGCAATAGGTGGCTTTCACCTCTAAAGTTCCATTATCCATAACGCAGGCCACCCTGATAGCATCACTATGTATTTCCTGGAGCCCGAACATATCCATTAGTGACTGATAAGTCCCCCAATTAGTACTGTCAATATCAAAGGTGTCAACATTGACTAAAGCCCCCTGGAAATATTCATACAGCTTCACCGTCATGGTATTAGGGTCAGGGTCAACCTGAGCCTTTATTCTCAAATGCCTCAGGCAAAATCTTCTACTTTGTTGTGGTCCTATATCAAGCAGAATGCACTCGGCCTCAGTTACGGTGGCAGTATCGGTGATATCGGTATCAGGTATATCTTCCTGATAGCCCCGCTTTACTTGAACCTTCAAAGGATGTATATGAGCCTGGGTTAAGTTACGAGCCAGCCGTCTGAGCAGCAACGTCCCAAGGTCGGTCAAGTGATCGGCATGGACAAAGCAGCCGGTAAACAACCTGCCAGAAGGCAGGGCAGAGCCATCATTTAGATCGAGAGTTTCGCCATCGACAGATTCTGCTGGCAACCAACCAACCACCGCTGTAGTGTTCACATCCCCAGTAAGAGATGTCATCAGGAGTTGCTCGGTGAGGGCTTCAGCAGACATATCCAGTCTATCAGATACGGCAGCCTCACTAAAAAGCTCCTGATCACCGGTGGAGCCAAATACCAGGAACATTACCCTGTTATAGATAGTCTTACACCACTCATAAACAGTGCTAGCTGATTGGGTTGTGGCGGTACCCATCTTCAGGTGGTCAGCAACGGCGGAACAACAGACCATGATTGGCCCATGGTATGAAATGAGGTCATCGATATTACCAACGGTGAAGGTATAACCACCAGCATCACTGCCGACCACAACCAGGTTGTATACGGTCCAATCTTCCTCCCCGCCATCAACACCCGTCTGGTCTAGCACGCTAACGGTGGCTATCTTATCCAGCTCAGCTTTGATAGCGGTATTCGGTAAGTCGGAAGCTAAGTTGTCCAAGTCAGGAACTACCAGGCAGATTCTTGTCTGGTTGTGTGCTCGAGAGTGCGCCCTGAAGTTCTTTTCATAAGCTGCCAACGAGGCAGCGTCGCTCTGGATAACGGCACTCATATCGGCAGTGGGGTTGCCTAGGCTAGTGATGAGGTTAGCTATATTGGATAATACCCGGGTTAAACTTTTAATTCCTAGCATTTATTAGCTCCAAGCTATTCATTACGACCATGCGATGATTTCTACCACCTTCGCAGCTTCGTCACAGGCAAAATAGAGTGTTAAGCTAGCCGGCTCAATCAGGTCTTCGTGGTGAAAACCATCGGTGCCAATACTAAAGTATGGCTCAGTTGGTGTAGCCACTTTTCCTGTTTCAAAAGCCAGGCGGAAGGCCGTCCCGTCCCTGGTTTGGATAGTGTATTTCTTGGTGTTGGCGGGTAGTGCTTGAGAATACTCGGTGTCAGCAAGCGTCATAGTTTTGTTGTAGATTACGGGAGTGGTCGCCTTATTGACCTTCTTGGGTAGCTCAGCCCCTATATCAAGACCAGTCTGGGTTGTGCCGCCCCATTTATCAATATCAGCCAGACGGAGTGTCATTCTAATTTCATAATGGTCGCCAGCAGCAACTGTTACAGCGATAGCAGGGAAGGTGAGGGTGTCAGCAGTATTTGAGGTTATGGTTACGAAATAACGCTTCCCATCGGCAGCGTGGGTAATCTCAACTACGGCGTCTTTCCACTTATCGGTTTCCCAGACTACACTTGTGTCTACTAGAGTTGTTGTAGACCCCCCAGTAGCATCTCCAGTGGCTACTGAGAGCTCAGTGACCCTGGAGATTACTTCTTCTAATACTCTTTTTAATACTGACTCTAACATTTATCTTTCCTTTGGTAAGTCCTCATCTATAGCTCCCTTTGTGAACCAGGCTATGATGATTAGCCCAGCTAGTAAGAATAGCCCCCTCCATATCCAAAGTTCCATTAAGACATCCCCTTTGGCTGCCGAAGCGGATATACGATAAACAGTTTACCGCACTCGTCACATATTATAGTAGAAGCCTCTATCGGCATCTCCTTGGTTGCTCCACACCATTTACACCTCACCGTTTTTGTCGGCGGTAATAGCGGGCTACCTACCTTCTCTAATATCATATACAGTCCCATCATTCCTTCCATATCTGCCTCGCCTTTATTGGTAACCTGGACATCGTAATCAAAAGAGATAGACCCGAGGGGGTCAAACAGGGCACTGGAGAAGGCAACAACCTCTGGTAGGTAAAAAGGTGTCCCTCCAGCCAATTGAGTTAGGCATAGCTCACGCATGGCGATAGGTATAGGTGGCACTTTAAGTAATTGCCAGACTTCTATATCTTGATTACATACAATTCCAGCAGAAATCATTGCCAATGTATAGCCCAGGGGGACAGTATATGGCAAATCGTCGCCAGTCATGCCATCAACAAGAGATACAGTAGCTCCTGCAGCGAGGGGGTCCTTCGCCCACGAGTAGGCAGACGCAACACTACTAAACATTATCAGAAAGACTAGCAGGGTCTGGCTATACTTGAGTTCAAACCCCGGCCTTATCTGTCCAGCTGAAATCTCCTTAGAGTAATCAGGCTTGCCTACGCCTCTTTGTTCAACGGTATAAGTCTTGTCTACTCTCATGGTACCGTGCCCTCCAGAGTTACAGTTACCGTTATCGCATGGCTATTTACCCCATCGGCATTTTCCATCTCAACCCAGATATTCTCGTGGAAATTTACCCATTCCGAAAAAGGGTAAGTTGGCGTAGCATCATTAAGAGCTAGGGACCCTTCACGGGGGCAGAACTGCTTGTCACCGTGGCCTACTTTGGCTTTCACTAGGGCGTTGCTGCCATCTGGCCAATGGATAGTTATCTCTTTAATATAACCGCTAAGCGGAGCGTCCTCACTAAGCACCACACCCTCTAATGCTGGGATGTTATATGAAAACGGTATCTGTTGTATCTCTTGAGGCATAGCTACCCCCTCCGGCAATTCCAATGTCCTGAGCGCGTATTCGAGCTTACCGATTATCTCGGCGAGCTCAGCAACCCTCGGGCTTAAAGTGCCCTCGAGCTCCTGTACTTTGGGACCGAGATAATCAAGGCGTGTAGCTAGCCCAGCCAGTGGCCCGATAGCACGCTCAATCACCGGGATCTTCTTGACGATTTCCTCGTATTCCTCCATTTAGAGCCCCCCAAAGTGCTGCTTTTTACTTACCTGCTGATGCTGGCCACCCTGAAACCAGCAGTTCAAATGCGCCCTTCTCAGTTACTGGTTCTAGCTTAAACTTCCAGCCGGTAAACAGAACCCTGGCTGCATCCAGGGCAATAGTAGAATACAGGTCAAACCTCGGGGTTTGTTTTGACTCCCAGTAGAAGAACTCACTGAGGGCGAAGAGATACTGCTTGTACCAGTCCTGGCCAGCTTCAGTGGGAAACCGGGGGAGGTAGAAGTTCGTCTTATTGGTCCGCCACTTCTGAGTTGGTGCCGGGTTCTTGAGCCTGACCTTCACATCATCCAGAACCATCATCCTGAGCTGACCAAGCTCAAAGGTGGTGAGCTCTAGGTTGGTATCTTCCTGGTCAGCTTTCCAAGTAGCAGCGGTTAGGGCCCCGAAGTCCTTGATGTACTCAGGTAGGGCATCCACTGCGAGGCAACGGTAGTTTGCCCCCCCGGTAGGGAAGTCGGGACCAAAGAGCTGGACCGTGTGATTTCGCTGGAGTATGGGCTTGAATTCTAGTTCATACATATTTGCCTCCTCGACGACTCGCTTGAGGCGAGTTTATTCAGGCTGATTTATAAGGCTCAGCCAGCCTTTTTCCTCTTTCTCTCCTCTATGGCTCGGGCTCTGGCGCGGTCGGCTCTGGCTCCGGCGCAGGTTCAGGCTCGGGTTCTGGCGCAGTCGGCTCAGGTTCTGGCTCAGGTAGCTCGGTGGTTTTGGCCACAGGTACAGGCAATAGGCATTTGGGGCAATAACCAATCAGCCCCTCATCCTGCTTGTATGCGCTTTCGGTTTCTTTGCCACTGAGGGCTTCCCCGCAATTAGGACAATCTTCTTTGAAGTAGTTCATATTCACATCCTCAACACGCGCTTTGAGGCGCTTATTCAGGCTGATTTAAGGCTCAGCCAGCCTATAAATCTGTTGCGTGAACCCTATAGGCTACCTTGGCGTGAATCGGGCTATCACCAACGCTAACATCACCTGATGTTACTTCCAGAGTCATCGTGCTATCGGCCACTGGGCTACCTGCGTAACCGTGTATCAATTTTGTTTGGTCTGAAGACTGGTCGAGAAAACCTGTCGCCAATAGACTTGTCGTGCTAACGAGGCCGCCTCCCACTCTCACCCTTAGCTCGCTAGCGCTTCCTATGGTATACGGCGTGGTGTTAAAATCATAGGCAAGGAAAAGCGAGACGAGCTCCAGGATATAGCCTGCGCCAGGCGATGCCAGCAACACCTTTTTTACACTATTGAGGGTAAGGACCTCGGCCGCTGAGATTTCTACCTCAGCATACTGAACTAGAGTTGGATCCAACTTCTCTGAGGTCACTGCGTCAGGAGCGATATCAGGGGTATCAACCCCCAGCGTGGTATACATTATTCCCATAGCCTACCCCCTTACTCCAAATAGCCAGTGACGGCGATGTCATAGGCAGTGATGTCAGCGTGGGATACGGCACCGACGTCATCAACAAACTTTATTCCCGGTGCCGGGAAGTCGACCACAGTAGTAGCAGCAGCCTTGGCGGTTATTGCTAGCCTCTGCTTGGCTGCTGATACCGGTGCCGCTGGGGTAGCGGCTTGAGCCTCATCGTAGATTTTCACCTCATGGTCTGAGGCACCCGGGTTGTTGATAACAATGCCCTTCAGCCAGAAAACCCGGCCATTTAGCCCCGGCTCACAGATACGGTACAGGTTAGTTCCATGTTGGGCATCGTCGTTATAGCCTGAAAAAGGTTTACGCATTTTCTATCCTCCTTATAGGTTGTTTTCCTCCTCCATTCATAAGGAAGTTCTCTCATCTCATAGTTTTACCCGCTTGGCAAGACTATTAGCCCTTAATTGTTTTACCCTCGGGTTCTGCTACGAGGCCGAATACGCGCGGGAAATAGGCTGGATTTGCCGCTTCTATTGTATACTCAGCGATGGTAAACGGGGTATTCTGAGTAATGAAGATTGGTGCCTCAGTGATGCCGATTGGCGGAGCGTTCTGGCCAGGGTCTACCATCCTTGGCTGGAGCGGGTACAGGTTCCACCTAGCAACCTCAGAGCCGCCAACGGTGAACTTCCAGAGTGAAATTGGTGGGGTAGTAGGGCACCTTCCGAAATACATGCCGAGAATGGCGACGAAGCGGTTATCATCCAGGGTGCCGGTGATGCCGGTGTCAGCCCACTCGTCTGCAGTGCCAGCAGCTTCTTCAGCCCACTCTTCGGTGCTCACTTTCAGGTCCGTAGGGTTCAGGTCGCGGATAACTAGCCTTTTCCCTGGAAGGGCTGCCTCAGCTAGCTCCAGTAGCTTTGCCTCGGCTGCAGCTCTGATGCTTGCCTCTCTCCCCTCACCCATCTGCTCTCTTGTTAGTAGTGTAGATTTAAGTACTAATGGCATTTTAAGCCCTCCTTTTATAAGACTTTTATGTTACTGATACTGGCACTCGCTGCCCATTGACCGTTATGAAGTTTTGGGGGAGCCGTTCGCCAGCTGAGACTAATGGAATTACACCCCGCACTGGTGCCGGCGCTTCCCTTACCTCGACCCCGGTGACATACCGGCGCTGTCGCCCTAGTCCAGCGTTTGCTCCTGGAAACCCGGGAAGCTCGGGCAAAGCGGGAATCTCAGGTACTGTCGGCAGGTCGGGAATCTCCATCGGGAAGTCGGGTAGTACAGGAATCGTGCCAGTGGCATCCAGAAGCATGGTGGATATTTTGGGTACTCCCTCGGGGAGCCTTGCCTCTATTGCCGCCGGGAGTGCGGTCGCTTGAGTCAGAAGACCTTTAATATTTTTAATAGCCATAATTACCCTCCTGTTCCTCTCTTAATCTGGGATTTTATGTCGGCAGCAGTAGCCGTCCCCGCGTGAACTACAGCCTCAAAGAGGCCGATAAAGCTACCCACAGTTTCGCCCACTACCATGCCAGCGGCTCGGGGGAGAACTGCTGGTTCCTCAGGCATCTTTGCCCTGAACTCACCGAGGTTTCTGTTGACGCTGCCAGCGTAGGCGTTGGCAACGCCGGCGATATTCTCGGCTACCCTAGGGAAGAACTGCAGTGCCCCTATTCCACCCTGAACGACACTATCGACCAGTTCCTTGGGGTCCTTTAGCCCTTTCATATCCATATTCGCCCTCCTTTTTGGGGGGAAGCAGCTCCTAATAAGAGGAACGGGGAAGTTCCCAGCCCTTATTGGGGGCTACTTCCCCGTTCTCTAGTTGTCTACCTCTGAATCTACTTTTGAAGCTACTTTAATTCTACTCATAAAATAGTTATTTTGTCAAGTGGCAAGAGGCAAGAAAAGTGGTGGAGGGGGAGGTAGTGTGATTCTCAGCCTCGGCCTCACCTTGGCACTCTCGTCACCCAGTAATACAGCATTGTCCCGGTTAAACTCAAGGCACGACTTTATCAGCTCGTCCTCCTCTATCTCAGCGTTCCTTGAATAGCCTTCAAGCTCAATAGCAAAAGCCTCTCTGGCTGTTTTGCCATCACGCAGAGCGTTTAGCCCGTCAATCACTGGCATCAGGTTTTTAGCTGCTATCTTATCAGCCCAGGGTCTCGAGGCCAGGTCAGCGTCCATGACCCAGACAAAATCATCACGATATCCAGCAAAACTGGCAGCGCCGCTTTTAATCAAATCAGGCCCTAACTCGACTCCACTCTGGCAGGAAATAAGCTTTATCACCTTGCCGGCAACCTCTCTCGGATTGTATTTGCCAACCTCAAGAATTATGGCTTCATTGTGCCCAGTGAGGACATCAATATCACCGTGTCCCACCCCAATGATTATGTCCGACTGGGGAGCAGATAGTCGGAATGGCAGCCTGCGAACGAAAAGGGAGAAAAGCTGCACCGGTTCCACCCTGGGTACAATGTATCTCAATAGAAATCCTGAGGCGCTGCGCGTAGGCAAATCAAAGTCGGGCATCAAGACGATGGTGGGCACTAGCTTTTCTCCTTGGTTACAATCCTTTTGATGAGGTTGTAGAACTCTGGGTTCCTTTCCAACTCCTCTGGAATTTTGTCCACGGGGACGGCATGGGGGTAAGTCTTTTTATATCCCAGCGACACCAAAGTGGGCCTAGACGACCTTCC
>JAUVZA010000080.1 GCA_030602805.1 Dehalococcoidia bacterium | reverse complement strand
GGAAGCCCCTGCCTCATAAGCTTATACAGTGTGTCATGGCTAATATTAAGAAACTCCTGCGTCTCCTGAAAGGTATAGAATATTCGCTCAATTGTCTTTGGTTTTTGTCGGATGGTAATAGCCTCCCTTTGAATAAAAAACATTTAATAATATCATATACGAGCAGGAAAAGGCAAAGGTAGGGTTTGACCGCAACTCTCCGATTTTAATGGCTTTAAGTGGCAACCCCTTGACAAAAATAGTATTTAGTAGTAGAGTAAAACTACTGAGAGATTTGTATGAAGAATAACGAGGTTAGAGAGCCAAGGAGTATTAAGATAAAGCCCAGCATTCTGCGAAAGGCGCATCAGGAAGCCATTAAGCAGGGCAAAACACTCGGGAGATGGCTCGAGGATGCCATAGACGAGAAGATTGAAAGGGAACAAAAGAAGGTGAAATAAAAAAGACCTGGGCTAACAGGTCTTTTATGGGGAATGAAAACAGATAATGCGTAACTGTTGTTATTGTAAAGCAATCCTGAAGAAAAGTCAAACAAATGAAGGGCTCGATGACCCAGGGGGTGGGTTATGAGCCCTTTTTCACTTTTTCCTCCTTTTTTAGGAGCGGCGCTGGGGGTGCCACATACCCCCAGCGCGGGAAAAAGGAGGCAACAAATGCTTACTAGATGAACAAAAGAAGTTATTGAAAATAGTACAAGAAAGGAGGGTGAACAACGATGTTTCGAGGTGTAAATTATGTGGGAATTGGTGTTTCAGATATGGATAGGTCGCTGAAATTCTATGGTGAACTCTTAGACTTCACAGAAGTAATGTTTGACTACATAGGTTCTCTCCCCGGGATGGAGAAGGTTACTGGCAAACCTGAGACAAAAGCCAGGGTAGTTATGCTAAAAAACCAAAATACGGGACCACTTGGTCTGGGAATGATTAAGCTTGTCCAGCTTTTGCCTCCTGATAAACCTGAGCCTTGCACTGTAGCTTTGACTAGACTCTGGCCAGATATTGACATTGCCGAGGTTTGTTTTAATACACGCGTAGGTGCCAGAAAGATATTTGAGCAACTAGTAGATAAAGGCGTTAAAGCTGCACTTATACCATCACCTGGTCGCTTTCTTCCTTATAATACGGAAAACACTTATGCATACATGAGAGACCCAGATAATGGTCTCATGGAATTTATTGACTGGCAGATGGGAGAGAGTTTGGGAACAGAACCGAAGGTAGAAGGCGTAAATCATGTAGGTTTTGGTGTTTCAGATATGGATAGGTCGCTGGAATTCTATCGGGAGCTCGGTTTCACGGATTTGGTTTTCGATATTACTGAACGTCATTGGACTATGGCTACTATGTATCCCGCCAAGCCTCCAAAGATAAGGTGTCCAATGATAGCGAACTACTACGGAGCCTGGATTGAACCTATTCAAATTCTTCCGCCCGATAAGCCTACACCTTTCACCAAAGCTTGGGGACATCTTGGTCCTATGGAATTTGCTGTTGGGGTTAGTAATATAGAAAAAGCGTATGAGGAACTACAGAAAAAGGGCATAAGATTCCTGTGTCCTCCACAGACAATAGAGGTCTCCTCAGGGCAATGGAAATATGCGTATGTGGTTGAGCCGGACAACCTGTATGTTTCACTAATTGAGCCAAGGTATTAGGTATCAGCGACTAAGGGGTGAAATCTGAAATAAATATGAAAGACAGGAGGTGCTATTATGAAATGAGTAACGTTGAGAAATGTTATAGAAAATAGAGATTTTAAAGGAGATTTTAAATGAGAAGGAAAGGATTATCAAGATTTATCATTCCGTTAGTGGTGGTAGGTGTAGTAGCTGCTCTACTCCTTGGCTGTATACCAGGGGCAGCCCCAGCACCACCAGTGACCCCACCAGTGACCCCACCAGTAACGCCACCAGTAACGCCACCAGTAACCCCAACAGAGCCTATATACCACTGGAGAGGTCAGGCTTCTCAATATGTTGTGCAGGTTGAAGACTATTGGCAACCATGGGCAGATGAGCTTGAGGCAGCCTTAGGCGAGCGAGCTGAGTTAGAGATATTTAGTGCCGGCGAGCTTATGCCCGACAGCCAAGTCTTTCAAGCGGTACAGAAGGGGACCCTTGACTTCGGCCTTGGGCTGTCTTCTCCTATTGCGGGTGTTCCTACAGAGACAGTTAAGTTTGGGAGCTATTGCCCGTTTGGTTGGGAGAATGACCTAGACCTGTTGGTGATGTGGGACTATTATGGGCTGGACGAGCCTTATACCGAGGCCTGGGAGGAGTTGGGTGGCATCAAGTTCCTAAATGTCTGGACGGGGGACCCTGGTCACATAATTACCTCAAAACCAGTCAGAAGCTGGGAGGACCTTCAGGGGCTGAAGCTAGTTGCCTATGATAATGTGGCTGCTATTCTTGGAGAGGCGGGCGCAGTATGTGTAGACATTCCTGTGGAGGAATTTTACTTGGCTGGGACAACGGGCGTTATAGATGGACTTGCTGGATGGTGCGGCGCATATGAGTCTTACGCTAACGGCTTCTATGAGGTTTTCCCCTATTTTCTTACCCAACCTCTAGGTGTATGGCATAACTTTGACATCGTTAATCTGGAGACATGGAACTCCTTGCCTAGTGATGTGCAAGATACCATTCTACTTTCACTGCATGCTCATAGGATGAGGACAGTCCAATATTACTGGTATGGCGAATTAGAGTCATATCAATACCACACCCTTACCACCATGCCTGAGGAGGATTGGGCGAAGTTGGTTGAGATTGGAGAAGGGTACTGGGATGAGTGGGCCAAAGACGGTCCCAAGGCTCAGCAGATAGTAGACATAATAAGACGCTATCGCGAAGATTGTGGTAGGTAGAATACTGGAAGACTATTGAGCCAAAGTGCCAAGCTACCTTGTTAGCGACTAGGATTGGCACAGCCAACGCGGTGTTATAGCTCCCCGGGTAACGGGAGCGGAACTAGAACGGGGGTAGATCCCCTGCTAGCAGTTCTTACGCTGCAGGGGACCTACCCCTAGATAAGGTTTTGAGTCAAGGGAGGGAAAATGCCTAGGGCATTGGTAAATTATGTCCGGTACATCGGGTGGTTTAATACTCGGGTAGGCAAGATTATGGAGTATGGCATCTTCGTGATAATAGCTATCATGCTAATCGAAGCTGTCCGCAGGTATTTCTTTAATAACCCCACTGTATGGTCAATTGAGTTGGGGAAGTTTGTTCTTGGGACTTATTTTATCATTGGCGCTGGGTACATTCTTCTTTGTGAGGGGCATGTCAGAATGGATGCCCTCTCCTCTCGGTGGTCTGCCAAGAGAAGAACTAATTTCGAACTAGCCACCTTTTTTACCGCCATTGTCTACCTTACGGTGCTTTTGCGCGGCAGTATTGACAGTGCTCTATTTTCTCTGAGGCTCAGTCAACACTCCGCGACTCCGTGGGGGCCTCCCCTAGCTCCTATCAAGGTCATTATCGTAGTAGGAGTTAGTCTACTGCTCCTTCAAGCGATAGCTTTATTCATCAGAGACCTGTCTATTGTCAAGGGGAAACCAATACAATGAGCATAGAGCTCATTACCATCTTGATGTTTAGCTCCATGATGTTGCTGCTTTTAACCGGGCGGCAAATTTTCCTTGTCGTAGGCGCTGTTGGTACTATAGCCGCTCTAGCCTTATGGGGTCGTGGTGGCGAATTTATGCCGTTCACCGGCGTTTGGGCTATAATTACGACGTGGTATCCGCTTCTGGCCCTGCCACCGTT
Source organism: Dehalococcoidia bacterium (assembly GCA_030602805.1). GTDB lineage: Bacteria > Chloroflexota > Dehalococcoidia > Dehalococcoidales > JAUVZA01 > JAUVZA01. Next base: position 2,552 of record JAUVZA010000080.1, on the reverse strand, counting down.
CGTCTTTATGGGACTTATTCTTGCCCGGTCAGGGGTAGCTGATAGGCTTTTCCAAGCACTATACCTCTGGATGGGTCGTGTCAAAGGGGGCTTAGCCATGGCGGATGTAGGGCTGTCTTGCGCGGTAGCAGCTATGTCAGGGACAAATGTGGCTTCCACAGTAACTAGCACCACTATCTCCTTACCACAAATGCTTAAGCGGAAGTATCATAAGTCATTGGCAGTTGGTGTTGTCCTAGCCGGTGGAGGCCTGGGCTTTCTCATCCCACCTAGTGTGAATTTCATTTTCTATGGCCTTATAGCCAAGGTATCCATTGGCCACCTGTGGGTAGCTGGTATTTTGCCTGGCTTCCTTTTAGCCTCTATGTATTTGGCCTATATCGGTATCAGATGCCACTTTCAACCACATCTTGGCCCACCAATACCCCCTGAAGAGCGGATTGGTTGGGGAGAGAAATTTCGTGCGCTAGGGGCTGGAATAGCCCCGGTAATCCTTATTTTCGTAGTCTTGGGGTTATTGTTTATGGGGGTGACAACTTTAGTTGAGTGTTCAGCCATAGGTGCCACAGGGGCTCTGGTGGCTGCCCTCATTCACCGGAAATTAAACACGCAGGTTATCAGAGAGGCAATGCATGAAACCTTGTCGGCTTCTTGCTTGATACTGTGGATTTTTTCTGCTGCTATTCTTTTTAGCGCTGTCTATGATGGCCTTGGTGCGGCAAAAGTCATAGAGCCTATACTTCGTATGGCACCAGGCGGTGCGTTGGGGACAATAGTCGTGATGCAGCTTACCTTCATTTTGATGGGAATGATCCTGGATGATACTGCCATGCTTCTTATCGTTGCCCCGCTCTATATCCCTATAGTAGCAAAACTAGGTTTCTCTCTGGTTTGGTACGGTGTTCTCTATGTTGTCAACATCCAGATGGCTATATTGACACCCCCCTTTGGCTTTACCTTGTTTATTATGAAAGGAGTTGCGCCTAAAGAGGTAACTATGGCAGATATCTATAGGTCGGTTTGGCCTTTTATTTGCATTCAAGCCACTTGTCTGGGCTTATTAATGGCATTTCCTCAGATAGCCCTGTGGCTACCGAGTATAGTCTTTGGAGGTAAGTAATTTCTGGAAGCATAGAACCTTCCGCTTAATGAACTCAAAATCTAATTGTGAAAGGAGTGAAACATGGTACAGGTAAGTCCAGCCAAAGTTAAGGTTAAAGGGATTAATCAGATAGCCATTGTAGTTAAGGATGTGCAGAAGGTAGCCGAGAACTACTGGAATATCTTAGGCATTGGCCCATGGGATATTTATGCCTGGGAGGCGCCTTTAGTCTATGATCGCACATATCACGGTAAGCCAGCTTGGGCCAGGGAGAAGATAGCCCTAGCCCAGGTAGGAGGGGTGCAGCTGGAGCTGTGTCAACCCGTTGATGGGGACTCTGTTTATCAGGATTTCCTTATGGAGCATGGGGAAGGACTCCACCACCTCAACTTCTTAGTTGATGACGTGGATGAGACTGCGAGAATACTGATTAAGGAAGGTTTCCTCAGCCTGAAGAGTGAGCGCTTCAGAGACAATGGTGCCGTTAACTACATCAATATTAAACCCCTTCGTGCTATCTGGGAAGCAGTCCATGGCAAGACTATAGCCGCGAAACCTACTCGCTATCCAGAAGACTAAGGTTTACGGCCAAGCTATGGGAGCGATAGAAGAGGCGGGGCACTCGGGAAATCCAGGCTGGGGAGTCTCTCCCCCCAACCCCCCCCCGTCCCGTGAGGTGCCTGGACCGTAATCGGGGTCAGTGCCCTGCCGGCATAAAAATCTTAAGAACGAGGAGGAGTTGACCCTGAGAACCAGTATAGGAGGTGGATTCAATGACGGCAAAGGCTTTTGTTCTAATCGAAACAGCGGTAGGCAGAAATAAGGAAATTGTTGCTGCCCTTAGTCGGTTAGAAGGAGTGAAATCAGTCGATATAGTAACTGGGCCCTATGATATTGTTGCCGTAATAGAAGGGGGAAACTTGAACGATGTTGGTGACTTAGTCACTGGTAAAATCCAGCCTCTTGCTGGCATTACCAGAACAGTAACCTGCCTAGCCACCGGACAGTAAATAAGAAAGGAGGTGTATCGATGCCACTTGTCCGATTACCCAAGGTAGCACACGGGAGGAGGCAACATGGTTACTAAGGAGACGGGGTTAACAGCTGAAAGAGTCCTTGACGAACTTAAGAAGTGTGGCGTTACCCACATCGTCTGGCTTCTTGGGTCGGAGCTTCGCTTCATGTACGAACCCATGATAAGCCAGAAGGAAATTACCCTCGTTCCGTTTTGCCGCGAGGGAGAGGGTGTGGCTATCGCCGCCGGTCTTATCCTAGGCGGCAAGAAGCCAGTGATGCTCTATCAGAATGCTGGCCTTTACGAGGCGGGAGATTCGATTAGACTGGTGTCTTTTGAGCTTCGTCTTCCTCTACTTATGATAATTGGCTACCGAGGTTGGAGGGGGACTGATTCTGCAGGTATCATCTTTGAGCCTACCCTGGATGCCTGGGG
>JAUVZA010000028.1 GCA_030602805.1 Dehalococcoidia bacterium | reverse complement strand
GCAACAGGGATAGTGCCATCAGGTCTCAACACTACTCTCTCTCCACTCCAGCCGTCCCAATCAAGGAAGGAATAGACCTTGTTTAGCAGGCTAGGGGTAAGCGTCCCGGTTGAGGTAAATAAGTGGAGATACTCAAGTGTTGGTGTCCTAACCTCTTCATACCCCCACTTAAGGCAGCAGTCTCTGAACGCTCCCTCAATCAGGCGAAATCTTGCCATTTCCCCGGGGGATAAATCTCTAGTTCCCTTACACTTTTGGACTCTCATACCATACCCTTTATGAATAGTTAGTAAATTCTATACTAATTTGCCTAGCTATTCAACTATAAGCATTTTATATTTTATATAAACCTCTCTCCCTTCAAACTTCCCCTGATAAACGACCTTTCTCCCGCTTCACTTGCAATAAAACTATAATCACCATATAATTTAATCATATAACTTCCAAAGGGCTGGTTATGCCGAAATTTATACGCATCCTATTACTGTTGTGCTTATTAATTACCGCCTCTATCGCCATTGAGGCTGAGGCGGCCAGTTCTAGGATTGATGTGCTTCATGTTAAAGGAGTTATCAACCCTGTTCTCGTTGATTATATTGAGCGTGGCATTGAGCAAGCTGAGGAAGATAGAGCCATAGCTCTCATCATCCAAATGGATACACCTGGTGGACTAGACACTTCCATGCGTGATATTGTGAAGGACATCGTTAATGCGAGGGTTCCAGTGGTGGTATATGTTTCTCCCTCGGGGGCTAGAGCTGCCTCGGCTGGTGTGTTTATTACTATGGCAGCTCATGTAGCCGCTATGGCGCCAAATACAGCTATTGGTGCCGCCCACCCGGTGTCAATAGGCGCTGAGGGTGAAGAGGGGATGTCAGAAACTATGGAGGAGAAGGTTGTCAATGATGCCGCCGCCTATATTAGAAGCATTGCCGAGGCTCAGGGGCGCAACATGGAATGGGCGGAAAAGGCAGTCAGGGAAAGCGTCTCAGCTACAGAGCAGGAGGCTCTAGAGCTTAATGTTATTGATATGGTTGCCCCTGACCTTGACTCCCTCGTCTCTCAACTTGATGGCAGGCAGGTAACTATGCTGGGTGGTAATATAGTTACCCTGCACACTCAAGGAGCCACAATTAACCATATCAAGATGAACACAATGGAAGATTTCCTCTATGCTATTACTGACCCAAACATTGCTTTTATCCTTCTAAGCCTGGCTACACTCGGTATAATGGCTGAAATCTTCAACCCCGGGCTTATTTTCCCTGGTGTGCTCGGTGCCATCAGCGGCCTACTGGCCTTCTATTCACTAGGAATGCTACCGGTAGATTATGCCGGGGTTCTGCTTATAGTTCTAGCTTTCGGTCTCTTTATCGCTGAGGTATTTACCCCAACCTTTGGTTTATTTACCGCGGGGGGCATAACTTCATTAGTTATTGGCTCCTTAATCTTATTTAAGGGAGGACCGTTGTTTCAAATAAATCCATGGCTCATTGCCACAGTGGTAATTATCATTGCTGCCCTCTTTGCCTTTGTAATTAACCGGGTAATTCAGGCACACCGCCGTCAGGCATCTACCGGCAGGGAAGAGCTGGTAGGAAAGACGGCTGTAGTTAAGGTAGCCCTGGAACCCGAAGGAACGATTTTCTTTAAGGGTGAACGCTGGACTGCAATATCAGACAAGGGTCGGGTAGAACCCGGGGAGGCGGTGATTATAACTAAGGTTGACGGCCTAAAACTATATGTAATCAAAAAAGAATAAAGGGGGCTCCATTGTTTCAAATAGACCCGAGGTGGTTTCAAGTAGATTGGTGGCTGATTGCCATAGTGGTAATCTGTATTATTGCTTTCTTTGTCTTCGTAATCAATCGGGGAATCCGAGCTCACCGCCGCCAGGCATCTGCAGGTAGAGAAGACCTGATAGGAAAGATTGCCGAAGTCAAGATAGCCCTAAAACCCAAGGGAGTAGTTTTTATTCAAGGCGAACGCTGGACGGCAATATCAGAGACGGGTTTGATGAAACCCGAGGAGGAGGTGATTATAACCAAGGTTGACGGGTTAAAACTATATGTAGCCAAAAAACAGTAAAGGAGGTAAACAAATGCCCTGGATTATTTACATTATAATTGGATTTGTCGTGCTTATACTTGTTCCGATGACAGTTAAAATTGTCGCCGAGTATGAGCGAGGAGTTATTTTCCGTCTGGGACGGCTGGTCGGAGCTAAGGGTCCCGGTCTATTCCTCATCATCCCCTTCGCTGACCGGATGGTGAAAGTAGACCTCCGGGTGATAACTATGGATGTCCCATCACAGGAGGTAATCACCAGGGACAATGTTACCGTCAGGGTAAATGCAGTAGTATTTCTGCGAGTGGTTGACCCTGAATCAGCTGTAGTCAAGGTCTTGGACCATATCAGAGCCACCTCACAGATATCCCAAACAACACTGCGAAATGTATTGGGGCAGTCTGAACTCGATGAACTACTCGCCCAAAGGGAAAAGCTTAATGAGACGCTGCAGAAGATAATTGACGAGCAAACTGACCCGTGGGGGGTAAAGGTGAGCGCAGTGGAGATTAAGGAGGTTGAGCTTGCTGAAACAATGAGGCGTATGATGGCAGCTCAGGCTGAGGCGGAAAGGGAAAGGCGAGCCAAAATTATCCATGCCGAGGGTGAGTTCCAAGCTGCAGAGAAGCTGGCTCAAGCTGGGGCTATTATCGCTAAAGAACCAGTCACGCTACAGCTCCGCTACCTGCAAACACTGACTGAGGTAGCCTCGGAAAGAAATAGCACCCTAATCTTCCCCCTGCCTATAGACCTTATCTCTATGTTTATGAACCGAGGTGCCAGTGGTCAGTCAGGCGAAAAGACTACCAAATAGCTATAACCCAAAAATCAAAATTGCAACCGTTCTACTTGGTGTCATTCTGAGAAGCGAAGCGACGAAGAATCTCTGAGAACTTTTGGAGACCCTTCGCTTCGCTCAGGGTGACATATGAGTGGCTGAATGCTTACCTCCACTTTATTAAGGATGAGGCAGAGGTATTTTATCTAGTCACGCAAGGTAGCGTCTCCGGCTACAATTTTAGATAGGCTTCCATCCAAGCGACGCAGTAACAAGCTACCATCTCTAGCTACTGATTCGGCTACACCTTCACAGACAGCCTTGCCCCACTTTACTCGAACCCTTCTACCCAGTGTCACTAAACTATCCCGCCACTCTTCGTAAATAGACCCCCCAGCTTGAAGGGACAGATATAACTTTTCCACTTCAAGTAATAGCCGTCGTATTACACTTAAGCGCGATACATCTCTTCCCAGCTCATCAGAGAGACTGGTAGCAGTGGATAGAATCTCAGGAAAATCAGAAAGCCTAAGATTAACATTTACCCCGATACCTATAATAGTGTAATCCACAATGTTTCCCCGCACACTGCTTTCAACTAGAATCCCACACACCTTCCTGCCATTAACAAGAACATCGTTAGGCCACTTAACCTGTGACTTCAAGCCAGTGACTGCCTCAATACTATGAACTACAGCTAGAGAAGCCAGCATAATAAGGGAAGGCAAATTGACCGCGCTGGGGTAAAGAACAAGAGACAAAGCAATGTTACCCTTAGGTGATAGCCAAGCACGCTTTATTCGACCCCTCCCCACAGTTTGCTCACCAGCAATGATAACCGTTCCTTCCGCTGCTCCCTGTTGAGCCTCTTGCTTCGCCACCTCCATTGTTGAGGTCAGGCAGGGATAGTAAATAACCTGTTGCCCAATAAAATGAGTCCCTAAATTACTGATAATAGACGCCGGCGATAGGTTATTCTCTGCCATCTCTATACCACCCCTACTAATGTAACGATAGTTAGATAATATACCACAATTTAAGCGCCAGTATCGATCCCAACCAAAGAACCCCTTTATTAAGGATAGATTGAAGGGGTTAATAAATAATATTACCTGACTATCCGTGTGGTGCAGAAAAGCGTACAATAGTATGCATACTGCTACTTCTGAGGAGAAGTGATGCGCGAACTTGGGAATCGGCGTAAAAAAGATGATGCTCATCTCCAAAACACTCACATGAATAAGGCAAAAGTGTCAATCGTAAGAGCTCACGATTATGACTACGCCGAGATTTATGCGGCCGTGAGGAAGGGTATTGAGCTGATTGGTGGATTAGCCAAGATAGTACCACCAGGCAGCAAAGTTTTTGTGAAAATAAATCACCTTTCCCCCCCATCCCCCGCCGAAAAGGGAATAGTTACTCATCCTGTCTTCGTGGAAGCTGTTCTGGATTTGCTAAAAGAAGTCGGTGCTGACATCACGGTGGGTGATGATATCGAGTCTGGTATCGGAGACGGATTTCAGGTTTCAGGTTTCCGCCAGATGTGCCAAGGAGCTGGTGTCAGACTAACCAATCTTAGGGAGGCTGGATTTGTGGAGACCGTATGCAGCGGTCATTTTCTAGAGAAGGTCTATCTGTCTAGAATTTTGTTAGATGCCGACGTGATAATTAATCTTCCCAAATTGAAAACGCACTCTCTCTGTGTTCTTACCGGCGGCGTAAAGAATATGTACGGCACTATTCCAAGTGGCCACCGCACGAAATTTCACGCCGAATACATAAGGAACGAGGATTTTAGTCAGGTGTTGACAGATATCTTCTCCGCTGCCAGACCACAGTTAACCATAATGGACGGCATTATTGCCATGGAAGAGGAGGGACCGGCAGCCGGAAGTCTCAGAAGACTAGGAGTTATTCTGACCAGCCAGGATACAGTGGCTGTGGACGCGGTAGCGACTAAAATCATCGGGTTGAATCCTATGGATATTCACACCACCCGATACTCTGACGAACGGGGCTTGGGGATAGGGAATCTTCAAAACATTGAGGTAGTTGGGGAAGGAATTGACGGAGTTACGGTTCCTGATTTTAAGCCTCCGTCCAGTGCTGTTAACACGCTAGCAAGAAGGGTGCCCCTGTTTTTGCCCAGATTTATCTTACGCCAAATCTCCATCAAACCAAGCGTAATAGAACGTCGGTGCTCTGGGTGCTCTGAGTGTGAGAAGACCTGTCCCGTAGGGGCTATTTCAGTAAGCGGTGAGGCAGCAAAGATAGACCACAGTATTTGTATACAGTGTATGTGTTGCCACGAGGTATGTCGCTTTAATGCTATTGTGCCCAAGCGGTCGATTGCCGGAAGCACAATACAGTTTCTTGTTAACAGCTTACGAAAACTCAGAGCAAGCGCTGGCTGACCTTAGGAAACAGCTCTAAAATACCAGAAGTGGGCATCAGTCCAATGTCTACTTAAGAAGAAAAGCAGCGTGCTGGATAAATGATTAAGGAGTGAAGAAAAAAATGGTAGTCGTAGCCAAAGATGATGCTATCCAAATTGAGAGGCTTGAGTTAGGTCCCTTCGGGACTAACGCCTATATTGTAATATGCCAAAAAACACGGGATAGCATGCTAATAGATGTCCCCGCAGAGGCTAGCATAATTATGGACAGGTTGAAGGGTACTAATCCCAAATACATATTGCTGACTCATAACCACATGGATCATATCGGTGCCCTTGCCGAATTACGGGCTGGGCTGAAGGTTCCCCTAGCTGCCCACGCTTCAGACGCAGGGAATCTACCATCGCCACCAGAGATATTATTAACTGACGGCGACACGATTTCGTTTGGAAACCTCAAAGTTGAAGTACTTCATACACCGGGGCATACCCCTGGTAGTTTATGCTTTAAGGCTGGTTGCTATTTGATATCAGGAGATACCATCTTCTCCGGGGGACCAGGTAAGACAAGGTCGCCAGCTGATTTCAAGCAGATAATTGAATCTATAACCGAAAAAATTTTTGTATTGCCCGATGATACCCAGATATACCCTGGGCATGGTGATTTTACAGTGTTAAAGAAGGAGAAGGACGAGTTTGCTGTCTTTTCCTCTCGCCCTCACAATCCCGACCTGTGCGGTGAAGTGCTTTGGCTTTCATCGTAGCCTGTTCTTGGTAAGAACGCCATATCTAAATCCACTCTGAAAGCTCTTGCTTCATGAAATCAATCCTTCCCTCTTAAGATATTCTGAGCACTTCGGGATAATGAACTCAGGAACAAGGTCATATTTCATAAAGTCAAGGTCAAACATATAGTCGTTTTCCACATGGAATTGCTCATTAATATATTTGAGTAACGGGTCATTAATTTGCGGCCTTAGATTAAGCACCTCAAGCAGTACTCTAAATATCTGGAGGCGAGAATAGGAGCAATTTTCTTCATTAAAGCTTTTCAAGAGGTTGTCTTTTGTGAATACGTTTGTTGAGTAGTGAGTGTATTCAAAATCAGTAATATACTGCTTAATAAATTCTTCACCTGATTTAATTTCTTCAATATTTAGCTCAGTGTCATCTTTGTACATTGGCTTCGCTCTTCCGTGCAGTAAACTAGACAATATATGATAGGCTAGTTCCTGTGTAGTATCATCATCTGATATATATTCTAATAGCCTCCTAAGGCTTGCTACCCTGTGGACTATGTTCAACACTTCGTTCTTGGAATTTTGCATGAGAAGTTTCGGCAGAGACTGAACGTCGTCCGGTGTGATTTCTTGGTCAGAAATCACACCATCTTTTCTCTGCAAGAAGCAAGCGGATACAAGTTCTCTACGAGGCTTGTCGTTGACTAGGCAATCAATAATTGGCTGCAAATCATGTGTAAGCATTAAGACTGTTCTTTTATAAAAGGTTTTACTCTTTGAAGAAGAGAACAGTCGGTTCAGAATTGCATATTTCTTGTCGCGATCAAAGGATGAAATTGGGTCATCCAAGATAATTAAATCCGGGTCTTGGCTCAACGCGTAGTGCATAAACAGGACTAAGGCAAAGGCATTCCTTTCGCCCCAACTCAAGTGTAGTGTGATATCTTCTACCTCGATCGGTTCTTCAGTCTCAGAGACATACTTCAGTATAGTTTTAGCTACGTCTTCCGACTCATCCAAGATTTCAATTTTATATCTAATACCAGCTGTAGATAGGAAATCATTCATATCTGCAATCGCATTCTTCTTTGAAGAAACAATTTGACTTTGAAGTAGACCAATATCCTTTTTCAATGAATCAGTCTCCTTCAACACAGCGCTGATTCTCTGATTGATAAACGCGATTAGGTCTTTGGCTTTCTGGTTGTTGAATATTTCAAGGACTGATATGTCAATTAGTAGTTTATTTAGCTGGTCATCTAGACGAGAGATATCCTCACTTCGGATTTGGAAAGTATTGAATTCCAACACTTTGGTTATTTTCTCCACTAAGAATTTAAGGTCGGAATAGAAACGACCAAGCCAAAGTTGAAGTTCCTGCTCGTCTTTCGTCTCCTTTACACATTGATATAGTTTTTCTTTCTTTTGTTCGTCCATAAAATCTTCGACACTATTGAAATACGAAAGTATCTCTCTTATGTTTTTGACATTTGATTTTGTATATGAATCAGTAAACACTTTCTTTTCACTTTCATATTCCTTACCCAAAGCCACAGTACAAAATGGACAAATGGAGTTGTTGTCATACTTAGAACCCTCATTCTTCCAACCAACCCAATCAACGTTGTAGTCTTTCTCCATTAATGGCTTGAATTTCTTAAGCTTTTCTGGAAGTTGAAAGATATTCTCTGAACTTGTCAAACTTTTAAAAAGTCCCTGGTTTTTGAAATCACCCGCTTTGGTTATGAATAATCTTGATAGAACCGATCTACCAACCATGAATAGTTCCTGCAGGACAGTATTTTGTTCAACATCTACATGAATTTTTCTCAGTTTGTCATCAATCGATTTTTTTCGTTCCTCATAATCTGGTGTCTTGATAAATACTTCAAAAGAATTCTGAATAACTTCACTTTCCTGAAATAGGATATCGTCAACAAATTTTTCGTTAAATAGCTGAACCTTAATATTAGGCTCAGAAAGTGTGCACGTTGGTTCAGTATCACTACCAAATGGTCTCAACACAGATAGGTCATTTTCTTCAGAAGAACACTTAATCGCTTCTGCAATAGTTGATTTTCCAATTCCATTCATTGCATATCTAATGTTTAGCTGATTCTTCCGCAATTGAATGTTGGCAGATTCTATATTGTTGCAATTATTAACTTCAACTCTTATCACTTTTCCTCTTTAGTTATTGACCTTCGCTTTGGTCTATCTTCGCCAAACACCTCAAATATCAATGTTGCCTCATTCCATCACTTTCCCTTATATATGTCCATTACGCATCATCTTATACGACTAAATATACCATATCAATAACCACGTTCTCTTTTAGAACGAGCTAATTACCACCGTATCTCTACCCGGTGGAAAGCCTCAGCTAGTTCATAATCCTCTCCCTCAGCCAGCATCTTGTGTCGCTCCCTCATCCGTTCTTCCAATCCGGTGGAGGGGTTGTCGCTTATCTGGCTCTTATGGCAGCGCAGGGCAGCAATTTTGATATCAAAGGTATCCGTAATATTGGAACGGTAATTGAGCTCCTCAGCACCCCAGAGTAATACCTCTTTCACCTTATGAGGCTGAAGCCCTTGTTCCAGCAAATCAGGGTAGGCAAGGAAATCCCTGGCATAGGGGAAAACGGCATCCAGGGTAACCCGGCTGGTAATTCGGTGGTCACGATGCCAAATATAGCGCCGGGAAGGGGCAGCAGTTATCACTATTTCTGGCCGGTACATCCTTATCAAGCGCACAATTTCCTTCCTGAACTCAGGTGTATCTTCCAAAGCCTGGTCTGGATAGCGCAGAAATACGACTTCCTTCACCCCCAGCAGCTTGGCTGCAGCCAGCTGTTCCTGCTCTCTGATTCTGGCCAATTCATCCGGCTTCATATTAGTATCGTTAGTGCCCTTATCACCGTTGGTGCACACCACGTAGATAACGTCCTTCCCTTCACCTGTCCAACGAGCTACAGTTCCGGCAACACCAAATTCAGCATCGTCTGGATGCGGTGTAACCACCATCACCTGAGCCGGCTTGCTCATTATACCTGAGCCTCCTTTATTCGAGATACTAAATAGACATTGTATAACATTCCTCAGGCTGATACAATTACAGCTTGAGGATGCCAGCCAACGAAACGAGTAATTCCGCTTATACTATTAGGAATTATCAGCCTAAAGATTTTGATAAGTACGTCCTATTAAATATTGAGGCTGAAAAACTAGAGCCGACTGGGCGTTGCATTTCACCACAAGTCATTGCTGAGCACCTAGGCCGGCCAAACTACTCCCCTGAGCAAGACTTGTTTATCGTTGAAATAGCTGGAAACATCGTCGGCTATATGGATGTGGCACCGGAGCTGACCATTGGGCGGGTTATCCTTGACTGCTGGATACGTCCTGAGCAGCGCAGAAGAGGGCTAGCCACAAAACTCCTCGGTTACGCTACAAACCGGGCTAAGGAACTGGGAGCCAAAGTAGCCCATGTAAATATAGCGGAGGATAATGTAATTACCCGAAGGGTGCTATCCAGGCTGGATTTTAACCTTGTCCGCCGGTTTCTTGAATTGAGGTTGGACATTGCTGATGTTCACTGGTCAGGTATTAACCAGGCCGCTCTAGAGTGCCGTTATTTACAGCGTGGTGAAGAAGACAAGCTGACTCAGATTCAGAATCGTGCCTTTGCCGACACCTGGGGATACAATCCCAATACTGTAGAGGAAATAATCTATCGTACCGATTTAAGTACCTGTTCTCCAGAGGATATAGCTCTAATCTACGAGGGAGATAAGGTCGTCGGCTATTGCTGGACAGGGATAGCCTGTAAGGGGGGAGCTACTAGCAAAAAGAAAGGGCGAATCTTTATGCTCGGAGTGGACCCGGATTATAGAGGTAAGGGAATAGGTAAAAAATTGCTGCTAGCTGGGTTAGCCCGCCTCAAAAGTAAGGGCTTACAGGTTGCCGAGTTGACCGTGGACAGCGAGAACAAAGCAGCTTGTGCTCTTCACAAATCCATTGGTTTTAAGGTCAAGACAAGCAGTTCTTGGTATGAAAAGGTAATAAATTAGGACACAGGGGCAAGGTAGTTAGCCAGCACCAGTTGGCATTCCCTAATAATCGCCTCAGCAATATTTGACCAGCTAAATCTGCTTACCGATGCCCGAATCGACAGGACAGATTCTGTATCTGTGCTCAGCCTGGAAAGAAGTAAAGTTATTTTGTCAGCAAGGTGGTGGGGAGCATTGTCTGTTATCACATATCCTGTCTCTCCCTGGCGAATAACACTTTTAAGGTTGCCTACATCAGTAGCCACTACCGGCGTGCCACAAGCCAATGATTCCAGAGCTACCATCCCAAAGCTTTCGTAGTAGGAAGGAATTACACAAGCGTCAGCCGCACTATAAAAATAAGGTAACTGCTCATGCTTTATCAAACCCGGGAAAGTAACTGAATCCTGTATGTTGAGATTACAGGCTAGTTTCTGTAGTCGTTCTATTTCACGCTGGCTATGTTCACCGCCACCGATTACCATTAGTCTTAATCCTTGAATATTCTGTAGATAGGGCATAGCCTTTATTAGCTTATCTATACCCTTTAATGGGTCAATCCTACCCACAAACAGAATAATCTTATCGTTACCAAAACCCAGATACTGCCTAGCACTCTCTTTGCTCACAGGTTTAAACTGCTCCAAATTTACTCCGCAAGGCACCACACCAATTCTCCCCGGCAAAGCGCTATAGTGCAGGATAAGCTCCTCCTTTTCTTTCTCCGTCGGGGCGATAATATGATGGCAATTTTGAGTCAAGCCTCTTTCCGTCTCAATACGAAGTCCAGGCTCATCCTCTCCAATGCCAATGGTATTCTTAACTGCCCCTAGTGTGTGGAACATCGTGATATGAGGAACATTCCACCGTTGTTGTAAATATTCTCCTACCAGTCCTGAAAGCCAGTAATGGCTAAATATCAAATCATATTGGAGGTCGTTATGCTTCCTGAAATTCTCTAGGTTATAGGCAAAGTCGGGAAGATAGGAATACACTATTAGCTTTTGTATATCCTCAACCTCTCCCGCCTCCAGATGAATAAGTCGGGCATTCTGACCAAGCTCATAAGTTTGGCGGTCTTTGGGGTCATGAGCACGGGTATAGACATCAACTAAATGTCCCTGCTTGCCCAATTCGTGAGCAAGCTCTCGGACGTAGACACTCATACCACCAGTATCTTTCGCTCCTAGATTCCCTATTGGGCAGCTATGGGCACTGACCATAGCTATTCTTAGTTGCTTGACTGGCATCAGAGTGCTCTCCTCTCTATTGTTGTTACTTGATAGTTATCTGGCAGCTGTATAAGGGGACTTCTCTTCCACCCAAGTGGTATTTGTAGGTTTCAGCCCCTTTGAGGAAGTCAAACCTCTTTTTACCCTCTTGGATGCTCTCTTTGATACAGAGGACTTTACAGAGTAGCCCCACGCTTAAGGAGTTATATCGGGGGTTGTAACTGCTGTTATAGAGATACATACAATCATTATAATCAAAACACATCACCATAGCCGCGGGCAGCGTATCCAGCTCAAGAATGCCAAATCTTAGCAGTCCAGCCTCAGCCATATTATCTGCCAGTGACCTGAAGAACGATTCCATTTGGGCAGTCAGGAAGACCGCTTTATCTGTTCTGCTCTCGGTAAACATCTTTAGGAAGGCGTCCATGGCATCATGGACAGCCACACTATCCTCAACAAAGTGGTAATCTACCTTACCCGCTTCCGCCAATCTCCTTAGTTTGCGTCTCACTTCATGGCGTTGCTTTGCGGTCAATATCGCCAGATATTCATCCCAGGTAGAGGGCAAATCCAGCTCCAAAGAAACATCCTCAGGGCGGCAGAGAACCTCATACCCCCGGTTCTGGGCTATACTTACAAGGTGAGTGAGCACTGTAGAATCGGGCCGCAAAGGTCTCAGGTCCAGCCGATTAATACCCTTCTCTCTCAAATCATCAAGCAGGACATTAAAGAAATCCCTTTCCCTCCCGGGGGCAACAACAAAGTCAAGGTAATCACAGACGTCAGCACTACCGATGAGAGACGCCCTTCCCTCTCTCACTAGCAGTGGAGCAATGCCAATGACTCTCTCTCTCTGTCTAATAGCGTCCAGATACAGTTCAGCTCCAGCCTTAAGCTCTTGCCACCAGACCTTCAACCAGATAGGCAAAACGAAGAGCGAATTCCACCTCAAAGAATGACTTGGGTTGGCCCAGCAGGAAGCAAGGCTGTCAAAGCTCTCTCGTTTAACGGTATAACTCATATGTACACGTACCAGTCTAGCATTTTATTGGGCTTCAAACAAGTAGCCATTAGTGGCAATATTACGTGCATTAGCCTCCAGTGCTACCGAGCCAGTAGCCCGCGATACTTTTAATAGATGACGTGGATAGGAAGATACTGATACTCCCGGTCAGCCAGCTAACAGCTAGCTTGAGTAGTATTAACCCGACGACTACACCAATTAATAGCCTGACGGTTCCTGTCTTTGTTGAAAACACTTATATTTGGCCCCCGCCTTTCTTGGTGTAATATCACTCAGGATTAAAAGTTTAAAGCAATACTTCAAACAAGACAGCACTAGATGCTATTAATAATATGGGCTGCTAATAAACCACCAGCGCACCGAGACTACGACTTATAGAAGAAACCTCTGGTCTCCTGGCAAAGCCATACCAGGGAGAGCATAAAGGGAACTTCAGTCAGTACTCCGACCAATGTAGCCAACACTGCTCCAGAACTAGGCCAAAAACTGTTGCGACTACGGCCACGGCTACCTCAAAGTGGTTGCTGTCGGCGATTATGGCTGTTAGTGCCCAAAAATGAGCTTCTTACCTTTTTGATTTACTGAACCACCACGCTTGATATAATTCCTCAGCAGTTCTAAGGCATCCTTATCCAGAGGTAGCGTCACACTTATGGACATAGAACCATTTAATTCGTCCCCTTTACAAATGGGAATTTTTGGGCTAAAATAGATACGACTTTGGCGGGTGTAACTCAGTGGAAGAGTGCTTGCTTCCCAAGCAAGACGTCGTGGGTTCGAATCCCATCACCCGCTCCATCTCAGCTATAAATCATAGGTACACTATTAAATCCAGCGCAAAATCCGTCAAAGGAGTGCTTACTTTGTCAGAAAATGACGCCGACAGAACTCTCAAGTCTTGTCGCAGGCAACCACCTTTGTGCCCAGACTGAAGGTAAAAGTCTAAATACAGTAGCTATTGTTGTATAACCTGTCACCCTCGTATTAAGTCCTGTCAAAAACATCTTCACCACCTCAATAATCGTAATACTCATAAGAACCAGCTTCAAACGCCCCGCCTACCGCTTCACGTATCCGCCGAGGCCGACGGCATGGCACTGCTGACCATAGATGACCTAGTAAGACTACCGAGTAGTTCATTTGATGCTATTGATGTGGTTACCGCTCCAAGTATGAGGCATCGATAATGGGGAGTAGAGGAGCGATAAAAAGAGGCAGGAAATGTGAGGTCTTTGACCTACCCTCAGAAAAACTGTTACCCAAAGGAGGGCAGAATGACACGGGGCAGCATACAAAAATATACTTTGCAGTGCGAGGGCGATATCTCCGGGCATCGACGAAGGTCTATAACGCAGCACATGCGGTTTTAATCTTCGGAACCGGAGGTTATGGGTTCGAATCCCTCTAGGCGCGCCAGCAAGTTAAATACCTATGGTTAGCCCCATACTAGCTCTAGGGCATAATAGCATTAATAATATCCTTATCAAGACTATGAAACTTGGAAAGCCATCCTAGCCTCTCCTGCTTTAAATCTTCCGAGAGCTCCTGTATCTGCTCTTCAGGGTAGTAATTGCTCAGGTCAAACTGACTCAGCTCCAAACCGGGGATTTGAACGGGCACCTCGTAGCCCCAGAACTCATCCTTCTTCCATACAATCTTATCGCGGGCTATCATTTCCATTATCTTCACCGAGTCCCTTACAGTTATCTTTCGTCCTCTATCTGTCCCGCCTACTCTCCCAGTGTTCAGAATGAAACTCTGTATGTCAGGATTATTCCTCAGGATGTTGAGAAAGATATTGCCCTCTTCATCTTTGGAACCTACTATGAAGGGGTTGGTGCCAACGACCCTCAGTTGCTTACCCACCTGGGTAGGGTCACCGGCTGAAGTCTCCACCGACTCGCCCAACATAAAGGCAGCCGCTGCCCACTCCGGGGTAAGACGCACTACGGGGGGAAGGACATCATAGCGTCTGTTGATAAATATTATAAAGTCGACCTTTCCTAGGTCAATCTCGTTGTCAGTAAAAGCGATGTCCCGTCTTTTGACCATTGCCCGGCCATTGGAGGTCAATGTAGTATCAAAGAAATCTACCTTGCCTGTCTCAGGGTCTACATGGACATTTTCCAGTATCGCCCGGGGGCTTATTGCTGCCGCATATAGAAGAGGCTGTGAGCTGGGGTCCAGACCTTCCGTCTTCATATAGAAGGACTCCTCAGTGCCGATAGCACTGCCATCAGACTTTAGTATTACCACATCATCCTGGCGAATCACTACCCTCTCCGGGGTACGTAGCCAGTGGGAATGGCAGGAAAGGGTGGTCTTCCCGGTGGCACTAAGACCGAAGAGAAGAAAGCCAAAATCCTTCAATTTCCTACCCCTATACACTCGCATAATTTTACTAGCCGCGTGGAGGCCAAGATTTCCCTGCTGCTTAGCCCAATACATCACCTGGCGAAGCATCGCCTTCTTATTCTCACCCTTGTAGTCGCTCCCCATAATCAGCGTTAGGCCCCACTCTGGGAAAACAAGGGTCTTCTTTTCCTTCCACTCCGGGACAGTAATAGCTACAAAGTCAGGCTCACCCCCCTCTGAGGGGAATAAAGTATTACCCCACATTAGGGGTAGTCGGGGATAGTCAGCAGTAACATACAGGCGGCAATTTCTTTTAAAGCCTAGGGTATGACACATTACCCTATCCAGCTTTATCATCTCTTTAGTTCTCAAATATTCCAGAACTTTATGAATAAGCTCCATATCCTCTGGACTAAGCTCCGCCGTCACTACCTCGGTAAACTTGGCAATTCTATTCCGAACGGCTGTAACCACCGAAAGGTTGCCGAACTCGGTTATAATGCCTCCCTGTTCCAGTGCCCACTCTCTAAGCTTTTCCTCAGAGGGATTATCAATTATGCTTTTCGGCTGAAACTCTTTGGCGAAAATGTCTTGCATGCCTCTACTCCTAATAAATTAATCAAATTGCCTAGCTTCTAAATTATATACACATATTGATTATTATAGAGTATTTCGCCTAATTATTAAATAGCTCACCCCCTAGCTGGGCTTGAACAAATAGGTAAAATGGGCTATAATCCCAGCAATTCAGCGATGCTAATGCCAGTGCCTAGTATTTTGCCTGATAACCTCTGGCTACCCTTGCCGTTGGGAAGGGGGACTCAACGCCAAGAATGATTCTTATAGCGGGAGCCCGTGGAGACTAATATCGAGGAACAATTAGACGAAATCTTATCCCGATATACCGGAGAGGATTGAAGACTATATCGCTATGGGTGACTACCAATCTCTCAGAAAGGTGCTACCTGAAATGACCCCGGAGCAGGTTATTGACGAAGTCAAGCGCTCTGGCTTGCGAGGTCGTGGCGGTGCTGGTTTCCCTACCGGGCTGAAGTGGGAATTCTGTTGCAAGTCACCGGGCAAGGTGAAGTATCTAATCTGCAATGCCGACGAAGGCGACCCGGGGGCATTTCAAGACCGCTCAGTTCTGGAAGGAGACCCCCATTCCGTCTTGGAAGGAATGATAATTGCTGGCTATGCTGTTAGTGCTGAAAGGGGGATGCATAAGCCTCTCCCTCGTCCCCGCCGGGGGGTAGTCTCTATGAACTTCTATTTCGCCGAAAGCCCAGCCAACGTGCTTACTAACCCAGCTCTTGACCCAGTGTCTAAAATACCCGAATATAAAGTCTGCGCGGCGAGAATTGAGAGGAATGAGAGTAGTCATTGAACAATGCATTATATTGGCATAGATATAATAGAAATAGGTCGCATTGAAAAGGCTATAGCCCGCTGGAGAGAAAGCTTTCTGCACCGGGTATATACTAAGCCCGAGCTCAAGCTATGCCACAACAAGCCTTCATCTCTTGCTGCCCGTTTTGCTGGCAAGGAAGCAGTAATAAAAGCACTGGGAACGCAAAGTAAAGGCATCAGCTGGAAAGAGATTGAGATATTATCTGACCCCAGTGGTAAGCCCTTAGTTCATCTCTATGGTAAGGCGCAAAATCAAGCTGGTAGCCTGAGCTTAAATAATCTGGCTATTAGCCTCTCGCATTCCAAGGAATATGCTATCGCCTGCGTAATAGGTGAAGCAAAATCAGGTATCCCGCAGTCTCTAAGCGATTAGTCGTTCGCTTCTGACGAGATTGTTTAGCCTCCCCGACTCAGGTTTTCTAACAACCCTATCTTTTATCCTCCGTAAGCCCGCCAAATTGCCGATAAGGGCACATTGGATGGTTAACAAGGTTCAGAGAGGGGTTGGGGTGGACGAGGAGGCACAGTAGATCAGTCTCGCCGGAGTTTAAGTCGTACCTACTAAAGGGAATAGGTTGATGCCGCTTTGCACACGGGAGAGCTTCTTGAAAGCCTAAGCCTAATATGGGAGAAAGCTACTCTGGAGGAGAAACACAGACTTCTAACTCGGATGCTCGCTGCGGTCTATATAGAGGCTGTCCAGAAATTAACATGTTTCTCTTTCGTCATTGCGAGGGGTGAAATCCCGAAGCAATCCCAAAGAGCTTAGTGAGATTACCACGCTGAGCCTGTCCTGAGCGCCATGAGATTCTTCGCGGAGTTTACCCTGAGCGAGATTCTTCGGTCGCTTTGCTCCCTCAGAATGACACGAAGCGAAGGGCTCGCAATGACAAAGGTATGTTTTTGTGTAGTTTTCAGGCAGCCTCTTAACTAATGAAGTATGATTAACTTTTAGGCTAGTAATACTAGGTAACGGTTGGGGTTTCCCCCGGGTGTAATCCCTTCCACTTTTCCAGTAGTTGCTCGTGAGTTTCCACATGGTCTGGGTCAGGTATGCAGCAGTCTACCGGGCAGATTTCGACACACTGGGAAGATTCATGGGAGCCAACACACTCGGTGCACTTATTAGCGTCAATCACATAGATTGTTTCTCCCTCACTGATTGCGTTGTTTGGACACTCAGGTTCGCAAGCTCCGCAACTAATACACTCGTCTGTAATTTTGTATGCCATACAGTTTATTACCTCCTGGCTTTGTTGCTTAAAAAATTGGTTTGTTTTTGGGCCCCGTTTCTGAATAATCTCTACATTTTGCTATGCACCTTCCTTCTCAGAGCTGTAGCCACATGTTTGGGGACAAGGTTATCAATGTTGCCGCCCAGGCTAGCTGCTTCCTTGAGCAAGCTGGAGCTAAGGAACTGATATTCTTGGTTTGCCATTAGACAAACTACTTCTAGCTCAGGGAACAACTTTTTATTCATCATTGCCAACTCAAATTCCCGCTCGAAGTCGGCAC
>JAUVZA010000004.1 GCA_030602805.1 Dehalococcoidia bacterium | reverse complement strand
CTTTGGGCTGTTTTCTCCAATATACCGGTATACCGGTGCCTTTCTGACCATTTATGGAGACCTACTGGTCTTCCAATGGCTGGCTTTGCTTACTCAGCTACCTCTTCCTCAGTGGGGCTTGCCAGCCAATCGGCTCTATTGGATATGAGCTGGTTATTATCAAGGATACCATTATGAGGCTCGGTGATAAAGGTGAGGTCATAAATTGCCAGAACCTTAGATTCCTGAGCTAGGGCTATGGGGGATAGTCTCTGCCTTGTCTCTATCAGTGAGGAGAAGGTATTCTCGTCACCAAAAGCAATCCCATCGTCAGCAGAAGAGATAGAACCGACAGTATAAAGGACTATCTTTTCTAGGTTCTTGGAAATTGGCTTTTCCTTAAAGTCGCTAACGAATATATTTCTATAGTTGGCATCGTGTTCCGTCATGTTATACAGGTAGTCAGGCTCAAATATCAGCCCAAAGTCAAGGGATAAGCTGTTCATCTCACCACGCCTGGTCGGGTCAGCAATTAGCAGCAACTTGCCGCCATTGTTGACAAACTCACCTATAGTCTCTCTCTCATCTTTAGAGAACTCTGATTGGGGACAAACTATAATGAAAGCACCTGGCACCGGAAGCTCCTCCTCATCATCTAAAGGCTCCTCCTCCACCGGTAGCTCCTCTTCTTCCTCATCTAAAGGCTCCTCCTCCACCGGAAGCTCCTCTTCCAGCTCCTCCTTACCTAGAAGCTCTCTTTCTAGGTCATCCTCCACACCAAAGAACTCAATGGTCAAGCCTCGGGAAATAAGTCGCAATGTCAGAACATTGAGCTCCTCTATATCAAAGGCGTTATCATGGGCTAAATCAATCAGGATAATCCCCTCCCCCTCTTCATAGACATCGGTAAACTCGGTTGAGGCTGCCTCAGGAATAACAATCTGTTCATAGGTAGGCATCTCAATAAGAGGGGGACTATAGAACCCGCGGTAATAATAAAGCCCCCGTCCCACCAGGACAATCAGTATCAAGATAAAGACAATGGCAATCCTTATTATTATTGACTTTATCACCAATTCACTCCTGCTCAATATATAGGTAGTAGTAGATGGGCACCCTAGTTTGTGATTTCAGCTCTTCCATATCTGAAGACCCAAAAAACCAAGACAAATAGGTGAGCCAAGTATGGAGCTCTACCACATCATAATTCCTGATGCCTGCCAGCTTGGCTGCTTTTTCTATCGCCGCTGTCCTGGTTCCAATATCATCAATAAGACCATACCTAAGGCATTGGCTACCCGAATAGACATCAGCTCGGGACAATTCCTCCTCAGATATGTTTAATCGGTCTCCCCTCTGGGTTGTCACCGCAGTGACAAATTCTTGCTTCAGCGTCTCCAGACTACCTATGGCTTTTCTCCTCGAGCCACCAGTAGCCTTAAATGGACCAGTGCGTATAATATCCTCGTCTAGTTCTTCAGAAGTGGGCAAGAGAACCCCGGCGCCGACGCTGCCAACTATGGAGCTTGGTTCAGCATAGATAAAGTTTGAAGCTACCGCAATATAATAGCCGCCACTGGCCCCCACCGCCCCTATGGAAGCCACCACTGGCATCTGCTGTCTCAGTCGAAGCACATCCAGGTATATCTGCTCAAAAACAAAAGCCGCCCCCCCAGGGCTATTTATCTGCAAAACAACCGCCTTTATGGAATCTTCGCTCGCTGCATATCTCAGCATCTTCACAATATCATTAGCATGGGCTTGCTCCAGAATTACACCGGAGATGGTTATGGTAGCGATTTCTGGCTTAGGTATTACCGGGATAGAAATTAGCGCTCCCAAAACCAGGCCGAGCACGACAAAAAAGGGAATAGACCAAAGCCAACGCCGCATTAACCTCTTGGCCGATTCCAGTCTAGACATGACTATCCTTCCTCCTAGCCAGTTAGTATGAGCATTCTACCACAACCGGAAATATCACACAATTCCTCCCCGGTGAGAGGATATGCTAAATCAGCTTTCCCTGGCCTTCCGAATAGACCAAATGACCCAGACTACCAGTAGATAGGCACTAACACTCGCCATAAGGAGCAGGGTAGCTATTATCACGCTAAGGGGTGAGGCAGCCTCAGGCGAAGGAACAAAGCGAATGAAGTGGATGATGGCACTAATAATAGCCGCAGTAGCTATGGCTGTAATCCATATTCTAATAGGTCGGCTGGTTAGCCTTTTTATCCCGGGCTTAATGGTGAAGTAGAGGAGAAAGGTGTAGATGCTAAGAGTTACCAGTATAAGCAGGATTACTATTACCCAGGTGCCCACCGCAGTGGCAGTGGTGAGCTCCCATACCAGGCGGACAATCACTGCACCAATAGCCGGCGTAATGCTCGCCATGAACCATATCCTAAGCGGTAAGTGACTCTTCATATCATTCATTGCCTTTCAGGTAGTCTATAGCCCATTGGATGGCGTCCTCTCCCTCAAGCTCAAGCTCATAGTCGGGGTCTATTCCTTCACCTTCTATGGGGCGACCATCGGGGGTGAGCCAGCGAGCAGTGGTAATATATAATCCTGAGCCGTCTTTAAGCTGGTGCAGAATATTGACACTGCCCTTACCATAGGTTCTGGTGCCAGCAATGGTGGCGCGAGCATAATCTTGCAGGGCTCCAGCCAATACCTCGCTGCCACTAGCACTGTAGCTATCTACTAGAACAACCAAGGGCAGGTCGGTAGTGGTTTCTTTTGGCTTAACTGTTGAAGTAGTATGCCTCCCTTGATTATCCACCACATCGACGACTACGCCCTCCGTCAAGAATCGGCTAGCTACATCAACTACTGTTTGCAATAAGCCACCAGGGTTACTGCGTAGGTCAAGGATGATGCCCGTAGCTGCTTCCTGGGTTATGCTCTGTAGCACCGGGGATAGCTCTTCATTGGTGCGCTCAGAAAAGTCGGTGATATTAATATAAGCGATGTCTCCTTTCATCTCAAAGTGAACACTAGGCACCTCAATTTCAGCTCTAACTATCTCAATCTCCTCAGGTTTAGTCTCACCCTGGTGAAGAATAAGGAGCCTAACCGATGTCCCCTTGGGTCCACGGATGTAAAGCAACACCTCAACCAGGCTCATCTCTGAAGCAGACCTGTCATCGATTTCCAAAATTATATCACCGGCTTTAATTCCTGCCTTAGCCGCCGGTGAATCAGCAATAGGAGCGATAATTATTATCTGTTCATCTTGGACTGCTACATAGGCGCCGATACCCTCAAATTTCCCTGCCAGGTCGCTCAAGATCAGTTGGTAGGTTTCAGCATCTAAGTAGGCGCTATAGGGGTCATCCAGTGCCTCCAGCATGCCCTTGATAGCTGCCTGACTCAAGGTATCAGTATCAAGCCTGTCCTTGTCTACATAATCATTGACGATGATGTTCCAGGCTTGCGCCACGGTATCCAGACCCTCACCCAGGCTTAGGGGAGTTCTGTCACCTAGGGCACAGCCAGCTCCAAATGATAGGGCAAAGCTCACCACTAATAATAGGGTTATCACTATAATTTTTATTTTTTTTGGCATCGGACCCACTCTCCTAAAACATTTTGCGGCTTAAAATTTATTGGTTATTTATTAAGGAAAGCTTAAAGAGGCTTTGTCTCTTAAAAAGAGGCTATCTAATTTTAAACAGCCCGCATTAAGAAAGCAAACCCCAAGGGCGTTTAACCGAGACGCTAACCTCCTCTTTGCCTTTGAGGAGAGGTCGCAGACTCGACTCGGAGAGGAGATTAAGGGGGTGAGCCCCGTAGGAGTAACCCCCGTTAGCGTGCCTAACGGGGTAAACCAACGGGGCGAGCGAAGCGTGGCAATCTCACTAAGCTTTTTGTGATTGCTTCGGGGTTTCACCCCTCGCAATGACGAAAGAGAAACACGCTAATTTCTGGACAGCCTCTAAAAATAAAAGCCCTACCGCTTTATCAATAATGTATGTAAGATGTCAGCCAACCAAGGAAATCCTGATAGCCGTGTAGCTTACCGGAAAGTAGCCCATGGTGCTTTATCATCTGGAAAGTACTTAAAATGAGAACGATTAAGCAAAACACTGATGAATTGCTTTATTTCTATTAGATTACAGCACTTAAAGCGCTAATTAACCTGTTATTTGACACAGCAGGGGACGACGGTGGATAATAAAATCGGTGAGAACAATATCTTTCATAACACTGATAGTACAAACTCGTGCATTAAGGGGTGCAATCTTTTCGTCAACCCTAATCTCCACATAATACATACGTGATTTGTAGGCAAATGATATCTAATTTAGTGTGCCAATGCCGGAGTGCCTTGTTGAGACATATGGCATTTATTGGTCAATGATATTGCCACTTGTCCACTAACCATGTATAATTAGGTGATACAGACTCTTCTTGCCTAATATTCTAGAATGAAGATATTATGAAAAGAGTAGCTATCACTGGTGGGGCTGGGTTTATTGGCTCCCATCTTGCTGAGGAACTAGCGAGACGAGATTATTATGTTATTATCCTAGATGACCTCTCCACCGGGAGGATGGAAAATATAGAAGAGCTACTGAAGAAGGACAAAATTGAGTTTATCCAGGGTAGCGTCACTGAGCTTCCGCTACTTGAAAAGCTTTTTCAGAGTGTTGACTATGTCTTCCATCAGGCGGCTATCCCCAGCGTCCCCCGCAGTATAGAGAATCCCCAAGTCTCTCATGAAACCAATATAACTGGAACTCTGAATGTGCTTTTGGCTGCCAAGGATAATGGTGTGAAGAAGGTGGTCTACGCCTCATCAGCAGCAGTTTACGGCGATACCCCAACCCTTCCCAAAAGGGAGGATATGACCCCCAACCCCAAATCCCCTTATGCCGTAACCAAGCTTGCCGGAGAATATTATTGCCGCGTCTTTCAGGAGGTCTATGGACTTGCTACGGTTTGTCTCCGGTATTTCAATGTCTATGGACAAAGGCAGGACCCAAACTCTCAATATGCTACCGTAATCCCTAAGTTTATCACGAGGGTTTCTGAAGGGAATCCGCCTATTATCTTTGGTGATGGTGAGCAAAGCCGGGACTTCACCTTTGTCAAAGATGTAGTAGAAGCCAACATTTTGGCAGCCGAGAGCAATGCCAGTGGAGTTTTTAATATCGGGAGGGAGGAGAACGTCACCATAAATCGCCTGGCCGAGCTCATTATCAGCCTCATAGGGAACGATGTCCAACCAATTCACGGTGAACCGAGACCCGGAGATATAAGACACAGTTTAGCCGATATCTCCAGAGCCAGAGCTATTGGTTATGAACCTCAATATAGCCTGGATAGTGGATTAAGGGAGACCATACGGAGGCTCACAAGTGCCAGCTAAATCAGAACAACCAATTGTTTGTGTAATTGGTTTGGGTTATGTTGGGCTACCGCTAGCTAAGGAATTTTCCCGGCACTTCAAGGTAATCGGCTTTGATACCAACGTTAAGCTGGTAAAAGGGCTGAACCTCGGTAACAATAATCAAAACCTCACTATTACCGATAGCCCTCAGCTGATAAAGCAGGCTGATTTCATAATAATTACTGTCCCTACCCCGGTAACCAAATCAAAGGAACCAGACTTATCCCATATTGAAAGCGCCTCTAGGATTATCAGCCAGAATATGAAAGCAGGCTGCACTGTAATCCTGGAATCAACCGTCTACCCCGGTGTTACCGAGGAGATAGTAAAGCCGATTCTGGAGAAGGAGTCAGGGTTCAAATGTGGTGAAGACTTCAAAATAGCCTACTGTCCAGAAAGAATAAACCCTGGAGATGATGAGCATACCATAGAGAGGGTTACTAAAGTAGTCAGCGGGACGGACGAAGGCATTACTGAGCTCGTAGCTGAATTATATAGTAAGATATGCCCTAAAGTTTTCAAAGCAAAGAATATAAAGACTGCTCAAGAACATTAAACCTGACGTTATTCACGCCCATTGCATCATGGATATAAGCTTGCTGGGTGCGGCCAGCGGCTTTCACCCGTTCGTGGTTACTGCCTGGGGCTCTGACGTTTTGATAACGCCTCAGGAATCCAGGGCATCGTGGCTGATAGCCAGATATGTGCTGAAAAGAGCTGACTTTAATAATGGTAATAGCCAGAGGGAAGAATTCCGAATGGCCTCTAAATTTAGATGAACATAACAAGCATTATTTCACAAGCTATCCAATTATCAAAATCAAGGATTGCTAAAGATTCAGCAATTGTCCTCACCGGGAATGTCCTCAGCGCTGGGCTTGGTTTTGTTGCCACCGTCTTAATCATTAGGACATTAGGTCCGGCAGAATTCGGTTTATTTTCGGTTGCCTTAGCAGTTATGGGTATAGCTAGTCAATTCTCAGATTTTGGCATAGGCACTGGCTTGGTCAGATTTGCCTCTTTATATCTCAAGAATGACAAACCAAAAGCCGACCTGATGTTTAAGGTGTCGCTGAAGGTCAGGTTAATTATAGCGGCGATGGTATTCTTGATTGGATTTTTAGCCTCAGAATCGTTAGCCACTCAGCTCTTCGGAAGTCCGGATTTAATATTCCCCTTGAAGCTTGCTTTCATCGGTGCCTTTGGGATGTCGTTGGTAGGTTATATAGCGGCAACACTGCAAGCCAGACAATCCTTTAAGAAGTTCACGCTCTTTCATCTAATTAACCCTGTGGTAAAGATAAGTGTAATTGGATTATTATTCCTGGCTCTACAGCTTAACCTCTTCAGTGCCCTCACCACCGTTATTACCATTCCTTTTATAGCCTTCTTAATTGGCTCTTTAATCATACCCAAGGGCTTCTTGAAGGCAAAAGGAGATGAGAAAGAAAGTCTCAAAGAGCTAGTTCATTTTAGCAAGTGGATAATGGTTTCGGTTCTCTGTGGGATGATATTCACCCGCCTTGATATCTTGATGTTAGGTTACTTTAGACTTCCACAAGAGGTGGGATATTATGCTGCTGCCTATAATTTGGCACTTGCTCTTGCACTAATAACCGGAGCATTTGCTACCGTCTTGTTCCCAGAAGTTTCAAAGTTAGTAACCAAGGAGGAAATAAGACACTATCTCAAAAGGTATATACCTATTGCCGGGATAATAGCGATATTTCTATCACCGCTATTTTTCCTGGCCAGTCCTATAATTTTGACACTTTACGGTGTTGACTATATAATGTCGGTGGTTTTATTTAGAATTCTACTGGTCAACCAATTAATAATGTTAGCCTTCAGTCCCATCGGATTGTTCCTGTATCCTATTAACAAACCACAAATTGCCGCTTTTGCTAACATAGCTCAGTTATCCCTTAATTTTGCCGGGAATTATATGCTAATTCCCATTTATGGTGCTGTCGGCGCGGCGATAGTTACATTGGCTACCAATGTTGTCGGTATAGCTTTGGGGGGATTATATTTGTTATACTATTTAAAAAGGAAGGATGCTAATAATTGACTAGTGAGCCTTGGAAAGAAGAAGTATCTCTGGAATATCTCCACTCTTTTCCAATATATTGGTTGAGGCGGAATTTTATTAAAAAGAATATTCCGATGAAACAAGGGATGAAGGTTTTGGAAGCGGGAAGCGGTCCGGCACACGATTCAATAATATTTGCCGAAAATGGAGCGAATGTTACTGCTGTGGATCTATCAGAAAATGCTTTGAAAAATGCCAAAAGAATTTACTCAGAGTTAGGGCATTCGATTATTACCATTAGGACTGATATTATGAATTTACCGTTTGGCGATGGTTATTTCGATTTAAGTTGGAACGCTGGTGTATTAGAACATTTTAATGACTATGAGTTAGGAAAGGTTTTTAAAGAGATGGTCAGAGTTACCAAAAAAAGTGGAATAATCCTGGTTTTTGTTCCAAATAAACTCTATTTTTGGTATCAAATACACCTAAAGATGGCAAAGAATAGGCAATACGAATTTGAGCGAGCCTATTCTATTTTTAAATTGAAAAAGCTGTTTAAGGCAAATGGACTTAAAAATATAAAGGTCTCTGGGGTTCATATTCATCCCGCTCCCAGCTTCATAGTGCCAAAAACTGGCATAATAACGTATATCCTTCAAAAGGCTTTTAATCCTATAGAAGATTCTACAAGGTTTGGAATCATTAAGTCATTAGTAGGTTTGGATATTTGTATATGGGGGCTTAAGTAATGAAGATATTAGAACTTGAGTATAGAGGACCACCATCACTTGGCGGTGTGGAGACGCTTGTAGTTGAAATCTCAAAGCAGTTCAAAAGTAAAGGATATGAGGTTGAAATCTGGTCAACAGACTTATTGGACTTCAAAGGAGAAAGGGATAGCCAACTTGAAAGGGTTGTGGACGGAATCAGTGTGAGAAAATTCCGCTCGTTTAAAATCCCGAGATTCCCCTTCTTTATTGCGGAAGTCTTAAATATCCAGAGTCGAGATACAACTCCTTGGAGAGAGAAAATTACATTCAACTAAAAAGGGGGAATGCTATGAAGGTATTGATAACAGGAGGATGCGGGTTTATTGGCTCTCACGCTTGTGAATATTATGTTAAAAAAGGAATTGATGTTGTCGCTTATGATAATATGACGAAACATGAACTTATGCGCACAGGTTATGCTACAGATGCCGCCCGAAACTATAATTGGGAATTCTTAAGGAAAATAGGAGTCGCCCTGATCAAGGGAGATGTGTGCAACCTTGATAAGTTAATGAAAGCAGCCGATGGGTGTCATTTCATAATTCACACTGCCGCCCAGCCAGCTATGACCATCAGCATGGAATCACCAGCGCTCGATTTCTCAACCAATGTCTTGGGCACCTTCAATGTCTTAGAGATTGCAAGAAGACTAAAAATACCAGTAGTTAACTGCGCCACTATTCATGTTTACGGAAACAAAATCAACGAAACTCTTAAGGAAGAACCTACTAGATATATCCGTTGCCCAGCAGTAATAGATGAAAACCATCCTACAATGGAAGGGACACTTACCCCTCTACATGTCTCCAAAAGGGCTGCCGAGCTTTATGTGCAGACCTATATAGAAACTTACGGGTTAGAAGCGGCGAGTTTTCGCCTCACAGGCCTCTATGGACCCCGGCAGTTTGGTGGAGAAGACCATGGCTGGGTGGCTAATTTTGTTATACGAACTATTTTGGAGATGCCAATCAGGATTTATGGAACGGGGAAGCAAGTAAGAGACATTCTCTACGCTTCCGATGTTGCCGAAGCGTTTGATGCTTTTTATAGAAAAAGGAAACCGGGCATTTATAATATAGGAGGGGGAACCGACCACTCCGTGTCTCTACTGGAATGCATTAAGCTTATAGAAGAAATTACGGGAAAGAAACTAACGACCGAATATGGAGCTTCTAGATTAGGGGATTTGCAATACTTTGTCTGCGATATTTCGAAGGCGAAGCGAGAGCTAGGCTGGGAACCCACGGTTTCAACAAAAGAAGGGGTGTCAAGGCTAATCGACTGGGTGAAGGAAAGTGAAAGCATATTTCGCAGGGGGCTGAGAGCAAAATGAGAATATGTCTGGCGGCGGACACCTTACCAGGCTCTCATAAAGCTTGGAGTGGTGCAGAACAGCTCTGCTGGCGGCTATCACAAATGCTTCGGAAGGAGGGGCACAGCGTCACCTTCATAACCACAAAGTCCTGGGGGGGAAAGCCGTCCCAAGAAATTTATCAGGTTCCAACCTGCTTGAACAAAATCTCTGCCGTTTTGGTAAATCTTCCTCTTGACCTTCCTGCGCTATTATATTCCATTTTAGCCCATAAAAAATTAAGACCTGATATTGTTCATCTCCACACACATACTCTTTTCTTACCTGTCGCTATGGCTAGCATCATCCTGAAAATTCCCCTAGTCCTAACGGTGGTCGGCTACTGGTTTGTTTGCCCGAATACTATATTAAAGAGTCCCAATGGACAGATATGTACAACCTTTCACGGTATACAGTGTGCTAAATGTATCTCGCTACCAAAACTTAGAAGGTTACCTTTTTTTAACAAAATATTCTCCTATTCTAGGTCTATGGCTTTTGATTATGTCTTACGAAAGCTGGATGCGATAATTGTCCTCTCCAAAACATCAAAGGCTCGATTGGAGCAATACGGGTTGCCGTCTAGCAAAATCCATGTCATTTACCATTACCAACTTGATACCCAAATAGGCGAACCGAAAGCTCCTGCCAGCTCCTTTCAAAGACCCACGATTCTCTTCGTCGGGGCAATACACGAGAATAAGGGGTTGCACATTCTTATCCAAGCAATGTCATATATAGTTAGAGAGGTACCAGACGCAGAATTAATGGTAGTAGGCTCAGGATATGATAAATATGAGGCTAAAATAGTGGATATGGTTGAGAATTTGGAACTCAAAGAAAATATTCTGTTCTTGGGCAAGAGAAAAAATGAAGAGGTTCTGCAATTGATGACTAGAAGTGATGTAATCGTTGTTCCTGAGCAAGTGCCAGTAATGGATTTTGGACCAATGGTACTAGTGGAGGCTATGGGGTTAGCCAAACCGATTGTAGCAAGTAAGGTTGGGGCTGTCTCTGAATTCATTCAGGAGGGCGTAAGCGGCTTTTGCGTGACCCCCGATCAGCCACAGCAATTTGCCGATAAAGTGGTTTGGATACTTCGACATAAAGAAGAGGCACGAGTGATGGGTGAGAACGCCAGGAAGTCAGCCGAGTTTCTATACAACAACGAACCAATTAAGGAGATTATCAATCTGTATCACTCTGTCATTGCGCTGAAAAAGAGGAAAGGGGGAATCAGCTAATCGCTGCCAAGGAGGATAAAGTGGGAAAGCAATGGTTTGACTATAAGGGATTAAAATGCGTGGTTCTTTGTGCTGGTCAGGGGACAAGGATTCTCCCTTGTTCTTCAGAAAAAGCCAAGGTTATGGTTGAGGTAAAGAATAAGCCCATCTTGAGTCATGTTATAGGGTATTGGAAAAGGTATACCAATGATTTTATTTTTGTTGTGCAATACGAAAAGGAACAGATTATCGAGTTTGTCAGCCAATTGCCCATAAATTCTCGCTTTGTGGAGCAAAAGGAGCTGAGGGGTATTGGAGATGCTATCCTGTGTGCCAAAGAGTTTGTTTCAGACCGCTTCACAGTAGTGCTTGGAGATTGTATTTGCCAAGGTGAGTTTTGTTTCCCACAGAATATGGAACAAGGAGTCGGAGTATGGGAAACAAATAATGTGGAAGATATCAAACTGAGCTATTCGGTAGAAATCAAGAATAACCTCGTATGTAGAGTAGAAGAAAAACCAAAAAAGGTGTTGAATAACCTATGCGGCATGGGGCTTTACTTTTTTGATAAAAGGATATTTCGATACATCAAAATGACCAAGCCATCCAAATTGCGAAATGAAGTAGAGATTACCGATGTGATACAGAATATGATTAATGCTGGAGAAGAGATCATGCCGGTTCACTTTCAGGGAGATTATTTAAATATAACTTATCCTGAGGACTTACAGAGAGCAGAAGAGATTCTTTTTAAGTAGTAATTAATTTTTACAGATGTGTTCCGAATGAAGATATGCCGCTTTACCAGTTATAAAAAACATTATACTCTTTTGGGATAATTTATCAACAAAACTGATAACTGCTTATGAAATTTATGGAGTTGCTAAATCACGAGGTATGGGGGCTTAAGCAATGAAGATATTAGAACTTGAATACAGGGGACCACCATCCCTTGGCGGTGTGGAAACGCTTGTATTTGAAATCTCAAAGCAGTTCAAAAGTAAAGGATATGAGGTTGAAATCTGGTCAACAGACTTATTGGACTTCAAAGGAGAAAGGGATAGTCAACTTGAAAGAATGGTAGATGGAATTGAAGTTAAAAAAGTTCATTCGTTTAAAATCCCGAGGTTGCCTTTCATGTATCCGTTTATTTATCCGCCGATGTTCCTTGAGTTTTTAAAACTGAAAAGAGCCGACATGGTAGCTCATTCCCACTCTTTCCCATCATTTCATTCCTATCTTGCCTTGTTTTTTCACCAAAAGTTTAGAAAGGTTACCATAACCCCTCATTGCGATGTCAATGGTTTAGAAAAATCTACTTCTCGTTTCTTTAGGAAATTAGCTTTTAGGGTTTTGAGGTATTTTGTCCATAGAAAGGACAATATCTATTTAACTGCAGATACGAGGAGAGAGCGGGAATTTTATATAAATAATCTTAAATTTAGTGAACATAAGGTTTTTGTAGTGCCGGCTGGTGTCAACCTGGAAGAGTTCGATTTGATAACAAGTGAAGAAATATATGAAATTAGGAAGCAATATAATCTTGAAAAACCATTTAATGTGCTATATGCTGGTCGAGTAGCCAAAATAAAGGGACTTGATATACTAATAAAAGCCATCTCCAAATTAGATAACACCAATATAAGGCTAACCATTGCTGGTCCCGATTTTGGGGCATTAACTGAACTACAGGAACTTAGCCAAAACCTGGATTTAGCCGATAGGGTTACTTTTACCGGAGCTTTAGAGAGAAGAAAATTCTGTACCCTAATTAAAAGCTGTGATATATCTGTCCTACCGTCATATGGTGGGGAAGCCTTTGGGATTGTGCTTGCCGAAGCGATGGCTTGCAGCAAACCGGTAATCGGCTCAAGGACTGGGGGGATTGCCGAGGTAATACAAGAGGGGAGAAATGGATTTTTATTTGATGTCGGCTCTGTCGAGCAATTATCAGAGAAGATAGGTTTATTGTATAAAGATAGAAGTTTATGCCAAAAATTTGGGGATACAGGAAGAAAGATTGTAGAAAAGGATTATACCTGGGAAAAGGTTGCTAATACCTATCTAAGATTGTGGATGGAAAGACTATGAAAGATAGCATAGCACAAGAGATAATGGAAGCACATGATAGACTGGCTGAAACATGGGCAGGGGGTATCTTTAGGGAGCTGAAGCCAAATTCATTTTCATATTGGAGCATAAACATAATACAAAAAATATTAAAGCATATACTGACATCCTACAGTAATGTTGATGGTATTCTTCTTGATGCGGGTTGTGGTAATGGGCAATTTACCGAAATGTTTATTAAGAGTTTAGATATTAAAAAAGTAATAGGCGTTGATTTTTCAGAAAATATGCTGAAAGTTGCCAAAGAACGTGCCAAGAAAAAAGGCTATGAAGCTAGGATAAGATTAGTGAGAGCTAATTTAGAAAGTACGGGATTCAAGGATGGAATCTTTGATGTTGTTTACCTCTTTGGTGTTTTAGAACATCTAGATAATCCTCAAAAAGTTATTGGAGAACTTGTTAGGGTATGTAAGGATAATGGAATAATCATTCTTAATGTTCCCCAAAAATGGAGCTTAGCTCACATTACATTTATGCTTTTCGGACGGAATCCCAGGGATTGGGGAACTGGAAAGAGAAGTTTCAAAATCTGGGAAAAGGCAAAATACTACAAATTCTACACCTTCGGGAATGTAAAGGGAATGGTAGGTAATACCAATAAGTGCAAATTGCTGGAAAGAATCCCGGTACATTACATACATGTGGTAGGGTTGGCTAGTGTGCCCCTTCATAGACTTGCAAAAAATGGGGGGGCGAATCTTTTAGATAAGCTAGACAGACTCTTTGGATATATATATAGGATTCCAGCGGGTGAATTTTTGGTCATTAGGAAATGTAGGTGAGGATGTCTAAATTATGAAGGTCCCTTTAATCTGCGTGGGGGTGGTCTGCTAAGGGATATCTTAATGCGCTGGAACAAAAATACAAACAGAGTTATACTGGGTGTTTAGTTGTCATTGCGAGCCCTTCGCTTCCTGTCATTCTGAGCGGAGCGAAGAATCTCGTGCTGCTCAGGACAGGCTCCGCGAAGCAATCTCGCTATTGCTTTCAGAGATTGCTTCGGCACTTTGTGCCTCGCAATGACAGTTTGAGTTGCTAAACGACCTCGTTATACCGAAAGCCGGTGAAAATATGAACGAACAAGTCATCTTGTGCGAACCACAGTGTTTTGGGTTTGAACATTCCAGGTTAAACGCAGCGCTTCTATATACCGTTTTACTAGCCTATCCAGATGCCCAAGTAACCTTCATGGGAGAGAGAGAACATCTGGTATGGGTGGGTAAGGTCTTAGCCCGAGAAGTAGAAGTAGATGAAGGGCGAGTCAAGTGGCAAGAAATTGTTATTCCGCCGCTGGAAATCAGCCCTAGAAAACGTCTGGGTAGTGAACTGACCTGGTGTCGTTATGTGCTCCGTGTGGCTTCTACTCCTAACCTTCGGTTTCTCATCCTCTGCTCGATTACAAGTACCGGCTTGTTTTTTCTTAAGGTGTTGATGCACTTGAAGGACAGGCGAGTACCGATACTGGTTATACCTCATGGGATACTAAATTCGATATCGGATAGACAACCCAGAAAGCCCTGGAGATGGCTGTTTAGCCTTCGTCAGGTGCTCAGACTGCCCCATCCCAAACGGTTGCGGTACATAGCACTTAGCGGGTCAATCTATCGTGCTCTCCTCGATGTTATGCCCAACGTAGCACCTAATTTTCGGACATTAGATATTCCTTGCTTTTGGACTCACAACAACACTTCAATTGATATAGGCTGTGGTCAAATAGTTCGCTTCGGCTATATCGGGGTGAGTACCAAAGGGGGATTTGATGTTTTCTCCCGTCTTGCCGCAGAAATTCAAAGGGAGGTCAGCCAGAAGCTTGGCGAGTTTGTCATGGTAGGTTTTTTGAAGCAGCGGGGCGGTTATCCTATATCGGGGCAAGATGCGGTTAAGGGTGTGTCTTACACCCCGCTATCTATTGAAGAGTATGCCCGGCGGGCATCTAGTTTAACCTATGCGGTGGTAATGGCAAGTCCTAAAATATATAATTTTGGAGCCAGCACCTCGTTTCTTGATGCCCTGTCCTATGTTAAACCCGGTATCTACCTCAGGAATCCGTATATAGAGTATTGCTTCGGGAAAATGGGTGATATCGGATATCTGTGCGATAGTTACCAGGAAATGCGCTCTGTAATGCTGTCTATCCTAAAAGAATTCCCTCTTGTTCGCTATAAGCGACAATGTGAGAATATACTTCAGGGACGTAAGATGTTTGAACCGCAGGTGCTAGCGCCAAAATTGCGAGCCATTGTTGATGATATAGAATAAATGGATGGGGGGGGAATGTTCAAAGAAATTCATAAGTGTCGAATTTGCGGCAACACAAATTTGGTATCAATTCTTCACCTAGGAAATCAATATTTAACCGGGGTGTTTCTCAAAAGCCGAGATCAGCAAGTCTCTTCGGGACCATTAGAGTTGGTAAAATGCGTGGAGGACGGGACAGATAAAACCTGTGGATTGCTTCAGCTAAAACATTCTTTCAATCCGGATGAAACGTATGGGGAGAATTATAGTTACCGGTCTGGGGTCAATCAGACGATGACCCTCCATTTACAGTCCATAGTGCAAAACATCTTAACCTTTATCGAATTACCCCCTGGCGCTCTAGTTGTAGATATTGGCAGTAATGATGCCACCTTGTTAAAGGCTTATCCTCATGATGATACTTTACTGGTTGGTATTGACCCAAGTGGCTCAAAGTTTAGAAAATACTACCCTGAGTATATCAAGCTTATCGTTGATTATTTTAGTGCTGCCACTTTTCAGGCGGTATATGGAGATAAAAAAGCGGGAATAGTTACCTCTATTGCCATGTTTTATGACTTGGAATCACCACTCAAATTCATGCGGGATGTCAAGGAGATTTTAGCTGAAGATGGGGTGTGGGTGTTTGAGCAAAGTTATATGCCCACCATGCTTGAGCAAAATGCTTACGATACAATTTGTCATGAACACTTGGAATACTACGGGCTTCGTCAAATCAAATGGATGACTGACCGGATTGGATTCAAAATATTAGCTGTTGAATTAAATGATATAAACGGAGGTAGTTTTTGTGTTACCGTTGCCAAACAAAATTCAACTTATGAACCAAGTTTTAGACCAATACAAGCTCTCTTACAACACGAGAAAAGTAAGGGATTAAATACATTAAAGCCTTACAATGATTTTAAAGACCGTGTATTTAGGCACAGAGAAGAACTTATTAAATTTGTCAAAGAAGTAAAAAAAGCCAATCAAACCATTTTAGGCTATGGAGCGTCTACGAAAGGCAATGTTGTGTTACAATTCTGCGGTTTTGACGAAACGGATATACCAGCCATTGCCGACCGCAACCCGGAAAAACATGGTTGTTTTACCCCGGGGACAATGATTCCAATCATACCTGAAGAAGAAGCACGGCGAAGGAAGCCTGATTACCTTTTGCCTTTGCCGTGGCATTTTAAGGATGAATTCATACAAAGAGAAAAGCAGTATCTGGAAGATGGTGGGAAGTTTTTATTTCATTTGCCACACATTGAGGTCATAAGTAAATGATGACAGTGTAAGCTGTCCGGGATTTTGTCACCGTCTCAAAGGGAAAAAAACTAGGTGAAGGAGGTTAAAAGTGGCATTGGAGAATAAGAGTGTGTTGATAACCGGGATTAGTGGCTTTGTTGGCTCGCACCTGGCGAAATTCCTACTGGATAGAAAGGCAACCGTCTTTGGTCTAGTGAGAAGGAGAGCCGATGGTTCAAGACCAAAGAACTTGGTAGACAAAGGAATCTTCAATGAAGTAAAGCTAATGGAAGGGGACATAACTGATATCACGGCGGTCGGTTCTGCCCTGAGGGAGTCTAATCCAGATATAATTTTTCACCTGGCTGCCCAGTCTTTTGTGCCGCCCTCTTTCAGTAACCCACTAGCCACTCTGGAGACAAACACCATTGGAACGGCTAATTTGCTTGAGTCGGTGAGACTGCAACAGTTGGACCCAATAATAGTTTTCGCTGGTTCCAGTGAAGAATACGGCTTAGTATTTTACACCCAAAATCAATACCGGTTAGCCATTAAAAAATATGGGAATATATTTCCGCCTCCGGAACGGTTCCCCGAACTGCCGATAAACGAAGGCAATCCATTGAGACCGCTTTCACCTTATGCTGTCAGTAAGGTGCATGGCGAGCACTTGATGAGGGGTTTCCATTACTCTTATGGGCTAAGGACAATTGTTTCCCGGGCGTTTAACCACGAGGGAGCGGGTAGAGGTTCTGTCTTTGTTACTTCAGCAATAACAAGTCAGGTGATGAAGTTAAAGCTTGGTGAGGCTGACAAAATTTTGCTCGGTAATGTAAACACATTTAGAGATTGGTCGCATGTTTCTGATATAGTGGAAGGATACTGCCTCCTCGCCGAGAAGGGGAAATACGGGGAGGTCTATGTCCAGGGTTCGATGAGGACGAACTCGGTGCTGAGCTATATCCTACTTAGCCTTGAAAGTGGAGGCTGGGGGGTGGAAAAGATTGAAAGTATGCGCCGAGGGAAGGTGATAGAAGAGCCTACCCAGAGAGACCATTCCGAGCTATTTGGGCTGAAGTTCGTCAAGACTAGGGTTGACAAAGCTATGCTGCAAGAGGAATTGGAATTTAGCCTGGAGGACAAAGGTATCTGGGTCTATACTGATAAAGGGAAAATCCCTATCCAGTTTAATCCAGAGAGGTTTAGACCAGTAGATGTCCCCATTTTGTTTAGCGATTGCCGGAAGATTCAACAGCTCGGATTCAGGGTTTCTCATAAGCTGGAAGATATAATTGATGACCAGTTAACTTACTTTTCTCGAGTCGAGAACAGAAATCTTGGCTAATCACGGTATGGGGTGCAAATCATGGGAACGGGCTTAAAACAGGAGAAGCGAAGGGATTGTCACTTTTCACGTTATTGACCCAGGTACTTTTCATTTTTTCATCTAAACTGACACAAATCGTTTCTTTTATTGGTGCTGCGTGGGCTGGACTCTGGCAAAGACCTCTTCAAGATTTTTAGAAACTATTTTGCCACTAACTCTTTATAGAGTTGGTAAATCTCATTCACCACCTTCTCGGCATCAAGCTCCTCAAAAGGATATTCTGGCTTTTTATCTAGCCTCAAAACTTCCTCTATTTTATCGGCAATTGCTTGCGGTGTGACTTCATTTAAAACAAAATCAGGGCAATATTTTCCGGCTTCTTGCACATTCGGTGGCAGGATAACCTTTGTCCCTAAAGCAATGGCGTCAAGACAATTTCTGGTGAGATAGCCTTGGGCATCTGCCTCCTCTGATGGCTGAACCAACATCTCAGACCCTTGGATAATAGCCAATGCTTCATCATGCGGCACCCCACCCACATAAATTATATGCTCGTTGTCTTTTATTCTCTTTTCAAACCTTTCTCCCTCTATATTTCTACCGGCAATTATTAAGTAATACTCGGGGTGAGCTCTTAAGAAGATGTCAAAGGCGTCTATCAGTTCGTAAATCCCTTTGAATGCCCGGATAGGACAGGCAAAGCAGAGGTAGGGGCTACCCGGTGGGATGCCATACTTCTCCTTAGTCTTTTGTATATATTCCGGCTTCACCTTCTTCAGTGGTTCAAATGCCATGGGAATATATCTTATTCTGGTTCTCCCCTTCTTCAAATATAGTTTTGTTGAAACATTTTTTGAAATAGAGAGCACCACATCGGGGGAAATCCTCATTATTTTGTATTTTTCATATCTCTCATTTTCATAGTAGCCTTGGATGTCTACAATTACGGGAACTCTATATAGCCTCGGTATCCAGAAGGTGAAAGGAGAGATAATGTGAACGATGTCTATTCTAGATAAGTGAATAGCAAAGAAAAGAATTACTGAATTGATGATAAGAGGAATGGCAATTATCAATTTACGAAAGAAAACTTTTGGCTCTATTAAAGGGGGAAGAAGCCTGAGGATTTTAATTTTATTTCTATTCTCAATGATAGGGGCTCTTTTAGTGAACCTGGTCAAAATAATAATCTTTTTGATGTCTGGTTTCCTTGCCAGGTAACGAGCTAAGATGTCGGAATAGATTGGTACCCCCCCCATATCCGGGGGGAATGCCCCTGTCATTATCAGTAGATTCAATTTTTGACCTACCTTATTTAATTGGGCTCTCTTTTTCTACTATATTAATTATCCTCTTTGCTGCTTGACCATCGCCAAAGGGATTTACCCATTCCCTTTTGGCTTTCAGCATTTTGGCTGCCCCTTGTAAAATATTGCTTGTCTTCAGACCAGCGACAAAGTTAGCACCAACTTCAACCGTTTGAGGTCGTTCAGTGCTTTTCCTTAATGTTATGCAAGGCACTTTCAATATGCAGCTTTCTTCTTGAATACCACCGCTATCGGTTAAAGCCAAACTGGCATTTGATAACAGGAGCAGAAAATCTAAGTAACCGAGGGGCTCGATGAGTCTTAAGTTCTTAGTGGACCTTGCCTTTCCTTCTAAATCGAACTCTTTCAACCGTTTCTTTGTTCTCGGGTGAATAGGATAGATTATCTGGTTACCATATTTCTGACTAATAACCCTCAAGCTCTCCACTATCCCCTCAAGGTTTTCTCTATAATCTACATTCTCCTCTCTATGGAGGGTAAGTACAAAATAATCGTTTGGTCTTAAATTTAGCCTATCCAAAATAGAACTCCTCACCTTAGCTACCTCCAAATTTTGATGAACAGCATCTACGATAGTATTTCCAACGACAAATATCTCCCCTTTAACATTATCCTTGATCAAATTCTCCTTTTCCCTCTCTGTGGGGGCGAACAAAAGCTCGGATATATGGTCTATCATCACCCTGTTATGCTCCTCTGGCATTTGCCAATCATCGCTCCTTAATCCAGCTTCGACATGTCCCAGCTCGATTTGCAATTTTCTGGCAGCCAAAGCTCCGGCAAGATTGGTATTGGCATCACCAACAGCTAGCACTATTCTGGGCTTTTCCTCAAGTAGTGCCCTTTCTATACCTTTAAGCATTTCCGCCGTTTGTCCGCCATGGGTTTGGTATCTTTTCACTGTGTTCAGCCTATATTTCGGTTCTGGTAAGTTTATGTCGTCAAAGAATTTCCTGTCCATCAGGTGGGAATAATGCTGGCCGGTATGAACCACGAAATAGTTGCTCCTTGTTTCCTCTAGCCTCCTTATTATTGGGCTCATTTTGATAATCCCCGGCCTTGTCCCGACAATAACGCAGACCTTACCCTCTAATTCCTCTTTTCTTAGAATCTTAAGTTTTGTAGTTTTCATTTTCCTTATTTATCAAGTGCTTTCACCAGATTCCAGGTGTAAGTTCCGATGCCAGTCCTTTGGACATCAACTAAATCGGTAATGATTCCTATCTTCATTCTTACACCCTCGGCATAGGAAAGTTCACCCCATACTGAGAAAAATTAAACCTCTGACAACTTTGTTGTCCTATTTTGGCACAAATACCTGTGAACCGCCATTAGCATAAATTTTATTCCCGCTATCAATTATATCAAGCAATGCCGGTTTGTCTTCAAGGCTGACATGCTTTAATATTCCAGGTTGGTGCTGAACGCCTATCACTACTTCTTGCCTGTCTATGTTCCATGTCCTCAAGTATATATATGAGTTCTGTGGCACTTTTTCGATATCTGCTGGGAATGTCTTGGCTCGACCATAAAGCTGACTGTTTATCACTATTCCACCATACACATCAGCGTATATTTTGAACCTATCATCAGATACAGTTGATAACCATTGAGCACCAGCGGCTTCCATTTGGTTAAAGTCATATGTATCCAGCCTATAGTGGCTTAAAACTTCTGAAGCTGGGAACTCACCCCTGGTTTCGGTCTTAGTGATTTCAAAAACAAAACCTGTGTTAAAGAGGAAATAAGGGATTAATACTGCTAAGACCAGGAACTTGATATAGGCTGGGTTATTTTGGGCTGGAGATAGACGTACCCATTTGCCCTTTGAGCGTGATGAAACAGATTTAAATAGTCTCCGGCCACCTTTCCAGATAACTTCACCACCTAAGATACAGAATGGTGATAAGATAATTAGAGTAATGTGATAAAACCTGGTCACACCGAAAAATGCGTAAGGCAAGACCATGACCACTAATAGACCTAGACCACTTACCACAGCTAGCGCAATATACTCTGCCTTGAACCTTAAACCCTCGGGCTTAAGAATGAGCTTAGCCAGACCAACAATAATGAACAGTTGAGTAAGGTATAGTATCACCCTGAAGGCTTTCCCCAATGTTGATGCTGATGCCCAGTCAAGTCCAATAGCGGTTCCTACAATAGCTTCCCTCGCCATCGGAGAAAAGAATTCAGCGAGGCTACTATACACATGATGTCCAATCCCTACAATGGCATTAAATGGTGCTGCCGAGGCGGTATACATATACCAAGCTAGGGTGAAAACCAGAAACAGGCAAACAAGATTACCATTGAGTATAGTAGGTCGTGGGGTGGCTGTCTGGGGGGTCGGATTCGCCCTGCCCGTGTTTGCCCCTGAGATACTAAACCCGGCGCCCAATCGTCCCCACACACCTCTTCCTATTCTGTTCTTAGCAAGAACTAATAAAAGCCAGCCCAAGATAAAAAGGGCGATACCAATATATGCCAATGCATAATGGGAGACGGTAAGTGCCATAATAAAGATGATAGCCAGGGCTGCCTTCTGGACTGAGGTTCTCCCTCTGTCCACCATTAGCAATATCAGCAGAGCCAAAAACAGCTCCGCAATCCCCGTTCTGAGATTTGTAGCGATTGAGGTAAAGAAAACAATCATTGACATGAAGAAAAAGGCTGCCAGGAAGGCTTTCCTGGAATCAACTTGCTCCCTGTAGACCTCAAACAGTGCTAAAGGTATGAGGCTGAAAAAGAGAGGGTATATAACCTTAGCTATCCACACGCTGTCCATATTTAGCATGATGGAATATATTGGACAAAGCATTACAATACTGAGCATAGCGTTCAAAGTTCCGGGGATGGTGGCATCCCAGTAGCCGTTGGTTAATACCAGCCCCTGAAAATAGAACTCGCGATGAATGTCCTGTCCCACCACATACATAGATATCATTGTCCTTGAGTATAAAATACCAATAGCAATGGCTACTATTGCCAGTGCATATGTGCCCGGGTGAAAGAACTTGCCAAAAGCAGCTAAAGCTATAACAACAGAAATAATAACTATCAGTGTCATTAGAAGGATATTATTTTCATGAAAATTAATTAAATAAGTCCCGAAAATTGCCACCAGAGGAAGTAAAATCAAGAATAAAGAGGGTGAGAATAATCCCCCTTTTCTCTCCACAGTGGTTGAAGCTGGGGAATACCTATCCCGTTTGTAGGCTATGCTGCAGAGTATGGCTATAAAGGCGGTTAAGGTAGCTACCAAAGGAAAGACCGATAGCGGCTTTGAAATTCCAATATAGGGAAATATAGAATTCATAAATAAGCCGGTAAACATTACAAAGGCAAGGCTTAACCCAACCGAATACAGAAGGGTTTTTACTGCCCCTATTTCGTGGATTCTGAGAATCCTGAGGATAAGGAGACCGGGGACAAAGGTGAGGTATATAAAGCCGACAATTTGCCTTAAACCAGGAATATCATAGCCTAAGGCAGCTAACCCTATTAGACCAAGCGAGGCTAAAAGGATAGCGATGACTATACTGAGGCATTTCTTAATTTCCCAATCGTTAGGCGGGGTCATTTGGCGGTCCTTTCAGAAGGGGATTAACTTTTAACTTTTTACCTATCTCCCGGTAAAGAGCCAGCAGGCGTTGCTCCATAATTGCCCAACTATATCGCTGCTCGTAGGCTCTTCGGCCATTGGCTCCAAGTTGCTGGCGCAGCTCAGGACTCTCTTTTAGCCTTATTATAGCCTCCCTTATTTTTTCAGCGGTATTACAGTCCACTACCAAGCCACAATTTTCCTCCTCTACCATGTCTGCCATAGCTGTGCCCTTGCTTACCAGAATAGGTTTACCACACATCATGGCTTCAAATGGCTTATTGGGGATGGTACACCTATTATGCACAGTGGGTTCGCGAGGGTTAATTAGGAGGTCAGCCATCATAGTTCTCTCCAGAACCTCAGTATAGCTGAGCCTGCCGATAAACTCCACTTTATCGGGGAATTCATCAGCCCATGTGTTAATTTCGTCAACTTGATCACCATATCCAGTGATAATTAATCTCACTATATTGATATTTTTGATGGCTTGAAATACCTTATCTAAATTCAACCGACGTGCTTTATAAAGTTTACCAGCATAGAATATCGTAAACTTATCGTCTTTCTGGATGGCACTATTTATTTTTTTAAAAAAATCGGGGGGCGAGTTATAAATCGCCACTACATTCTTGTTGGGAATTCCGCTCAGCTCTTTTACCTGTGCCTCATGAGCAATAATTACTGCATTTGCCAGACGCATAAAAATTTTATCTATATACGCACAAATCTTTCTCAACATTTGAGGTAGTGGTATCATATCTTCATAAATATCACCTAATTCGTAAATCACCGGCTTCCTTTTTATCCTAGCGGCAATCACTGCTGGAACCACAGTGTCAAAGTCCATGGCATGCACTATATCCCAGCGCTTTCTTAGTAACCACCAAAATTCAAGACACCACCAGATAGGTAGATAAAGGAGCACTTTTGGTCCATAAGGTGCTTTAAATTTAAACCTGTGTGCTTCGTAGCCATCTTTGCCATCTTTACGCTCTACTTTAGGGTTTTTATCCTCCCTATCCCAGGACAATACTGTGACCTCGTATCCTCCAGAAGCCAGTGTTTGTGCGTTTTTAAGTGCTCTGGGGCTGAGCGTTTCGAGGGATGACCTGACTATAACCGTTCTCATATTAAAGAAACCCCGATGTCTAAGATTTTTTGAGCGAAATTTTAACTATTTCAGCAAAAGCAGCTCTAATAGAGCTATAGCCTCCTCACCAGTTTTATTGTCTATTAATGCTGCTACTTCCTCAGGCACAATTTCCCAATAACCCTCCTCATCACGAGCATAGTAGATTTCTTGCTTGGTTCTCCAAGCACCGAATAACTCTTTTAACTGAACTTTATCATAAACCTTGTGGAGGGGGTGAATGAGCGCTCGCTGACCATAGGGCACAGTAACCAGAAAGGTGCCACTAGGGCGAATAATCCTCTGTACTTCCTTGATAGCTTTAACATCTCCTTGAGGGTCAGCTTTGGTAACTCCAAATCTTCCGCTCAGTCCTATATGTTCAATGGTGGAGATAGCGCATATGCAATCGAAAAAATTATCGGGAAAACTTGTATTCCTGATATCCTCACCCACAAAGTGAAAGTTGTGGTGCCTAAATTTTAATTCTCTGGTG
The DNA here is from genome assembly GCA_030602805.1 of Dehalococcoidia bacterium. Lineage (GTDB taxonomy): Bacteria > Chloroflexota > Dehalococcoidia > Dehalococcoidales > JAUVZA01 > JAUVZA01. The sequence goes on along the minus strand of JAUVZA010000004.1, from coordinate 16,953 downwards.
TCTATGCCATATACTTCCCATCCTAGCCCAACCAAAGTAGCAGGAAGGAGATTCCACCTACTAGTACAACCGATATCAAGTACCTTCTTCCCTTGTGTTGAGCCTAATTTCTGGATGGCAAAGGAATATTCAATTACACGTGTTACAGGGCGGTCTATTTCCCCTGACGCCTCTATATCGACGAAACGATAGGCGAATTTTATTAATTTTGGAGACAGCTTCAATCTGGGAAGCATTCTCACAATAACCTCCTCTCAATGTTGATTATTCCTTGCTGTAGTCGATTCTCTTGATTTAGCTCCTCTTCCCTTAAAATCTTAAGCACTGGGCTTGTCATCTCTATCAGCCTTAACTTTATCTCCATTGCTGCGGCTACAATACCATTCAATGGTTTTCTTGAGACCGTCTCTAAAGTCGGTTTTTGCCTCAAAGCCAAATTCTCTTTTTGCCTTGGTTATATCTAAGCATCTCCTTGGCTGTCCATCCGGCTTCGAGACATCCCACTTTATTTCCCCATCGAAGCCACTGAGTTCACATATTAGCTCCACAAGCTCGTTGATTGATATTTCAAATCCGGCACCAAGGTTAACTGGCTCAGGCTTGTTATACTTCTCTGTTGCCAGCACAATGCCCTCAGCAGCATCCTCCACATAAAGGAACTCCCTAGTGGCTTTGCCGGTGCCCCATACTATAATACGTTTCTCCTTTTTATCCTTAGCATCAAAGACTTTCTTAATCAAAGCAGGAATTACATGCGAGGACTCAGGATTGAAGTTATCTCCGGGTCCATAGAGATTGACTGGCAGAAGATATATGGAATTAAAGTCATATTGCTGCCTATAGGCTTGTGATTGAACCAAGAGCATCTTCTTGGCTAATCCATAAGGAGCATTGGTCTCTTCAGGGTAGCCATTCCAGAAGTTTTCTTCTTTAAAAGGAACTGGAGTGAGCTTGGGATAGGCGCAGACGGTCCCAATGGCTACGAATTTTTCTAACCCAAAGAGCCTCCCCTGCTCCATCATCTGGATGCCCATCATTAGATTATCGTAGAAGAATTTGCCTGGATTTTCTCTGTTAGCGTCAATGCCACCGACTATACCCGCTAGATGAATAACTATATCGGGCTTGGCATCCTTATAAAGTCTTTTTACCGCTTCCATTTCAACAAGGCTGTAGTCTTTACTCCGCGGGACGAAAATCTCTTTGCATCCCCTCTCTCCCAGCTTTTTAACCACATATCTCCCAAGAAAGCCTGCTCCCCCCGTTACAAGGATCCTTTTCGTAGTAAGCCAACTCACCTCTCCATTCCTCCCGTCGGATTGATTAGAGCCCTATCAACCATATTTAGTCCGTGCTTGGCAAGGATAGCCTCTCCTTGCCCCAAGCATTTAAGCCCCAGCACCTCCATATCAGCATCCACCATTATTCTGACCAGCTCTTTAAAGCTAACCTTCGGCTTCCATCCCAATTTTTCCCTTGCTTTAGCAGGGTCGGCGAGCAGCAATTCTGCTTCAGTGGGTCTAAAGTATTGTGGGTCAATCTTCACATATTCCTTCCAATCTAGCCCTACATAGCCGAAAGCCTCCTCTACAAACTCTTTTACCGAATGACACTCACCAGTTCCAATTACGAAATCGTCGGGTTTATCCTGTTGCAGCATTAGCCACATTGCCTCTACATATTCTGGGGCATACCCCCAGTCCCTCTTAGCTTCCAGATTTCCCAGGTAAAGGTATTGCTGTCTTTTAGCGAGAATCTCGGCGATGGCTCTGGTTATCTTTCTGGTTACGAAGGTTTGCCCCCGCCTCGGCGATTCATGGTTAAACTGCACGCCGTTACAGGCAAACAGATTGTAACCTTCACGGTAGTTCACCGTCATCCAGTAGGCATAGACTTTAGCTACCGCATAAGGGCTCCTAGGACGAAAAGGAGTATTTTCATTCTGAGGAGGTGGTGCATTGCCAAACATCTCGCTACTAGATGCCTGGTAGAATTTAGCTTTTATCCCGCTCATCCTTATAGCCTCCAGAATTCTGGTAGTGCCTAAAGCTGTAATATCGCCAGTGTACTCTGGTGTATCAAAGCTAACTCTTACATGGCTTTGAGCACCTAAGTGATAGATTTCATCTGGACTAATGTCATAGATTAGGTTGGTTAATTGGGCACCATCGGCCAAGTCTCCGTAGTGAAGGAACAACCTTGCTCCTAGCTGATGAGGATCAACATAAAGGTGGTCTATTCGAGCGGTGTTAAAGGTGCTTGCTCTTCGGATAAGTCCATGCACTTCATACCCTTTGGAGAGCAATAACTCTGCTAGATATGAGCCATCTTGACCGGTGATACCAGTAATGAGTGCCTTTTTATTTACACTAGTTCTTATATTCATCTACGAATCTCTCTTGCGTTAATCTCTGATGAATCCTGATACAATACACCCATACATAATTCTACAAACAGGCATCTTGGTATAAGTCATTCTAACTTATTCGTTAGCTGGGAGACAATCCTTAAGATAGAGTAAGTAGAGATAACAACCCAATAATTCAGGTACTGCAGCGGGATTAGGAAATCTCGCTTTTCCACCCTAGCGTAACTCTTAGCGACATCTAGCGCTTCTCTAGCTGCCTTTGAATAATTCACAGAGCTCCTTGAATGACGGTGCACGCGAAAGCTTGCCAGATAATCGTCAATAAATCCTGGTTTATAGTTAGCTCCAGTTCTTAACCAGTAGTCATATTCCATTGCTAAGTGCTGATTGACATCAAATAGTCCTATCTCATCGGTTAATTCTTTGCGCCAGAACGTTGCGGGTTGAGCAATAAAGTCCAGAATCAAAAGCCTATTATAGCTGTATCTCTTTTGCCAAAAGTTTTTGTACCAAGTTATTGGTCTACGTATTTCTGCCCCGTCCTTGTTTATAATTCTACACTTTCCATATACCCACTTAACCGTGGGGCTTTTCTCAAAAAAAGCAGTTACCTTTTGAAAGCAACCTCTCTCGTAGACATCATCAGCATTTATATAGGTAATAATATCTCCGCTGGCTAGTTTGAGACCTTTGTTAATTGCATCCGATTGACCCCTATCCTTTTCGGATATCCACATTATCTGCCCTTTATATTTGTTCAATATATCAAGTGTGCCATCATTTGACCCACCATCTATTACTATACATTCAAGGTTTGGATAATTTTGATTAACTATGCTTTGAATTGTTTCCTCAATAAAGTCAGACGCATTATAACTAGGTATTATAATCGAAATTTTGAGCATGATGCTAATCTCCTCATAAACAGCTTAATTTTTCTTGGTTCATTTTATATTCCCCAAAAGCATAGATAAGCCTTTAAGGTTGACCTTCAAATCTCCTATAGAGCTAATCTTGCGAATTCGTTGCCAGAGGTAAGATGGGCGTAAGTAGAATTCTTTGTAGCCTTGCCTTATCCACCGTTGAAGGTCACTTCTGCTGAGCTGGCTATTTTCAAACATAGGGGTTACCTCTCCCCCCGCCTTATCATAGACAAAACTTTCCCAAGGTATACTTTCGGAGGTTTGCTCCCGATATAAATCATACAGTTTGGTACCAGGAAAAGGTATGGTGACAGAAAATTGGGCAAAATCGAGTTTCAGCTTCTTGGCAAGGTCAATCGTCTTGCGAATAGTCTCAGGAGTCTCACCCGGGGAGCCGAGCATAAAATAGCCTATGGTTTGCAAGCCCACCTCTCGGGTGATGCGGACCGCCTCTTCTACTTGGTCTAGACTTATGCCCTTTTTTAGAGTGTTCAGTATCTCGTGCGAGGCGGATTCGATGCCATAGGCAATAGCATAGCAGCCCGCCTGCTTCATGTGGCGCAATAACTCTTTATCTACTAAATCGACCCTCGTCTCGCATGTCCAGTCTATCCTTAGTCCCTGTTTCATTATGCCGTCGGCTATGGCATAGGCTCTTTTTTTATTCAAGGTGAAGACATCATCATAAAAGGCGATTTCCTTTATGCCAAACTTCCTCCTATGATAAGCAACCTCGTCAACCACCCTTTCCGAGCTTTGTCCTCTAAATTTACTCCCAAAGACAGGTTTTGAGCAATAGGCACATTGGTAGGGACAGCCTCGACTGGTTATGATGGCGGCAAAGGGAGAGGCTCGTCCATGGGGAGGGTGGGGTTTGTATCTCTGCCATGGGAGTAGATGATAGGCAAGAAAGGGCAGGGAATCCAAATCCACCTTGCTAGACGCCGAGGGATTGCTGACCATATTACCATTCCTTCTGTAGCTAATGCTTGGGATACCATCCAGTGAGTCATTACCTTCCACAGCCCGAAGTAGCTCAATGATGGTTTCTTCGCCCTCCCCTCTAACCACGATGTCTATTTCGGGAGCATTAGCTAATGTCTCCTCGGGGAGTAGTGTGACATGAGGACCGCCTATAATAAGCACTAGGTTGGGGTTGGCTTGCTTCAGCCGGCGAGCGATGTTTATAGCTGCATTTAGGGTAGGGGTCATTGCCGTAAGCCCAACGATGTCAGCATCACTTACCTGTGAGGTTATATCTTCTGGCTCAAGCCCTAAAGCATTGGCATCAACCACAGCCAGTTGGTACCCCTCTCTTTCCAGAACCGCAGCTATAGAGGCTATCCCCATGGGAGGTTGAGGATATCGAGTAAACTGGGGAGGGTTTATTAAGACTACTTTCAATCCCCTCTTCATTAATATTAAAACCTATTTCGCAGACTTTGACTTAAGCATCCCTTCTATTTCCAAACAGGCTGGATAAGCTGTTCTTAAGGCGAATTCTGACTACCGAGAGAGCTACGCTAAGTCCGTGCTTAATTGCCTCCAAATTAAGGGTTGAAGGAACGTAGAGGCAGGATATGGGAACTTCTTTGATAATAGCCCCTTTCCTTCTGGCTTTCTCGAGAGTCTCAATGCTGATGCTCATCCCCTTCTCAGAAAGAGGAAAAGTCTCAAATATCTTTTTGCTATAAGCCCTAAAACCACTCTGGGTATCAGAAACTTTCACTCTCGAGCTGAAGTTCCAAAGGAAAGTGATAACACTAATGCCAAACTTACGATAGCTGGGCATGTTATAGTTATAACTAATAAACCTGGAGCCAATTACTAAATCTGCCTCCCCGTTAACGATAGGAGATAGAAGCAGAGGTATTTCATCCGGGTTGTGTTGGCCATCACCATCGAGGATAACTAAAATATCGGCAGTGTTTGCCTTGGCTGCCTCGAAGCAAGACTTTATAGCTTCTCCATAGCCTCTATTGAACCCGTGATTTATAACCAGGGCACCGGCAGCCTTCGCCGCTTCAGCAGTAGCATCATGCGAGCCATCATCCACGACAATGACCCGGTCAACATACCCTCTGGCTCTGGAGATTATATCTCTGATGGAGCGCTCGGTGTTGAAACAGGGGATGGCAGCGATGACTTTTCGTTTAGAGTTGTGAGTAGTCGAGAGTTCTGAGTCTTGAATGCTCTCAAAACATTCCATTTAGCCTTTGCTCCTCAGAGTGCTGACTTTTAACTATCGCCTTACCTCAGTTAAGAACCTTGATTTTCTTCTTGTGCCGTCCCACCTGACGTCTGGGATTAGGGCTTCCTTTTTCTCTTCAATTCTGCTTCTGTATTTGAGCAGGTCTTCGAGTATTGTCCTTAGCTCCTGCTCAACATCGTGAGTGGGTTTATAGCCCAAATCCAAAAGGTGACGGTGGTCAGGATTATAGTAATGCTCCTCCTTCTCTATACGAGGGTTTTCTAAATTAGATATGTCCACATTTAGTCCAATTTCATCTCCTACCTTCTTCACCTTTTGAGCGAGTTGAGTTACCGAGTATACCTCTTCAAATTGATTGAAGACGCGGTATTCACCTTCTTGGGGAGGATTATTTATGGCAATGGTCAGGCACTGTATAGAATCTCTCAGTGGCAAAAAGCCTCTCTTTTGCTGACCAGCACCATAGGGAGACAATGGGTGACCAATAACAGCTTGAGCACAATACCTATTCAGCACGGTGCCAAAGCACTGGTCAAAGTCAAATCGAGTGAGCAGCCTGTCATCATCCCCATCCCCCATCTCATTTATTCTGGTGCCAAAAACTACCCCTTGCATAATGTCGGTCGACCTCAATCCCCAGATTTTGCAGGCAAACATAATATTATGGGAATCATGGACTTTGGTCTGGTGATACCAGCTTCCTGCCTGGCGAGGGAAAGGCAAGGTATCGGTTCGGCCGCGATATTCTATGGTGAAAAATCCTTCGGGGATATCTATATTAGGGGTGCCGTACTCACCCATGGTGCCCAGCTTGACCAGGTGAGCCTGGGGACAGACTTCTTTCATAGCATAGAGGATGTTTAAGGTGCTCGCGATGTTATTTGTTTGAGTGAAAACGCAGTGATGAACGTCAATCATACTATAAGGAGCTGAGGGTACCTCACCAAGATGCACAATTGCCTCAGGCTGGAAAAATTTGAAGAATTGAAGAATGAAATCATAGTCTCTAAGGTCGCCTTCTTTGAAGATTAACTCCCGGCCAAAGTTCTCCTTAAAAGCCACCAGCCTTTCTTCCATAGTCCTGATAGGGGTAGCTGATTGAGAACCCATCTCCTCCACCCACTTACGGCGGAGGAATAAATCACAGCCGGCAACTTCATGACCACGGGCACCAAGATACCGAGCTAAAGGCCAGCCTAAATAACCGTCAACGCCTAGGATGAAAATTCTCATTTTAAAGCCTCCTTTTTATTTTTTTATCCCGTATAAGCAAAGATTCGAATTTGTGAACCGGTCACGACTGCTCGTTAATGAAAACTCTCGTCTTAAAGTCTCCTTTCGCTCCTTACTTTGGTAGCCAGCCAAGAATATAGAAAATGCTATAATCATTAGTCTCCTCTCGGAGTCTCATTCCATTCAATTCCTGCCTCTTTAAACAGTCTGCTAAGCTCTCGGCGAGCCAAGCGGGTAGGCTTGCCACCTTGCCTTTCCCAGCGCTGCACGGTGGACAGGCTAACGCCTATCTCTCGTGCCATGTCTTCCTGTGCCCAGCCTCTTTTCCTTCGCAGCTCCTTTACCTTTTCCCTGAGTTGCTCCATTATACCTCTCTTAAGCTGTATTATGCAACGCTTCACCTTGCATAATACTTGAAATTATAAACCATCTGCGGACAGTTGTCAATTATTTCGTCATACGGCAAGTCAGATAGCTCCTTCGTAAATCGAGCGTCAGCAATAACCACTAGACTTGCCAATTTCGGATAGAGGTACGGACCTTTCGTCGGCGCACCAGCGCCAAGGCAAACCAAATGAGTATCCCCGCTCCTACCAGCTCAGGCACATATACGCCGGGGTCGGTGCGTAGAGCATAGAGGATGTTCTGTGCCCAATAGGTGAGGTCTATCCTCTCAAAAGCAAGGCCATAAAGCGGCCAGAGCAAGGTCCGGGGCTCAAGCCACATCTGGTCCTGGATGAGGTGCATAAAAGTGCCAAAGGAAAGGACGAGCAGCCAGAGCTTTCCACGGTTCTGGTAGAGGTAATACCCGGCAGGAGTAATAAGGATGAGAAAGAGGAGGGTGTGGCAAAATATCCTGCCATTGCTGAAGGTTTCTCTGAAGAAGAACTGCCCTATGGGCTTATCGATGATGTCGGGGAGAAGCGAGCCTAGGAGCAGGAGCCTTATGTCTATATGGTTTGCCAAGGAAGTAAGCCACGATGCTCTACTACCGGAGGTGCAGTTCTGGGCGGGGACCAATTCGCAAGAAGCCTGAAGATGCTCCTTTAGCTTGGTCTCTCTGGTGGGGAGAGAGTGGCTTCTGGAGAAAGCGCCATTTAACAGCACTGCAGCACCAAGTGTGATACCGGCATGTCCCAATATGAGCATAGAGTTTCCCCCTTGCTCTAAATGATAGCACATAGGGTTTAGCTTGGCGATGCAGCAAACGAATCACCGCTTTGCTGTGGTGGCCGGTTACTTTAGTGAACTCATCCCAAATCTTACCCTTATCCTTCTTTGAAGACCGAAGATAGCGCCCTAGCACCGCTTCAGGGTATTCACCTATGCTTGTTCGTGTCATGCTGCCTCCCTTTGGTAACACTATCTTTGAAGCAACAATACCACTTTCGGTAACTTTTATTATGGGTCAATTCGGACGCTTGTTGCGCTTGGGAATTTGTGCTAGTATATGGCAGAAGGCAGTATCGGGGTGTAGCGCAGCCAGGTAGCGCACCTGAATGGGGTTCAGGTGGTCGGAGGTTCAAATCCTCTCACCCCGATATCTGTTTCCGGCTGGCTTGCCAACATCAGTGCTTTCAGCGGCTCTAGCTGACAGGAAATCATCGAAGCGTTGAGCAGCTGCTTCCTGCAATCCACCCATTACATGAGAATAAGTATCCAGCGTTACCCTAATGCTAGAGTGTCCCAGTCTCTCCTGGACTACTTTGGGATGCACACCTGCCTGCAACAGCAAAGTGGCATGAGTGTGTCTCAGGTCATGCAGGCGTATATGGGGCAGGCCTGCCCTACGAATAACTTTATTAAAGGCATGGCTAACTGTGCTCGGGTCCAGAAGGGTACCATCCGGGTGAGCAAATACAAAACCCTCGTCAGTTAATGGCTTGCCTAGTAAAGCCCGTTGCGTCTGTTGCTCAGCTCTATGTTGCCGCAGCACTAATGCCAGACTGGGTGAGAGAGCGATTCGGCGTTTGCCACTAGAAGTCTTAGGCTCCTTTATTACATAGGTTCCATTTATCTTGTATAGTGTCTCAACCACAGATAAGTATGCTGAAACGCCTAAAGAAGCTAAACCTAAATCAATATTCTTCCATATATCAACACTGTAAACATCGCCGAAGCCGCCTACGGGGTTCCAGGTCGTCCTTTCTGTCCATACCCATAGGTGTCCAATGGTTAGTTCTTGCTTTCCTGGGACATAGGCTTCTCGGAGGGTCCATAACCCCTTGGGTCCGACGCTAACGTCCTCAGTTACACCTTCAAGCTCTAATTTTGCCGGAAAGTTATTTATTACAGTAGCCACCCAGAGGCGCACCGCCTCTTTTAATCCCAGTTCCGTAGCTTTCAAGTAGAGCTGGTTCCTTTCCTCTCGGGTGGTGAAATCACCCATAAATATACGTTTACCTAGCTCATCCAGTTGCGGATGCTGATACTGCCAATAGCCTACCTCTTGCCATCTGGGCATATTGCCTAACCAAGGAGCATACATGTGATTAATTGAGGCAAAATCATACCGCTCCGGAGCACCTCTACCCCATCCCTCGGTATAAAGATGCCACTGGAATAGCTGAGGGTCACTAATATAGACCGTAAAAATGGCTGGGGCAAACATGTGATAGATTGGGATGACAAAAAATCCCAGCTTGTCCAATTCGGCTCTAATAAGGTCGCCTATTTCCCGCCGTTCATCCTCGACCCGAATAATAAACCTAAGTTCAATCCGTTTGCCGTTATAGTGCCAATAACCATCCTTTAGCAGCGCTCCTGCCTTTGTCATCGCTTCCTTTATTATTCTGCCAGCCAGCTCAGGTTGGTAAGAGATATTGTATTCCCGCACCAGTGGATAAAGGTTAAGATAGTCATAGTCAAAGGGGCCTACGTGAGCAAGCATGGGCACCGCCATGCCTTTAAAAATCTCGTGGGCTACAAACTCTCGATTTATTATGTAGTTGAGGGCAAATCTTACCTCTTTTATGAAGAAAGGGTTCAACTGTCCTTCTGGGGCCGGGGCGGGGTTAAGAACCAGGGAAAGGGAGGTAGCCGGAGCCTGATACATATGAACCCCTGGGGTATCTCTAAACTTCTCGGCCATTATCGTTTTAAGGCTATAAATGTAAAGGTCCATATCGCCCCTCTCTAGCGAAGGAGCGGCGATATCCACGTGATTGCCGATTCCAATACGAGGGTAGATGAAGCTAGAAGAATAGAGCAGGATGTATACCGAAAGAGAAAGGTGCAGATACCGAAGAAGGTATTTCTGGTAGGCAGGGAAAGGCTCAGCAACGAGAAAAAGTAAAAAGTGGATAAGCTTCTGGATAAATACCCCGGTCTTAAAGGCTTTTACTGGGCTAAGGAGAAAGTCTTAACAAAAGTTATACCTTTCATACCGCTCGGCCAAAGGAGAGGGGGGTCTTCTGAAGAGAGGCAAAGCCTCTCTTACACTCTCCGTTACCTTCGACTAGAGGCCTTTATTGTTGTGCCGCCACTACCTTCCTCTACATTCCTGAACAAGGAATGGGGCTGTCCACCATCTATAATGCAGGTAGTTGAAGTATTAGACAAGGCTCTCAGACAGGCTTTAATCTTGGGAATCATCCCCCCCGAAGCCACACCTGAAACCATTAAAGCTTCAGCTTCACTGGGCGATAGCTGAGGCAGCAACCTGCCTTGCTGGTTACAGATACCAACCACATCGGTTAAAAAGATAAGTCTTTCGGCTCCAATGACGGCAGCGATTTCACCAGCTACAACATCAGCATTAATGTTAAGTATCTGTGGTGCTTTGTCTGATTTATCTCTAGAACGGAGGCCAAGCGGAGCCACTACCGGGATATAACCTGATTGTAAGAGAGCTTCCAAGGGAGCAAGGTTTACCTTCACCATTCTACCAACATAGCCCAGCTCTATGTCCGTAACCTCACTTTGAATAAGAGCTCCGTCTACGCCGCTAATACCTACCGCCTGTCCTCCCAGACTGTTGATAGCAGCTACAATCTTCTTGTTGACTAAGCCAGCTAGCACTGAAATCACCACCTCAAGGGTCGCTCTATCAGTTACCCGTTCGCCCTGGACAAATCGGCTGGAAATACCTCGCTTGGTAAGCCACTCAGTTACTAATTTGCCTCCACCGTGCACTATAATCAATAGTTTACCCTGCCGCTGAAGCTCAACTACATCCTCAATAGAAGTATCTTGGCTACCTAATGTAACACCACCGAGCTTAACCACAATAATTTTATCCAACTTACTACCCAATCCTCTTCAAACTTCCGTTGATAAACAATTTATCAAGTTGTGTACTGACTGTTAATAGTTACATATTCCTCAGACAGGTCACAGCCCCAAGCGGTGGCTGGAGCCGTGCCCAGGTTAAGATTTAAGCCTATAGATACCTCACTTCCTCTTAAAACCTCTACAACACTCCTCTTATCAAAGGGCAAAGGTCTACCCCCCTTTACCACACCGATATCCCCAATGTAAAGGTCAATCTTTGATTCCACTACCTCCACCCCACTCCGCCCCACTGCGGCTATAATCCGTCCCCAGTTAGGGTCACTGCCATGCACCGCTGTCTTCACCAAGGGTGAACTTACTATTGTTCTGGCAGCTAACCTGGCTTCAGCAACACTAGGTGCTCCGCTAACAGTAACCTCAATAAGCTTGCTTGCCCCCTCGCCATCACGGGCAATAGATTTAGCCAGATAGATACAAACCTGGCCAAGAGCTTGCTGAAAAACACTAGCTTGCCTGCTATCTTGCTCGCCTAGGCGAGTGGACTTATTTCCCGCCAGCCCGTTAGCCATTACTAGAACCATATCATTAGGACTGGTATCCCCATCAACTGAAACCATATTAAAGGAAAGAGCCACCGCCTTCCGCAGCGCCAACTTGAGAAAATCTAGGTCTACGGCGGCGTCAGTAGTTAAGAAACAAAGCATAGTCGCCAGCTCAGGATGAATCATCCCTGAGCCTTTGGTTACCCCACCAATAATACACCCACTGCCACCAACCCTAGCTGCTACCTCCTTAGGCACGGTATCGGTGGTCATCATCGCTTTTACCAGCGAATGACCGCCCTCGGTAGAAAGAACAATCTGCTCTATGCCAGGTCTTATTAGCTTCATAGGCAACTGCTCCCCAATCACCCCGGTACTAGCCACTAGAACGTTCTCAGGTGATACCCCAATCCTCTCAGCGGCTAAACCTGCCATCTCAACAGCATCCCTAAGACCTTGCTCACCAGTAAACGCATTGGCACAACCACTATTTACCACTACAGCTACTGCTCTCCCACCTTGTAACCGCTCTTGACACAAAACTATAGGTGCCGCCTTAACCTTATTAGTAGTAAATAGAGCTGTAGCCACACACGACGCTTCAGAAAAAAGGATGCCCAGGTCTAAACCATGATTAGCTTCTTTCTTTATCCCAGCGCAGGTAGCACCGGCCCGAAACCCCTTAGGTGAGGTAACCGTGCCCCCAGGAATAAACTCAATCTTAGCATCCATTATTGACTAAACTATATCATACTGAACATAACCAAAGCAATGAGACTGGAGTACCAACCTCACCCCCTTTATCCCCCCTCTGGGCTACTGCGGTCACCGCAGGGGACAAGCCCTTAAGGGCAGAACCTCTCCTTACCAAGGAGAGGGGGAGGTATTATATAAAGAGAGGCGAAGCCTCTCTTAAACTTTCTTATCTCCCCAAAATATTGGGGGTGTTTATGAGGGGCGTTAGCCCCTCTTACTACTACTTCCCCTTCCCCTTGGTAAGGGGAAGGGGATACAGGGGATAGGGTTACTAGACAGTAGTAAAGACTTGCGTCTAGTGGTAGAATATCATAAACCATTTGAGAAGGAGGTTTTTAAAGGCAATGGAATTAAAGACAACCTATTTTGAAAATCCTGGTAGGGAGAATACTGAGGAAGTGCTACGTATCGCCAGACAGCGAGCCGAGGAGCTGGGTATCAAAACTATAGTGGTAGCATCCACAGTAGGTGATACTGCAGTAAAAGCTACTGAGGCTTTCAGTGGGTTTAAAATAATTGCGGTAAGCCACTTTACTGGCATGCGTGGACCCAATACCCAAGAATTCACCGAGGAGAATAGGAAAATAGTTGAGAGTAAGGGTGGCGTAGTATTTACCACTACCCACGCCTTTAGCGGATTGAGTGCCGCCATGCGTAAGAAATTTAATACTTATATCATTGGAGATATAGTCGCCAATACTCTGCGTATCTTTGGGCAGGGGATGAAGGTTGTTGGTGAGATAGCGGTGATGGCAGCTGACGGCGGTCTGGTGCGCACCGATGAAGATGTTATTGCTATCGGTGGCACCGGCCGAGGCGCCGATACCGCGGTAGTGCTCAGACCGGTTAATTCCAGTGACTTTTTCGACCTTAAGGTCAAAGAGATTTTGTGCAAACCACACTTTTAACATTTTAACATGGTGACCTCACCTCGTCAGAGGCGACTCTGTCGACACCCTAATCCCCTCTCTTTTCAAGGAGGGGAGGGAAATTGTTTTTTGAAAGGGCGAAAACTTGCAATCTATTACCAACGCAGGTAAACTTGTTCCCAACTCATGAAGATTGTGCGTTTTTCCGTTGATAATAAGGTCAGGTATGGCATTTTAGATGGCGGATCCATTCAGGGTATTGAGGATAAGCCTTACCGCTACCTCAAACCTTCTGACCGCTACTATCAGCTAAACGAGGTTAAACTCCTGTCCCCATGCCTACCCTCCAAAATAGTGGCTTTAGGGCTCAACTACCGCGCCCACGCTGAAGAAGCCAAAATGCCATTACCCAACGCCCCCTTAATTTTCCTGAAACCATCAACGGCAGTGATAGGACCTGAGGATAATATCACTTATCCCTCTGCCTCCCACAGAGTTGACTACGAAGGCGAATTGGGAGTAGTGATAAAGAAACCAGTATGGCGAGTATCAGTAGAAGGCGCACTAGACTATGTCTTGGGCTACACTTGCTTTAACGATACTACGGCGCGTGACCTGCAAAGCTTGGACAAGCAGTGGACTCGAGGCAAGGGTTTTAATACCTTTGCCGCCGTTGGACCCTGTATCGAGACTGCACTTGACCCGGGAAGTGTTGTCTTGGAAACATACCTAAACGGGGAGCTCAAACAGCAGGGCAACACTAACGACCTTATCTACTCCGTTCCAGAACTGATAAATTTCATATCCCATGTAATGACTCTGCTGCCGGGTGATATCATCGCTACCGGTACCCCCAGCGGCATTGGTCCGATGTATCCCGGCGATACGGTAGAGATAAAGATAGAGCCGATAGGCACACTGAGAAATTATGTAGTCAAAAACGGCTGATAGGCTTTCTGCCTGAATAAAGTTATTTAGTGAGGCTTTTGCCTTACCCCTGAGACCCCCTCCTCCAAAAGTGGCGGTTTTTGCCCGAAGAAGGATAGCTGCTGGGCTGGCTAGTGAGAAGAGCGCTGTAAGGCTGCCCTGAATCGAGAGATTATGTCGGCAGTTCTAACAAATGGGAAGGGCGGCCTCTCGGTAGCTGGTAGAAGTTTCAGACAGACAAAGGTAGGCCCTACTTGGTTTATGACAGTTTCTAAGTTGTTTTCCAAGCTCTCCAAGTCCTCGAACTCATGCACGTTGGCATACCCTGCATCTCTAGCTAGGGCTATGAAACTGAATTTGCCAGCCGCAGGAATGGGCTGGCCCCCAGTAATACGGTAAACAGTGTTCTCGAACACGAAGTGAATCAGGTTACGAGGAGCCATGTTGGCAATGGTCACTAAACTGCCCAGGTTCATCAGGAGGCTGCCATCACCATCCAGCACAATGACCTTCTTGTCAGGCTGAGCCAAAGCTAATCCCAGACCCATAGATGAGGCTTTTCCCATGGCTCCGCTAAACATTAGGTCTAGATCTGGATTGGTAGATATCTGGGGCCATTCGAGGTGTGCCGTCATGGTAGCAACTATAATTGCGTTGCCCCGATGCTGCGAAATAACCTTTAGGGCTTCGAAGCTTTCCATCATGGTTATTCATACTCCCGTCCAATTAGAATCGCCACCGGCTTGTTAGTCTCGTGCGCTTCCTTGTAGCCCATTGAGATTCTTTCCACGTCTCGGTCAGTCTCCACCAAGTAGTGTTTAATGCCCCAAGTGTCCAGAATCGGCTCAGTGAAGATGGCAGCAGAATCGGTTATAGGGGCGTCGCGTCGCCAACCTCGGTAGCCGATCAGTAGGAGCAGGGGAAGTCGGAGACCCAAGGCTAAACCTCTAACCGAATCTCCCGACTCGAAGAAGCCAGTGTTTTGGTGCATCACCACTGGTTCCTTGCTCCCTAGCATGAGACCGGCAGCGATAGCTATAGCCTCTCCCTCACGACATACCCCAACGAGGGTGAGTTCGTGTTGGCTCATCATGGCGTCATCCATGAATCGGGTCTCGCTACTGGGAAGCCAAACGATATGGGTAATGCCACATTTCTTGAGTTCGTCGAGGACCCTGTGAGCTGTTAATGCTGTAACAGTCAATGCTTGCCCTCCTTTCTCATCGTTTGTATGACAACAATAAACTGGCGACCACCTTTCAAGTTTGCCGCCTAAGACCTTTCTGGAATCATTGTGTAGCCTTGTTTAGTGAACTATATCAAAAATGTTACCTTATCGTCAAGGCCGTGTAAACGTCCAGTCGCAAAGGCTTGCCTTAGTGGCAGAATAGGTTAAAAGGCATGGGAGGCCACATCAACGAGTTGACGACAGTGTAAGTAAGCGTTTACTTGATTGGTCTGTCTTACCCCTCCCTTGCCTTCTTTTGTAATTCGTAGAGCTTGGTTAGGGCTTCCAGCGGGGTGAGGGAGTCAATCTCAAGTTTCTCCAGTTCTTCTAAAAGCGGTGACTTTTGCCCTAAGAGAGGCAATTGTTGAGGCACTGCTTCTTTGGGTCGGCGGCCCTTGGGTGAGCGTTTAGCCAAGGCTTTACCGCTATCCTCCTCAAGCTCTTCCAATACCTCCTGAGCCCGATGCACCACCGATTTGGGCAGCCCGGCCAGCTTAGCTACATGAATACCGTAGCTTTTATCAACCCCGCCGGGCACAATCCTGTATAAAAAGATGACCTCCCCACCCTCCTCGGCTACAGCAATATTGAAGTTCTTCACCCGGGGCAGAAAACCAGCTAGCTCTACCATCTCATGAAAATGAGTGGCAAACAGCGTCTTTGCCCCAAGCTTGGGATAATTATGGATATACTCAGCCACCGCCCGGGCTATAGACAGCCCATCGTAGGTGCTGGTGCCCCGCCCAATCTCATCAAGGATAATTAGCGAGCGCGGTGTAGCATTATTCAGAATATTGGCTGCCTCCACCATCTCCACCATAAAGGTAGATTGACCCGCCGCTATATCCTCCCTGGCACCAATTCGGGTAAAGATACGGTCAACTACACCAATAGTAGCTGAGGAGGCTGGGACAAAGCTACCAATCTGCGCCAAAAGCACAATCAAGGCTACCTGCCTCAAGTAGGTTGACTTTCCCGCCATATTAGGACCAGTAAGAATAATAAGCTGGGCATCATCATTAGATAAGTAGGTGTCATTAGGCACAAAGCTACTATCAATCAGGCTTCCCTCTACTACCGGGTGGCGTCCTTCTTTAATAATTATCTCGTTATCCGTAGTTAACTTGGGGCGGACATAGCTATAGCGCATAGCTACCTCAGCCAAGCTGGAGAAAACATCCGTATTAGCCAGAGCATCGGCTACAGCCAGAATGCGCTCGCTGGCGGTGGCTACCTGATGGCATACCCGACGAAAGATATCAGTCTCAAGCTCAGCAAGCCTATCCTGAGCATTCAAAATCAGCGACTCATACTCTTTTAGCTCCGGGGTGAAAAAGCGCTCACCACCAACCAGTGTCTGCTTCCTGATATAGTGCTGAGGCACCTGAGACAGGTTAGATTTGGACACCTCAATATAGTAACCGAAGACCTTATTAAAGCCTACCTTTAGCGATTTAATCCCGGTTTTCTCTCGTTCCTGACTCTCCAGATTAGCCAGATATTGCTTAGCACTCTTAGATGCCAGGCGAAGGCTATCCAGTTCCTCAGAAAATCCTTGCCTGACTACGCCACCCTCACCTAAATTAGGTGAAGGCTGCTCCTCTATAGCTTCAGAAATCAAGTCGACCACATCCTGGCGGGGTTTTAGTTCTTCCTTCAGCC